>JABMNV010000217.1 GCA_013203475.1 Acidobacteriota bacterium
AGCCGGACGAGGCCACAGCCAGCGCCAAGACGGCGAAGACCACGGCGAATATCTGTGTCCATCGAGACCGCACGGACAGGCGCAGTTCCTGGAAGGCGCAAAGGCGCATGAGTTCCAATCGGGGTACCACGTGTGCCGTCATTGCCGTCCCTCCGGTCGCGCCGAGCTTCTCCATCGGGGCGGCACGACATCATCGAGCATCGCCGGCGTCCAGCCCGTCATATCGGTGTCGGCATCCTTCGCGGCAAGGGACGCATGCGCCACCAGATGAGAGCCCATCGGCGTCGCCAGTGTCGCCACGCGCCCAAACACGGCGGACAAGGCAGGCAGCCACGTCTTGCTGGAGTGGTCCATCACGTAGATCGCATGCAAGGGGCCGGTCTCGTCAGTCGAGTCAGTTGAGTCACTCGGGTCGGCCCCTGCAAGATAGGCGGCGAGGCAGCCGAGATCGTCGAAGAACAGGGGCACCTCGCCCGAGACAATCAGCTGTCCTGCAAACTCGGACTGCGATACGGTCATGCGGCAGTGCGCACACGTCTGGCGTCCCACGTCCAGCGGTTGCGGTTCAAGTGCATCATTGGCGCACGCGGCCGTGCCAACCAGCAGGACACTGCACGCCGCCAGGACTCTTCCGCGCATCGCGTTCACTGCGTCGCTCCCACAAGCTCACGGTAGTAGGCGTCCAACCGGCCCTCCTCTGCGGACCAGCCGAGAATCGTGACCCCCTGCTGGCGTAACACGTCGAGCACGGCGAGTCGCACGGAGGCTGCCCCTGGCACGATCACCTGATCGGCCGCCAGGACGGCGTGGGGCGCCAACGCTCTCACTCGAGCAAGGACTTGTTCCGAGAGTGTGTCCACGGTGACTTTCATGACACCGCGGTCAGCGAGATGCGACGTCAACTCCCGTGCGGTAAACGACGCCACCAGCCGCCCCGCCACGAGCACGGCGAATCGGTCGGCCAATCGCTCCACGTCACCCATTTGATGCGAACTGAACAGCACCGTCTGCTTCTCTGCGCGCCGCGATTCGACCAGGGCGTAGAACGCGCATGTGCCATCGGGGTCGAGCGCCGCGGTGGGCTCATCCAACAGAAGGATGGGTGCCTGCGCCGCCATCGCCACCGCCAGACCCAGTCGCTGCGTCATCCCGCCGGAATAGGTACCCACGGCACGCGCGCTGGCACCGTTGAGCCCCGTCAGTGCCATCACCTCTTTGATGCGGGTCAGATCACGACCGCGCAAGCGGCAATAGAACTCGGCGACTTCCCTGCCTGTGAGCGAGTCGGGAAACGTGACACGTTGCGGAAGAAACGAGCAGGAATGCCGCGCATCGGCGTCAGTCGACGGCCGGCCGGGCGCACCGACCAGGACATCGCCACGGGTCGGACGGATCAGCCCGGCTGCGGCCTTGATGGACGTCGTCTTGCCAGACCCGTTCGGTCCCAGGAGGGCAACCACTTCGCCAGGTTCGACGACAAACGAAAGGTCCTTGACGGCCTCGACGCCGCGAAAGGTCTTGGCAAATCCGCGGAAGGCAATCATCGGCGCCTCCCGGATGCCAGTGTCATCAAGCCGAGGCAGACAGCCAGCGCCGACAGGGCCAAACCCGCCCGAGTCGCCCCCTGCGCCACAAGCGGCATCGTCGGAATGTCGCCCCGCGCCGGCGCATACGTGAGAGGTCGCGTGTCCATCACCTCAGCAAGCCTGAGCACCGGGAACGCGTGTTCGGCTTTGGCCAGCACCGAGGCGCCCAATCCCTGGGCGAACAAATCCGCGGCCGTCAGATTGCCCCGCAGATGATCGAAGACGTTTGAGAGCCGATACGGCTGGTCGCGCACACCGTCACCGTCCAGGTCCGGTTCGTCGAATTCTGACCAGTAGTTGCCGTCGAACTCGGTGTCGGTGCGGCGTCCGACCAAGCGCAGCGGCGCCAGGTTGCCTATGAAGGCGTTCCCTTCAAAACGATTGTCGTGCGACGAATCGTAGACCACCAGCGCGACATCTGAGGTGGACACGAGATTGTGGCGAAACACGTGACGAATGGCACCGTCGATAAAGAACCCGCGTTCGTTGTCAGCCACGAGATTGTCAACCGCGAGCACGTCTTCGCAGTCCTTGAGCAACAGCCCGACGGACGCGAACCCACGGTTGTGAAGAAATCGATTGCGAGCAAAGACCAGGCGGCGCGAGTACATCAGCGCTGCACCCGCCGCTCCTCGCTCGAAGATGTTGTCTTCGAACCGATTGTCATCGGAGTACATGTAGTGCAGGCCGTATCGGATATCGCTGACACGATTGCCGGTCACCAGGCCCCAGTGCGACGACTGAATGTAGAACCCGTCGCGCGAATACCGAATGGTGTTGTTGCGCAGCGTGAACTGCACGGTGTTCCACACATGGATGCCCGACCCCTGCTCACCTGGAGCCATGCCCTCGATGCCCGTGATCGTGTTCTCTTCCACCAGGGCCTCGTTCGCCTCACGCAGGTACACCCCGAACAGGGCCCGCACAATGTGGCAGTCACGCACGACGACGCGGTGCGCGAAGATGTGCACGCCGGATGAATCCCGAGCGAGATTGCCCCCGAGCAATCCATCGATGTCAAACCCTTCAATGGTGACGTCGTCAGCGCGAATGCGAACGACGCTGCCTTGGCCAGACCCCACCAGCAAGGGCCGGCCGATGCCCACGAGGTGGATGGGCTTGTCGATGTAGAGATCTCCCGTATAGGTGCCGGCGGCGACTTCGACTCGATCACCTGGCTGCGCGGTGTCGATACGTCGTTGCAGCGGAGACGACTCTTCTGGCCTGGGTCGACCCTCAAGTCCGCCGGCGGGTTCTTCTCCCTGGGCCACGATGGACGCTGGCACTTGCACCGGCCGCGCGTCCTGAGGCGCAGCCAACGGGACCGCCGCCAGCGACAAGACCGTCGCAAGCCCGGCCAGGAAAGTCACTCGTCTCATCAAGTCGACACCCCCGTGCCGACGTCGTCTTCGGCCCGCCACGCCATCCACAAGCCGGTGCCAACGAGCAGGATCGCACCCAGCATCGCGTATGTGCCGGCCTGCGGATAGGAGTACACGTCAAAATTGGCGATCGCCTTGTGCCCAAACATCGGCGGCGTGAAGCCATCCACCCGCACCGCAGCCGTGGGGGCCAGGTCGTGGCCGTAGCGATAGAGCTTGTAGCCAAACGACCACAGCGAAAACGCGCCGAAATAGACAAACATCACGCTGGCATCTACAAATTCCTTGAGCGTCCCAAAGACGACGGCCCGGACGAAGAGGAGTGCGAGACCACCGAGCGCAAACGGCATCCACTGGAACTCGGTGAAGTCCTCAATCGCGAGGTCGCGCATCCCGATGTAGTGGTTGAGCAGATTGATCTCCTTGAGGTCCTGCCCACCATTGCCGCCCACCAGCGCGTGGTCGAAGATGTCCAGCCGCAGCGCGTCCGGATATTGGGGCGCAAACATCGTGAGATTCCACAGTGGCAGGAAGTGCGCCGTCACCACCAGGATGGCCGCCAGAAGAAAGCAGAGTCGGGGCCACCCTCCGACGGGCCGATGGAGTCGCCTGGCAGTGCGTTCGAGGATGGGGGGCATATGGATCCTTGGTGCTGGGTGCTGGGTGCTGGGTGCTGGGACCCCAGGATCCCAGCACCCCTGGCCCTAACGCGGTTTGACGATCAAGTAGCCCTGCATTTCCTGATGCAGCGCCGAGCAGAAGTTCGTGCAGTAGTACGGGTATACGCCCATCTTAGCGACAAACGTCACCTGTTTGGTTTCACCCGGGTCCACGACCAGGTTGATGTTGTAGTCGAGCAGGGCGAATCCGTGCAGTTCGTCAGTCGTCTGTTCGATGTTGGTCACGGCAATCGTCACGATGTCACCTTCCGTCACCTCGATCGCCGTCGGTGTCAGGGTGGACCGCACGGCGATGACTTTGGCTGTCACGCGATTACCCACGCGCGTGACGCCCGTATCCTTCAGGTCCCACACAGCGAGGGGATGCGTGTTCTCTTCCTTCGGGTAGACCTCGATCGGGTGGATCTTGTCGGCCTTGACGATCTGCGCGTAATGCGGCTCGGGCTCAGTGAACGCGTCGTAGAGCAGCTTCATTTTCTCTTCCCCGATATCGATGAGCTGGGACGATTCGGGCTGAGACGGACCAACGCTCAGATGTCGACCGTGGGACAACTTGTTGAGAGAGACCAGGAAGTTGCCGTCCGGGCTGACGGTATCGCCCTCGGCGGCGGCGAGATGCCCCACCGCATACGACACGGGCACCTTGTCGATGACCTTCCATTCGCCAATCCGCCACGACGCAATGGCGCTATCGACAAACAACGACGTGTACGCCATGCCGTCGGGTCCGAACTGGGTGTGCAGCGGCCCAAGGCCCACTTCCACTTCGGCGTCCTTGATTGATTCGTACGTCAAGACCGGGATGCCGTCTTCATCGCCCTCGAAGTCCTTGTTCCGAATGGCGGTCTGGACCTTCTCGAAATTGAACGCGGTGGTCACGCCCTGGAGCTTGCCGGATCCAATGATGTACTTGCCATCGGGCGACACGTCGACGCCATGGGGAGACTTGCCACACGGCATCAGGTAGACCAGGCCCGGCACTTTCGCCGGGTCGATCACGCGCACGCCACCGATCATGTCGCCTTCACCTCTGGCGGCGGCCTCAGCGGCGGCCCTCCAGTTCACAGCGGCGATGTAGTCACGATCACGCTGACTCGCGGTCACTTCGAGCGGGCCGGTCGCACGCTCAGAGTTGTAGGACGTGTAGAACATCCAGCCATCGGACGCCACTTTGCCGGAGTCGCCGATGTCGTAGTCAAGCGGCGGCATCAGGATCTGGAATGCGAGGTCCATGTTGCCGCTCTGCGGATCCACTTTCAATGCCGCGATCACGCCCTTGTATTCGGTGGCGTACTTGTCGATGGGCGCATATGAACCCTTCGGGATGGGAATCGAAAACCGGCTCGCCATCATGATGTATTCGGTGTTGGGCGTCAGGAACGATGACCCGTGGTTGCCGGAGATGTTGGGTACGGGTCCGTAGATCTGTTTCGTCTTGAAGTCGCGCAGATCGATGCGGGCCACGCGACCATTCATCTCGTTGATGAACAACCAGCGCCCGTCATAGTCCCCACCGGTCTCTGACAGCGCCGGATGGTGCGCATCGCCCCACGTCAACTTGTCCCCCAGCATGGCCTTTGACTCGTCATCAAATCCATAACCCGTGGCCGGATACGGCGTGAAGACCGGAATGGTCGACAGGTGACGCATCGACGGAAGACCATAGACATAGATGTTGCCCGAGTGCCCACCGGACGAGAACATGTAGTACTCGTCCAGATCACCCGGCGCCACGTAAGTCCGTTGGGCCGCGATCGCGGCGTCAGACGAACCGCCGGCTCGTCCGCTGCCTGGAGGGGCGCTGGGCGAACAGGCGCTGTACGCCAGAACCAGGAACGCTCCCGCGCTGATGGCCAGCCAGGTACTCACTCGTGCTAATCGGTGCTTATCCATATTCATCGCTCCTTCTCCGCTCGTTGTTGTTCGTACAGTGCAAATGCTTCACGCAGCTTCTGAATCGCTACGGCCTTCTCTTCCGGTGTCAGGATGATCTGGCGCGACAACACCACCGACATCGTGCCAGTGGGGTTGGCCAGGAAATCGTCGATCGTGCGGCCGAAACGTGACTGGACGTCCTCGACAGCGTTTGACAGGTCTGGACCGATCTGCGCGGGCGACTTGACGCCGTAGACCTGAATCGAGTGACACGTCGAACACCCGGTCTCCACAAACCACGCGCCGGGCCCGGTGCGCATACGCTCTTCTTCGGCCGCCTGCTCCGGCGTTGGCGTGTCGGTTCGCGGTGCACCGGCCAGATACGCGGCCGGCACATCTTCAGGCCGCCACGACAACACCAGCATCGCCAGCGCCTGGGCTTGTTCGGTGTTGAACCCAAACATCGGCATGGTCGAATCAGTCGACACCGCCTTGGGATTCTTGAAGTGCGCCACGTGCCAGGCGAACGCCGTGTTCTGCCCGGACATGCGCGAGTAGTCGAACTGCTCTGGCGCCTTCTCGCCTACCCGCGTCAAATCAGGACCAATGCGGCCGCCGCGATTGTTGATGGTGTGACACGCCCGGCAGCCTTTTTCATCGACCAGCCGCTTCGCCAGGTTGATGGCATCGGCCCCTTTGGTCTCGCGGTCGTAGCGGTGGCAGATGTTGCAGTTCATCTGAATCAACGCGCCCTTGTTGCCCGACAGCGAATAGTCCTCGCCGAGCGCTCGACTCAACAGGGGCTCTTCCCAATGCGCCACCTCGCCGTGCGCCTCACGAACATCAACGGCCCAGCCCTGACCGCCGTGGCACGCCGTGCAGCCGAACTTCTCCACCGGGTGGTCCTTCAGCGGTTCAACCGGGTGGGTACGGAATGGCTCTTCAGCTTGCTCGAATCCCTTGAACGAGGTGGCCTGATGACAAGTGATGCAGCGGTCTGCCCGACCCAATTCCGCCACCCAGATTTGCTGGATGCCAGTGGTGACGGCGTCGGCGCGATCGGCGCCCAGCGTCTGCGCCACCTCGGTCTTGAACGCCATCTGGTAATACCGCCAGTCATGCGCGCGGTCACTGGCAAAGAACAGGGCACACGAGAGAATCAGCAACAGTCCCACGATGGCCAGAATCGGTCGGTCAAGCCGTGGATACGGAGAATTTGTACGTTGCTCCATGGTCAAATCCTCCCCGGCACGGTGGGCCAGATTTCCCACGGCCAGTAGAACTCCCAGTACGGACCGCGCAGTTCCATGCCGACGTAGGTCAGGACCAGCACGAAGAGAATCACCAGAATGAACACCAGGTTCTGGGTACGCCGGACCCGCGGGAACCACTGGCCCGTGACCTCACGCGGACTCTTGTCGAGCCACGGCCACACCGTCAGGAGGCCGATCATCAGCCCCGGCAGCACCACGCCGCCGATGAACGCGCCGTTGATCGTGAACGCGCCCAGATGAATCGTGGTGTCGGTCACGATTTCCTGGAGCCAGAGGAAATACCACGGCGCCTTGGCCGGATTCGGCGTAATGAGCGCGTTGGCGGGCTCTTCGAGCGGCGACGCAATGAACACCGACAAGATACTGATGACCGCGATCGTGCCCAGCGTCGCAATCATCGCGCGGCGCATCAGGTCGGGGACGGCGTTCACGTTCGAGTTCGCGGCTTCCAGCGATCGCGCCGTCACGGTGGGCGCGGTCCCCTTCGCCACGCCAAGCAACGTATAGGTTTTGGTCGGCGACGGCGTCACTTCGCGAGCACTTTCAGCGATTTCCTCGCGATCAGCACGCGCGAGACCGCCGTCCTTGCGCACGCGCCACATGTGGTACGCAAAGAGCATCCCCAGACCGCCTGGCAGAAAGATGATGTGCAGCACGTAGAAGCGAATGAGCGTGGCCTGGTCGATCGCGCGGCCCCCAATCAGTAATTCGCGGACCTGGGGACCAATCCATGGAATGGCCGACGCGATATTGGTGCCAACCGTGACCGCCCAGAACGCCAACTGGTCCCACGGCAGCAAATAGCCGGTAAACGAGAGGAACAAGGTCAGCAACAACATCACCACGCCCAGAACCCAGTTCCATTCGCGGTGCTGATTGCGGGCAATGCCGTTCTTGTAGGCACCGGTAAAAAATACTCGCGCCAGATGGAGCACGACGGTAATCACCATCGCGTGTGCCGCAACGCGATGCACCGCGCGAATCCACCGACCGAACGTAATGACGTACTCGATGTCTTTGACGGACTGATAGGCGCGCTCGACAGACGGCACATACAGGAACAGCAGCGGCAACCCGGAGAGCGTCAACAGCAAAAACAGGGCAGCCGTGATCGTGCCAAGCCAGAAGGAGTAGTTCCACGCCATCGAGGCCTTGGACACCTTGGCCGGAAACCAGTGCAGCAGAAAATTCGATGTGACGGCATCGCCCGCGTCCCGATCAGAACGTGGAAACAAGCTCCAGAACAGCCGCGGCCGCACCCCGGGCGCTTCGGCACTCGCCGGTGCCGCCAGCGAAAAGGGCTTCAAGAGTTTTGTGAACAACGACATGAACATCTCCCTCAGACCGTCAGCCGGAAGTCACGTTCGACTTCGTCCGCCAGGTCGACCACCAACTGGCCGTCGTCGGTGGCCACCGAGAGCCGGAACCAGGCCAGTGGTTTGGGCGCAGGCCCAGACAGGTTGGTGCCATCGCCGCTGTAGTGCGACCCATGGCAGGGACAACTGAATTGATGCGAGAGCCGGAGCGGCGCGCCGCCCACAGTGGCGGTCTCGGGACGCGAGAGCGCCTCGGCCCGGACGGTGCAGCCCAGATGGGTGCAGACCGCCGACACCGCGTGAAAGGTGTTGCCATCGCGAAAAATAAAGAGGCGCTCATCGGCGAGAAATTTCAAGCCGTCGGAAAAGTCCGCCACCGGCCCGAGTTTCACTGTGGTGGGCGCGTCATACGACACGTTCGGCACCAGCGACCGCAGAGACGCCACACCTTGGGCTGCCAGCGCACAGACACCGGCGCCTGTGCCCAGCTTGATCAAGAACTCCCGACGGTCGTTCGCACTCATGACTCCTCCGCCCACGCCTCAGTAATTGAGAACTTTTCCATCGTCATCGCGCCAGTCGGACACCGAATGGCGCACAAGCCGCACCGAATACACCGCTCGTCGTCTTTCACCATGGCCGTCAGCGGCAACGACGTGTCGCCCACACGCCCCTGGGCCGCCTCACGTTCCCCGTCGGGCATCGCGACATCTTCAAAGGGCACGAAGGCCAGGCAGTACTCAGGACAGATATCGACGCAGCGGTTGCACAACACGCATAACTCGGGGTCGTAGATGGTCTGAACGTGACAGACCAGACATCGCTCGGCTTGTTCGACCGCCGCGTCTCTGCCGTAGCCCGTTTCCACTTCCGCGATGCCGGTACGGCGCCCAATGTCGAGCGTGGGAGCCGCCACGCGGTCGGCCTTCTCAAAACCGGTCGCCATGCGGTAGGTGGCTGTAGGAATGGCCTCGACCTCAAGGCGTGTCTCGATGCGCGCACGGTGATCGGTCAGGAATCGATGAATCGACCGGGCCGCGAGTTTTCCATTGGCGACAGCTTGAATGAGATTGCGAGGACCAAACGCGACGTCTCCGCCCGAGAACACACCAGTGGCGCTGGTCGCCAGCGTTGCCGGGTCGACGCGGATGGTCCCCGCAGGGTGCAAATCAATGCCGTCAGCCGGCGTCAGGAATGACAGGTCTGGCTGTTGGCCAATCGCAAGAATGCAGGCATCGGCCTCAACGGTGATGACGTCATTTTCGTCGTACACCGGGGCAAACCGCCCGGACTCGTCGAACACCGACTGCACCGCGCGCAGCGCGATCGCCGTGAGCCGGCCGTGGGCGCCCAGAAACGTGCGTGGCCCCCGGCGGGTGAGAAAGGTGACGCCTTCCTTCTGCGCTTCTTCGTATTCGTCGTGCCCCTGCATCGTGCGCAGCACGGGCATTTCATCAAAGTGCTCGAGCGACACCATGGTCACTTCAGCAGCGCCACCGCGCAGGGCCGCCCGCGCTGAGTCGAACGCCTCTTTCGCCCGGGCATCTGCGGCACCTTCAAGCGCATCTAGCTCGTCTTCCCGCCCTACCCGCAGTGCGGTGCGCGCCGCATCAAACGCGACAAACCCGCCACCGATGACGACCACGCGCTGACCCAGGTCCATGCGGAAGCCGCGGTTGATGTTCAGCAGGTAATCGACGGCCTTGACGACGCCGTCAAGTTCGACGCCTGGAATCTGGAGGTCACGACCCCGAGACACGCCAACGGAGAGGAAGACCGACTCGAACCCCTCTGCACGCAAGTCCGGCAAACCAAACGCTGGCGTCAGAGGCGTATTCAACTTCAGGGTCACACCCAGGGCGAGAATCTTGTCGATCTCGGCTCGCAGAAGACTGCGCGACAGCCGGTATTCCGGAATGCCGTAGCGCATCATGCCGCCGGGCTCACTGCCAGCCTCAAACACGGTCACCTCGTGCCCCAGCAGCGCGAGGTCGTGCGCGGCAGCCATTCCGGCGGGGCCCGCGCCAATCACGGCCACTTTTCGACGGGGCGCTTGACCGGCAGACTTGATCTGCGAACCCAGCGGGAGCTGATCGACATAGCGGTTGCCGTCGTGCACGCCACCGGGCCGCAACTCGTCCTGGGTGTCAGGCTTGACCGACTCGGCCCCATACTGCTCAGTGACGTACCGCTTCAGGGCGCGAATGGATACGGGCGAGTCAATCGCCCCCCGCCGACACGCGTCCTCACAAGGTGCCGCGCAGACGCGACCGCAGACCGACGCAAAAGGATTGGGAGCCCGCGCGACCAGGAAGGCCTCTTTGTCTTGACCGTTGGCGATGAGCTGCACATATCGGCCAGCATCGGTCTGAACCGGGCAGCCAGTCTGACACTTTACCTGGGCTTTCCAATGCTCAAGGTCCGGTAAACGCGCGTGCAAACTCATGACCTCCGAACGGTAACGGGAGCCTTTCAGGAGGCGTTATGACAGGGGTCATACCTGGGAGGAATGAGGCAATGAGGCAATGAGGCAAGGAGGCAATGGGGCAATGGGGCAATGGGGGAATGGGCAATGCTGTAATGCTGTAATGCTGCAATGGGGGGGGCCGTGATCGATC
>JABMNV010000218.1 GCA_013203475.1 Acidobacteriota bacterium
ACAGTGGAGCATTGGCATCTACACGGGCGCCGACCCGCTGACGCTCGAGGCCCCACGGGGGCTCGTCAATCCTGTGGTCACAGCCCGTCACGTCACCGACGCCCCGGCCCGCTTCGTGGCGGACCCGTTCATGCTCCGCGCCGACTCGACGTGGCACATGTTCTTTGAGGTGTGATCGTGCTCCAGGAACCGTTTCACCTTTCGTTCCCCTACGTATTCAGATGGGATTCCGAGTACTACATGATTCCCGAGACGCACGACCAGCGCGAGGTTCGTCTCTACCGCGCGCGCACGTTTCCGCACGGGTGGGTCTTCGAGCGAACCTTGCTGGCGGGTGCGGCGTTCACCGACTCGTCGATCGTCAGGCATGACGGAAGATGGTGGCTGTTCACAAGCTTCCCTGGAGATGCGACGTGCTCGGTATTTCATGCCGACACACTCAAGGGCGACTGGACGCCTCATCCGCAGAATCCCATTGTCCGTGACGCGCGAGCCCAGGCTCGATCGGCCGGTCGCATCATTGACACGGGTCACCGGCTCCTCAGGTTTGCGCAGGACTGCACCGACTCGTACGGGATGGGCGTTCACGCCTTCGAGATCATCGCGCTGACGCCGACCCAATACGCTGAGCGCCCAGTGCAATCCACGCCAATCCTCAGCGGCGTCGGACGCGGGTGGAACGCGCGAGGAATGCATCACCTGGATGCGCATGAGCTCGCCGCTGGACAATGGGTTGCGTGCGTCGATGGCTTTCGGAAAGCCTGGACGCTCGGGTACCGAAGATGGCCTTCCTCGTCGAATCGGCCATGAATATTCTGGAGATTGTCTCCGGCCGATCGGTCAATGGGGCCGTTATCCATACGCTGAGCCTGTGCCGAGAACTGAGTGCGCGAGGGCACTGCGTGACGCTGGTCTGCAGGCCCGGCGCCTGGATCGCACACGAAGTCCGAAACGAACGGGTGAATCTGGTCCTGTCCGACCTGCACCGATGGCCCACGGATGAGCTCCGCCGCATTGGCGCGCTTGTGGACGAGTGTGCGATCGACGTCGTGCACACCCATATGAGCCGCGCGCACTTTTTCGGAGTGCTGCTCAAGTGGTTCATCCGGGCTCCGGTCGTGGCGACAGCCCACAGTTGTCGCCTGCAGCCGCATTGGATGTTCAACGATGCCGTCATCGCGGTGTCGGAAGCCGTGCGTCATTTTCAACGTCGGTACAACAGGGTCGCACCGGCGCGTCTGCACGTGATACGCCCGTTCGTTGATCTCACGCGATTTGCTCCACCGTCAGCCAGCAACCGTCGGATGATGCGCGAGCACTTCGCGCTCGACGACCAGGTTCCAGTGATCGGCGCGGTCGGCAGCATCTTCCGCGAGAAAGGGATCGTCGAGTTGGTTCGCACGTTTGCGGCAGTGCTGCGCACGGTGCCGGACGCGCGTCTGCTTCTCGTCGGCGACGGCCCGGCCGACTACGTGGCTCAGGTGAAGGCGGCGATCAATCAACTCGGCGTCGTCCCGAACGTGATCTGGGCCGGCCGGAGGGACGACGTGCCAGCAGTTATGGGCATGCTGGATCTTCTTGTGGTGACGTCGGTCAACGAATCGTTCTCCCTGGTGGTGGCTGAAGCGATGGCGATTGGCCTGCCCGTTGTCGCCACCAAGGTCGGCGGAGTGCCCGAGTCCGTTCTCGATGGCGCCACGGGGTTCGTGGTGCCCACCGACAATCAGCAGCGGTTCGTTGACGCCATTGTGCAGTTGCTCACAGACCAGGATCTGCGGCGCCGGTTCGGCGCGGCCGGCCGCGCGCGCGCGCTTCAATGCTTCTCCCCACTGGCACAGGTCGATGCCGTCGAGGCACTGCTGACCCAGATGGCTCGGGATCTCTAAGTTCGCCACGCAGCGACGACCGCTGCACCGATGCCGCGCATCGTCTCGACACGATGAAAGAACGGTCGAGTGTCCGGCACTTCGCCTATCGCTGTTCCTGTGAGCCGTCTCTCAAGCGACCTCGCCACCCAAGCCTGGAACTGGTCTCATGGGAGGGATGTTGCGCGAAGCTCAT
>JABMNV010000023.1 GCA_013203475.1 Acidobacteriota bacterium
GAACCGATGGGTTCGGGTCCCTATGTCGTGGCCTATGCCGAGGATAACCTGATCTCCTTCGAGGCCAATCCCGAGTACCGCCACCGGCCCACGATTGAAACCGTAGACCTTGTTGTCAATGGGTGGTCGTTCTGAATTACGCAGGGGATGAGAGAAAGTGGGACCCCGATTGCGGGCACGTATGTACTTTGGGTGTAACCAGTTACGCCCAAACCCGGAAGGGGGTCCCGGATGGAAGATACACAGGATCTGAGCTTGGCGGTGACGAATCTGCAGCGAGTTGTGCAGCGCTGGGAGCAGCAGCTGGCCAGCGACGCCGAGCCGACGGCGGCGTTTCGGCAGGCGATGGCGGAGTTCGGGTCGGCCCTTCACGGCGTGGGACAAGCGGGCTTTGCGCGCTTCACGCGGGCTTGTGAGATCGACGACGAAGTGTTGGTGAGGAGCGGTCTGTTGTATCGCTTCAAGCAGGACGTGGACAAGGAGTGGCTGACGCCGTGGGGCAAGGTCGTGGTGCCGCGTCGGCTGTATCAGCCGGACCGTGGCGGGCCCAGTTGCGTGCCCTTGGACGAGCGTTGTGGCATGGTGGGCCGCTTCATGGTCCCCGAGCTGGAGCGCATCACCGCGTTCCTGGGCGCTCGCCTGGTGCCCAGCGAGGTGGAGCAGAGCCTGCGCGAGGTCCTGCCGGAGGCGCCGTCGTGCACCGCGATCCAGCACGTGCTGCGTCGCGTCGGACAATGCGCCGAAGATCACGCCGACCAGCTCGAGCTGGCGCTGCAAGCGACGGCACCGCTCAACGTCGATGGCGATACGCTTGTTGTCAGTTGGGACGGTGTCACCGTGCCCCTGCGCGAGGCGGCGTGCAAACGCGGACGTCCCGCCGAGCGCCCCACCGGGTCAGAGGGCGACACCTCGCCGACGGCTTGGAAGGAAGCCAGTGTCGGCATGGTGGCCACCTATCAGACGCCGCTGGAGCCACAGACGGAAGATCCGGTTCGCGTCGACGTGCGCTACTCGGCGCGCATGCCGGAGGCCAAGATGGTGACCCTGATCGATGGCCTGGTGGCACAGGCGGTCGAGGCGAAACAGCGCGGCAGCTTCCAGCACCTGGTGGTGTTGGCCGACGGCAAGCGGGAGATCTGGCGCGTCGTCGATGAACAGCCGGTGTTCGACGGCTTCACGCGCATCCTCGACTTCTACCATGCGACCGAGCATGTGTCGAAGGCGGCCGAGCAACTGTTCGGCAAGTCGTCGGCTCCAGCCGATCACTGGTATCGCACCTGGCGGCACAAGCTGCGGCACGAGGCGGGCGCCATCGATGGCCTGATCCGCTCGATCGCCTACCACCGCCGCAAGCTGCGTCTGGGGTCCGATCACCACAAGGCGGCGACCCGAGAGCTGGGCTACTTCCGCAACAATCGCGACAAGATGGACTACGCAGGCTACCGCGCTCTGGGCCTGATCATCTCCAGCGGCCCCGTCGAAGCTGCCGCCAAAACCCTCGTTGGCCACCGCCTCAAGCGCAGCGGCATGCGCTGGAGTCGGGACGGTGGACAGCAAATCCTCAACCTGCGCGTCCACGTCCAGTCAGGCCGCTGGGACCCGATGTGGACCTGGTACCAAGACCGCACCACGATGCCACACGCACATCGATCGGCTGCGTAAAGACGCGGCTACACCCACGACAACTAACAGTGTCAGGCGCTGAAGGATATAGGGACCAAGATCACGGCCGCACAGGTTTATTGTCTGACGGGGAACGGGAGGCCGCGCTTGAAGGCACCCGCTTCTGGAAGTGACTGAAGCACGAACGTGCCACGGCCTGACACTATGACTGCGTGATTGCGTGACAGTCACGCACACCTACCAGGAAGCGCTTTTGACGATCCTGGCGTATCGTAGGGACCCTGAGACTGTCGGACTGTCACAAACACACGCAATAAGTCACGGAATCACGATGTCACAAGTGTTCACAGTCGCGCAGTTGAAGGGCGGGGTTGGCAAGA
>JABMNV010000024.1 GCA_013203475.1 Acidobacteriota bacterium
CGTCAGCTCGGACTTGTCAGCGCCGAGAAGAATGTCGCATAGTAGCCACCGTCAACCGAGCCGCCGCTGAATTTCAACAGCCGACGGGACATCCCCAGATCGCAACACTCGAAATATCATCGAGTTACGGGACGAATTAGCAATTCGCCACCCACACGTCCACAACATCAAGAACCAGATTGATGGCTCGCTGCATACGGTCAAGAAGGTAGCCGGGCCCTGCACAAGAAGCCCCTGGCGACCCTGTTAAACTACCCACGCATTGTCGAGCCCTGTCGCCCCTCCCATCGTGCCTGCGGAGCCGGAATCCCCCCGCGGTTTGGGCGGCCGGATGGCTGGCGCACTGACCCACCGAGACTTTCGACTGATTTGGTTCGCCGCGTTGGGCTCGACGATCGGCACCTGGATGCAAAAATTTGCCCAGAGTTGGTTGGTCCTCGAACTGACTGACTCAAACTTCTACCTGGGCCTGGACGACTTCGTTTCGCAGTTGCCGATTCTACTGTTCATGCTGATTGGCGGTGTGATCGCCGATCGTGCAGACCGACGCCGGCTGCTGACCGTGTCGCAGTGCATTCAGGCCTTTTCAGCATTCGCTCTCGCCGCACTGGTGTTCTGGGATCAAATCACCATCTGGCACGTGCTGACACTCTCCTTCATTTCGGGAGTGGGGCAGGCTTTTGGTGGGCCTGCGTACCAGTCACTTCTGCCGTCGCTGGTCCCCCGCCGGGATTTGCCGAATGCCATCGCCCTGAATTCGACGCAGTTCAATCTCTCGCGGATCCTCGGGCCGATGGGGGGCACGGCCGTCCTCGTCTCGCTGGGCATGGCTGCCTGCTTCTTCCTCAATGGCATCTCGTTCTTTCTTGTCATCGTGGCCTTGATGTTTATCAAGGTCGAGCCACCGACACCGCATGCGGGAGCCCGACCGCATATTTTCACGGACCTCAAGCAGGGGCTGTCCTACGTCCGCCACCATCGCCTGATGGTCACCCTCATGGCGCTCGTCCTCGTCAGCACGTTTCTGGCGATGCCGATCCAGACGTTCCTCCCGACATTTGCCCGCACCGTCCTTGCCGATGCCGGCGGCACGCCGGAAACACGCCTGTCGATTCTGATGGCGTGCCAAGGTCTGGGAGCGGTCACGGGGGCGCTGCTCATCGGTGCGCTCAGCGGACGCTTCCAGCATATGGGCCGCATGCTGCTTGCCGTGCAGTTCCTGATGGGCATCGTGATTGCCGCCTTCGGCTGGTCGACAACCCCCTTGGTCAGCTACGTGCTTATTTTTCTGGGGGGCATTTCATTCATGGCGCTGTTTTCCATGAGTTTTTCGATCGTCCAACTCGCCGTCCCGGAAGCCCTCCGCGGACGTGTGGTCGCCATCTACATGGTGGCCCTCCGCGGCGGCGGCCCCATCGGTGCGCTCGTCTCTGGATATTTTGCAGACATCTACTCCGCGCCCACCGTCATGATTTTCAACGGCCTCCTCTTGTCGTTGCTGACCGCCGCCTTCGTCGCCTCAGGCAAGGGCTCAAGCCTCAAGACGATGTAGCGCACCTGAGCGGGTGGTTGCATACAATGTCCCCATGGCCCGCATCCTCGTCGTCGAAGACAGTCCGGACATCGCGGACTTGATCTCGCACTTCCTTCAGGGTGCTGGCTATCTCACGACGCTGGCCGCGACCGGCAGCGACGGGCTGGGCTTGGCGCGCGCTGCGCCTCCCGATGCCATCGTGCTGGACTTGATGCTACCCGGCATGGACGGCCTGCAGGTCTGCCAGGCGTTGCGCGCGGATGTTGCCACCGCCGCGATCCCCATCATCATGCTGACGGCGCGCGGCGAGGAGTCCGATCGAATCCGCGGGCTCGAGTTGGGGGCCGACGACTACGTCACCAAGCCGTTCAGTCCCAAGGAACTGGTCGCCCGCGTGGGCGCGCTGCTGCGTCGGGTACAGCGGTCCGTGGCCGTCGGCACGGTACTGCTCTACGGCCCTCTGGCGATCGACAGCGACCGGCATACCGTGCAGCTCAACGGCGGAGACTTGAGGCTGACCGCCAAGGAGTTTCTGCTTTTGAAGTATTTGATTGAACATCGCGGCCGGGTGCTGTCACGCGACCTGCTGCTGACGGACGTCTGGAGCTATCAGTACACCGGAGGCACCCGCACGGTGGATGTGCACATTCGTCGACTTCGCGAGAAAGCACCCTACTTGAGCCGGGCCATCACCACAATCAAACAGTTCGGTTATAAGCTCGAAGACCCCGCGCCACTCCCGTGACATTTCGCACCCGTACATTTGTCGGCGTCCTCGTAGCCAGCGCACTCGCGCTGGCCGTCTCCACAACCCTCGTCACCAGGTCTGTCCGCAGCACGATGCTGCATAACATTGAGACAGGCTTGATGCGACAGACCCGGCTGGCGGCGGAACTGTTGGCGAATCGGGCGACGCTGCCAGCCCCACAGGCCGAAGCTGATGCCCTCGCCGAATTGATTGACGGCCGAGTCACCTTTATCGACGCCACCGGCAGGGTGCTTGGAGATTCGGAAGTCGGCGAACGGGGGCTGGCAGCGCTCGAGAACCACGCGACGCGCAGAGAGGTCGTGAGCGCCCATCAGCACGGCTTTGGCGTCGACCTCCGCCAGAGTCGGACCACCGGCATCGAGACGATGTATGCCGCCGTGGCTGTCCGCAACGGGGCCGTGGCCGTCGTTCGGATCGCCCTCCCCCTGGCCGATGTCGAGGAGCGACTGCTCGCGGCCCGCCAACTGGCATGGGCAGGCCTGATCGCCGGCTTGGGCGCGGCGCTGCTGCTGACGTGGGGGACGTCGATCTGGATCAGTCGTCGCGTGCAGGCGATCGCGGCACTGGCCGGCCGCTACCGCCAGGGTGATTTTTCGCGTCCCGCACGCGATTTTGGGCGCGATGAAATTGGGACGGTGGCGCGAGTCCTTGACGACACCGCGCGCGATCTCGGTGCGCGCCTGACGGAAGTCGCTCGTGAGCGAGCCCACCTGGATGCCATTCTGCAGGGCATGGCCGAGGGAGCGGTGCTGGTCGACCGGGCCGGCAAGCTGGTCGTGAGTAATCCAGCCGTACGGCTCATGCTGCGCCTCCCCGATGATCCAGAGGGCCGACACTTCCTGGAAGTGGTGCGCCACCCCGAGATCACGACCCTGTTAGGAGCCGCGTTGACCGGCGCCCGTCCTTCTCCGGCCGAGGTGCAACTCGACCACGAATCGCGCCGCTCCTTCATCGCACGAGTGGTCCCGGTGGAGGCCAGCCGGGGAGGTGGCGCGGTGCTGGTGCTCCACGATGTCACCGAACTGCGTCAAGCGGATCAGGTTCGGCGCGACTTCGTGGCCAACGTCTCGCACGAACTGCGCACACCACTCACGGCGATCCGCGGATATGTCGAGGCGCTGCTGGACGGGCCGACCACTCCGGATCAGTCCGACAAGTTTCTGAAGGTGATTGCCAGACATGCCGGACGGATGGAGCGGCTCGTCTCCGACTTGCTGCGACTCGCCCGCCTGGACGCGAAACAGGAACTTCTCCAGCGCGCCCACTGCCAGATTCCCTCGTTACTGACCGCTGTCGTGTCGGAGATGGAGCCGGCCATCGACGCTCGGGGCGTCACCGTGCGTACCCAGATCGATCTCGACGCCGAAGTCACATATGGCGACCCGTTGAAACTGCATGACGTCTTTCGCAATCTCCTTGAGAACGCGATCAACTACAGCCCTGAGGGAGGCGACATCGAGATGACCTCGAGGCGTGCCGGGTACGTGCTGGAGCTTTCAGTCAGCGACCATGGTCCGGGCATCCCCGACGCGGATATCGGTCGTATCTTCGAGCGATTCTATCGAGTCGATCGCTCACGGACGCGCGACGCTGGTGGTACGGGACTCGGTCTCTCAATTGTCCGGCATCTGGTCCAACTGCATGGTGGAAGTGTCTCGGCCCGTAACCGGGATGGCGGCGGCACCTGCGTGTCTGTTCTGCTTCCCGATCCGCCTGCTGGCACCTGAGCTGTGGACCCCCTGTTCCTCGCCTACCTGTCGCTCACGGCCGCGCTGGTCATCACGCCTGGTGCCACCGTGGCCGTTGTAGTCAGAAACACCTTGAGTGGCGGATATCGCGGCGGCCTCTCGGCCGCCCTTGGGGCCGCCCTCGGCAATTCCATCCATGCCGTGGCTGCCGGCCTGGGACTCGCGGTTCTGGTCTCTCGCTCCCCGCTGCTGCTGGCCCTCATCCAATTGACGGGTGGTGGATATCTGCTCTGGCTGGGGCTCAAGAGTGCCCGGCGCATCCTCGACCACGACGCCCTCCCGTCTCGGGCGTCATCCTGTCCGGCGCCGGTGCTCACGTCCATCACCTCGCCTGGCGGGAAGGGCTGGTCGTCAACCTGCTTAACCCGCCGATTATTACCTTCTATCTCGCCGTGGTGCCGTCGTTCATGCCGCCGTCTGCCCCACAGGCGCACTACCTGCAGTTGGCCTCCACCCATGTTGGGATGGCCTTTGCCGTGCACAATGTGTGGGCACTCAGCCTGGACCGACTCAGACCTCTGCTGGAGCGACCGGCGGCCCGCGTGGCCCTGGAAGGCCTCACTGCGGGCGCCCTGTTTCTCATCGCCACGCGCGTGCTGACCGCGGCCTGGGCCGGCCTCTAAGAAGCGCCGGTGGCAGATCTACTTCTTCTCGATCTCATCCTCGTCGAAGAAGTCGAGTTTGTGCAGCGGCATCACGACGCTCGAAAAGATATTGAGGAGGTGACCGCTGAAGCGCTTGTAGTATCGGGCGCCCAGCGCCAGCGCGACGGCCGTCCGCGGGGCGTAGTCGGCTTCGGCGATCCGCCGCATGAGCGCCTCGCACCTTTTCGTGAGCTGGCGCCCCTCCTGAATGTGGCGGACAGCCAGGCCCGCGTCGCCGCGCGACGTGGCGGTTGGGGCGTCGCGGTACATCTGCTCGACACTGGCGCGAATCGCCTGAAGTTCGGCCACGCATTCGTCGTCAGGGGGCGGACCGCCGCCGATCTCGGCGAGCTCCGACAGGTTCTTCGCGTAGTCGCCCAGACGCTCGACATCCTTGGCCAGGCTCAGCAGAAACAGACAATACGGCAAATCGACAGAGTCATGTCGAATTGACAGATGGGCGACGATGAGCTTCCTGATTCGCCGCTCAAGCCGATTGACCTCGACGTCCTGCGTGCGGATGCTCTGGAGAGCGACAGGGTCGACGTTGCCGTCGAAGTAGATCCGCCCAGCGGCGATCGTCATGTCGCCTGTGAGCGTGAGCATGCGCGTAAACCGTTCACTCACGCCCTGCAGCGGATCACCCGATTGGAAGATGCTGATAAATTCGCGGATCATTAGAGGTCTCCAAGGCTACCAGAGAAACTGGTTGGCCAGCGCGAGGATGGCAGGTACCACGTAAAACAGAACAACCACGTACGCCAGCGCCCACCTGCGTGAGCGCGTCGCGACGTCCGCGAGTGCGGTGGCAGCGCGGAGCGGCAGGTTGCGCATCCAGGGCGCCGGCAGAATAAGGAGCGTACCGCTGAAGTTGAATAACAGGTGCACGAGGGCGATTGTGAGCGCGGCCTCGGCGTTGGGTCCCGACACCGCCATTGACGCGAGGAGCGCAGTGACGGTGGTGCCGATGTTGGCTCCCACAGTGATGGGAAACGCCTGGCGCAGGGAGATCACGCCGGCACCCGCCAGCGGGACGAGCAACGCCGTCGTAATGGAGCTCGATTGCACCATCACCGTCGCGACGATACCAACGACGATCGACAACACCATGCTTCGGCCGAGCGCGCGCGTCACGAACGACTCGACTCGTTGCTCCATGGTCGACCGCATCACGCGGACGATCAACCAGAGCGCAATGTAGATCAACACACCGCTCACGAGCATCAGGACCACGGCCGAGACACGTCCGCTGACGACCGCTTCCGTCGCGGCCTTAATCGGCGCAAGTGCCAGACTCAGCGCCTCTTTGAGCGGATTGTCGTACTTGACGCCTCCGACGTGGCCGATGTTCGACGCGATGGCTGTGGCCGTCCTCTGCAAGACCCCCGTGAAGAGTTCGATCGGCAACAGAATCGAGACGGTGATGAAATTGAAGAAATCGTGGCAGGTGGCGACGGCAAACGCCCGGCGGAATTCCTCCCGTCGTCCCATGTGCGCGAGCGACACGATCGTGTTGGTGACGGTCGTGCCGATGTTCGCCCCCATGATCATCGGGACCGCGTTGGCGATCGGCAGCGGATCGGTCGGCGCCGCGACCAGCCCGACGATCATCGTCGTCGTCACAGACGAGCTCTGCACGAGCGTCGTGGCCAGCAAGCCGACGATCAAGCCGATGAACGGATTGGTCGTTGCCTTGAAGAAGGCTCCGAGCACGTCCCGGCCGAGCAGGTTGAAGCCGTCGCCGAGGCCCTTGACGCCGACGAGAAAAATAAACAAGAGGGCGAGTACCGAGAGCGCCCGAACGAACGCGGGATCGGTCCAGGAGCGGCGGGGTGAAGAAGTGGGTATCAGACGCAACGAGAATTGAACTCCGCCCCATAGCCTATCCGAGAACGCGGCCGATCACCGACCGCACCTCGCGAATACCCACCTCTCAAGATCATCGCCTTCAGGCGTGCAGTCGCCTGGCGAGTCTCGGCGAGTCATTTCAGGATGGCCTCAACTTGGGACTAAGATAGGCGCGATGAACGACGTTCTGACGATCGTCCTCGGTGGTGGGCGTGGCACACGCCTCTTCCCCCTCACCCACCTCCGCTCCAAACCCGCGGTACCGCTTGGCGGGAAATACCGACTGATTGACATCCCGATCAGCAATTGCCTGCATGCCGGGTTGAAAAAGATCTATGTGCTCACGCAGTTCAATTCCGCCTCATTGAACCGCCATATCGCGCAAACGTATCGGCTGGATCTGTTTTCAGAGGGGTTTGTCGAGGTTCTGGCCGCAGAGCAGACGCCCGAGGGCGAGCAGTGGTTCCAGGGCACGGCAGATGCGGTGCGGCAGGCGGCGCGACACTTCAAGTCCCTCGACGCCGACTATTACCTGATTCTCGCCGGCGACCACGTCTACCGTATGGACTTCGGCGAGTTGATTGAGTCGCACATCGAGCGCGACGCGGACATCACGATCGCCACCCAGCCAGTGTCGGCTGACGACGCGACGCAGA
Source organism: Acidobacteriota bacterium (assembly GCA_013203475.1). Taxonomy (GTDB): domain Bacteria; phylum Acidobacteriota; class Vicinamibacteria; order Vicinamibacterales; family SCN-69-37; genus SYFT01. The sequence continues at coordinate 7,200 of JABMNV010000024.1, forward strand.
TGGGCATTCTTCGGTGCGATTCGAGCAACCAAGTGGTGGGATTCGAAGAGAAGCCGACACCCGAGCGTCTCGCCCAGTTGCGCGCGGGGGCCCCGGGCGGCGCGCCTGGCACCGGCGTCGGCCCCGATAAACCGTTCGCGGCGTCGATGGGCATTTATGTGTTCTCACGCGACGTGCTGCACGAGGTGCTCGCGCGCGATCGCGCAGTCGACTTCGGCAAAGAGATTATTCCTCACGCGCTCAGTACCCACCGTGTCCAGGCGCATTTCAATCGAGGCTTCTGGGCTGATGTCGGTACGGTGGAAGCGTTCTATGACGTGAATCTGATGCTCACGCGCCGCGGAGCACCCTTCAATTTTTTCCACCCGACCAGACCGATCTACACCCGGCCCCGGTTCTTGCCGGGTTCTCGGATCCATCAGTGCACGATCGATGAAGCCATCGTGGCCGAAGGGTGTTATCTGGACAACTGCGAAATTCGTGAAAGCGTCGTGGGCATCCGGACATCAATTCACCACGGAGCGACGGTCACCCGTTCGATCCTCTTGGGCGCCGACACCTATGACAACAGTCTCACGGACCTCCCGATGGGGGTGGGCCGGGATGCGGTCCTCGATCGCGTGATTGTCGACAAGAATGCCAGAATTGGTGCCGGGGCGCGACTCGTCAATGACCGGGGTCTGGACAATGTCGAGGGCGACGGCTACTACATTCGCAACGGCATCATCATCGTGCCCAAGGGTGGCGTGGTCAAGCCCGGCACGGTGGTCTAGCGACGCATGATGTAACACAGAATTTACGCGTCCGAAACTGGCTGGAAATCGGGGGCCGCTACGCTCATCTTCATGAGAATGCGCATCCTGTCGACCACCTTTCTGGCGTCCCTGATCATGTCTGCGGCGGCCTGCGGAGATGGTTCGTCGTCCACCGAATCTTCGATCATCGCTATTGATGGCTCGAGCACCGTTTTTCCGATTACGGCGGCAGTCGCCGAAGAGTTCCGCGGCACCAACGCCGCCGCACCGGTCACTGTGGGTTTTTCCGGCACCGGTGGTGGGTTCAAGAAATTCTGCCGCGGTGAAACGGCCATCAGTAATGCGTCACGCCCGGTCAGCACCTCAGAACTGGAAGCATGCGCGCAGGCGTCCATTGGCATGATTGAGCTACCGGTCGCGTACGACGGTCTCGCCGTAGTCGTCAATCCGAAGAATTCGTGGGCGACCTCGATGACGGTGGCCGAACTCAAGAAGCTCTGGCAGCCCGAAGCGCAGGGCGCCATCATGAAATGGAGTCAGATTCGACCAGGGTGGCCCGACGAGGCCATCAGCCTCTATGGCCCCGGGGTGGATTCAGGTACGTTCGACTACTTCACCGAAGCCGTCAATGGAAAGTCGAAGGCGAGCCGCGGAGACTACACGTCGAGCGAGAATGACAACATTCTCGTGCAGGGCGTGGCCGGAGATGAGTTCGCGCTGGGCTTCATGGGCTTGGCGTATTACGAAGAGAACCAGGGACGCCTCACGCTCGTCGCCGTCGACGATGAGGATCCTGATAACGGCGCCGGACCAATTCTGCCCAGCTTCGACACCGTACGGAACGGGACCTACCGTCCCCTCTCACGGCCCCTCTTCATCTACGTGAACAGTGCCGAGCTGGCCCGGCCGGAAGTCGCCCAGTTCCTGGACTTCTATCTCGCGAACACGTCGGCCCTATCCAAAGAAGTCGGCTACGTTTCGCTGACCGATGCGGAGCTTGAACTGGTGAAGGCCCGGTTGGCAGCCCGCACGGTCGGCACCATGTTCGCAGACCACGCCGCCCAGTCCAGCATGTCGCTGACGGAACTGCTGCAAGGCCACCAGTAGTGACTCGGACGTCCCGGCGGTGGACCGAATGGACCATCGAGCGTGCCCTTCAGGCCTGCGCGGCTGGCTCGGTTCTGATCACCGTCGGGATCATCGGGGTCCTCGTCTTCGAGACCGTCGCTTTCTTCCGGGAAGTGCCGATCACAGACTTCCTCTTCGGAACGGTCTGGACCCCACAGTTCTCGGATGCCCAGTTCGGCGTCCTTCCGCTGGTCACCGGAACCCTTCTCGTTTCTGCCATCGCCATGGCGGTAGCACTCCCGGCAGGCCTGCTGTCGGCGATCTACCTCAGTGAGTACGCCCCGGCCCGCGTGCGCCGCGTGGTCAAGCCAGTGCTTGAGGTGCTCGCCGGAGTGCCCACCGTCGTCTACGGCTACTTCGCGTTGTTGTTCGTGACTCCGCTCCTTCAGACAGTGTTTCCGACACTCTCTTCGTTCAACGCGCTGAGTCCAGGCCTGGTCATGGGCATCATGATCCTGCCGCTCGTCTCCAGTCTCTCGGAGGACGCCCTCCATGCGGTGCCGACTGGCCTCCGCGAAGGGGCCTACGCGTTGGGCTCAACCAGGATGCAGACGGCTCTCCGCGTGGTCGTCCCGGCGGCGTTCTCAGGCATCTCCGCCTCCTTTATCCTCGCGATGTCGAGGGCCATCGGCGAAACGATGATTGTGGCCATTGCGGCTGGGCAGCAACCACGCCTGACGGGTAATCCGATGAGCCCGGTGGAGACGATGACCGCCTATATCGTTCAGATCAGCATGGGTGACACACCAACGGGCTCGATCGGCTATCGAACGATCTTCGCGGTGGGCATGCTGCTGTTTGTCATGACGTTCACACTGAACCTCGCCAGCGACTGGTTACGGCGCCGCTTTCGCGAGGAATACGCATGAGTACTCGCGCCAGTCGCCTCGCCGGGGACCGACTGCTACAGACGATGAGCATCCTGGTGCTCGCGCTGTCGCTGGTCGCCTTGGCCGCCCTGTTGTACGACATCTGGTCGGATGGCTGGTACCGGCTTGATTGGCAGTTCATCACAAGCCTCCCCTCGCGTCGCGCGGCCTCGGCCGGCATCTACCCGGCGTTGGTTGGCAGTCTGTACGTGCTCCTGGTGACTGCGGTGCTCGCCGTGCCACTGGGCATCGGCGCAGCCGTCTACCTCGAAGAATATGGGGGCGGCGGCCGGTTCGCTCGCCTGATCGAGATCAACATCGCCAACCTCGCGGGCGTCCCGTCGATTATTTATGGTCTACTCGGATTGAGCCTGTTTGTCCGAGCGTTCCAGATGGGCCCCTCCGTACTGGCGGGAGGCTCCACGCTCGCGCTGCTGGCGTTGCCGGTGGTGATTCTGTCGACCCGCGAGGCTCTGCGCACGGTCCCGATGTCGGCCCGTGAAGGGTCCTATGCGCTGGGCGCCACCCAGTGGCAGACCATCTGGCATCAGGTGCTGCCCAGCGCGCTACCGGGCATTCTGACAGGTCTGATTCTGGCCATGTCGAGGGCGATCGGCGAGACGGCCCCTCTGATCACCATTGGCGCGCTGGCGTATCTCGATTTTGCGCCATCGGGCCTCATGTCGCCCTTCACCGTCTTACCCATTCAGATTTACAATTGGGTGTCCCTGCCTCAGCCTGCCTTCGCTGAAAACGCGGCGGCCGGAATCATTGTTCTTCTCGTGCTCCTCCTGACGCTCAACGCCGTCGCCGTGGTCCTGCGAGACCGATTCCAGAAAGCCCGCCAATGACGACGTCCCTTCGCCCGCTCGTGACCCGGACCAGTGACTCCCCTGGGCCGACCACGCCGGTCAAGATCGGCGTCACGGGCCTGAATTTCTTCTACGGTCAGAAGCAGGCGCTCACCGACCTCACCATCAACCTTCACGCGAACATCGTGACCGCCTTCATCGGGCCGTCGGGCTGTGGCAAGAGCACATTCTTGCGCACGCTCAACCGAATGAACGACATCATTCCGTCGACGCGGGTTGAAGGCCGGGTCTTGATTGACGGCGAGGACATCTATTCCTCCTCCACTGACGTCGTGGATCTGCGTCGACGGGTCGGCATGGTGTTCCAGAAGTCCAACCCGTTCCCCAAGTCCATTTTCGAAAACGTCGCCTACGGCCTGCGCATCAACGGGTTGGCTCGCAATCGTGGCGAGATGGAAGGACGGATCGAAAACAGTCTCAAGGCGGCAGCCATTTGGGACGAGGTGAAAGATCGCCTGACTGAATCCGCCCAAACCCTGTCAGGCGGACAGCAACAGCGCCTCTGTATCGCGCGGGCGCTCGCCATCCAGCCTGAAATCCTCCTGATGGACGAGCCGGCATCCGCCCTCGACCCCATTGCGACACAGCGCATAGAAGAACTCATCTACCAGCTCAAGGTCGACTACACGATTGTCATCGTCACGCACAACATGCAGCAGGCCGCCCGCGTGTCGGACCAAACGGCGTTTTTCTGGCTGGGTCAGCTGGTCGAATCAGGCCCGACTGAGAAGCTTTTCACCAATCCTGCCGAAAAGCTGACAGAAGACTACGTCACTGGCCGATTCGGATAACCCGCGAGATTATGCATGGAACACCAATCACGACACTTTCAGGACGAGCTCGATGAGCTCAAGGGGCGTCTGCTCGAGATGGGCGGCCTCGCTGAAGAGCGGCTGCGCATGGCAGTGCGGAGCCTCGTTGACCGCGAGACCGCACTGATGGACCGCGTCCTGGCCGGAGATGCTGCCATCAATCATCTCCACATCGAGATCGACGACCGCTGTTTCAAACTCCTGGCCCTGCACCAGCCAATGGCCGTCGACCTTCGGTCCATCGTCGCAGCCGTCAAGATCAATAGCGACCTGGAGCGTGTGGGCGATCTGGCGGTCAATATCGCAGAGGCGGTCCGTCGGTACCTCCAGGATCCTCCAGTCAAGGAGCTTATCGACATTCCGAAAATGGCAGAACTGGCGCAGGCGATGCTCCGTGACTCGCTGGATGCCTTTGTACGCCGGGACGTCCCCTTGGCACAGGGCGTTCTTGCCCAGGACGACGAACTGGATGCTCTCAAGACCAAGGTCTTCCGGGACCTGCTGACGCATATGCTTCGCGATGCCAGCACCATCGAGCCCGCCTTGCACCTGATTCTGATATCACGCCATCTTGAACGCATCGGTGACCACGCGACCAACATCGCCGAAGACGTCATCTTCATGGTCTCGGCGAGGGACGTCAGGCACCAATAGCAAGGTACAATGATGAGGGATGCCTGACGGCTCGACCTGCGTGTATTGCCGCCAGCGACCTGCGAGTTCGCCTTGGCGCCCGTTCTGCAGCGAACGATGCCATCTGGCAGACTTGGGACGGTGGCTGCAGGGAGACTACCTTGTGGTCGCCGACCACAACGGCAACCACACGGAAGACGATTTCCAGGAATGAGGGCCCTCCCTCCGATCGACGCGTTTCTTATGGGCGACACACTCACTATCACCGACAACCGCACCGGTCAGCAGTACGAACTCCCGATCGCGCAGGGCACCATTCGCGCTATGGATCTTCGGCAAATCAAGGCGTCAGCCGAGGACTTCGGCCTCATGACGTATGACCCGGCGTTTCAGAACACCGCGTCATGCCGCAGCAGCATCACGTTTATCGACGGCGACAAGGGCATCCTCGAGTACCGCGGCTACCCCATCGATCAGCTCGCCGAACACAGCACGTATCTCGAGACCGCCCACCTCATTCTGTTTGGGGAACTGCCAACGACGCCGGAACTGGATAGCTGGAGCCGGGAGCTCACGCTCCACACAATGCTTCACGAGAACATCAAGAAGTTCATGGAGGGGTTTCAGTACGACGCGCATCCCATGGGCATCTTCTTGTCAACGGTCGGCGCGCTGTCCACCATTTATTCAGACGCCAAGGGCGTCGGTGACGAGGACAATCGTCGGCTACAGATTCGACGCCTGATCGCAAAGGTCCCCAGCATTGCAGCGTATGCCTTCCGCCATTCGATCGGTCGGCCGTACGTCTATCCGGACAACGAACTGAGCTTCACGGGCAACTTCCTGAACATGCTGTTCAAGATGACGGAGCTCAAGTATCGGCCCCATCCGGTACTCGAGCGGGCGCTGGATGTGCTCTTCATCCTGCATGCTGACCACGAGCAGAACTGCAGCACCAGCGCGATGCGCGGCATTGGCAGTTCCCACGCCGACCCGTATGCCTCGCTGGCCGGCGCGGCCGCGGCCCTGTACGGTCCACTGCATGGCGGCGCCAACGAGGCCGTACTCAGGATGTTGAAGCAAATCGGGTCGGTCGAACACATCCCCGCGTTCATCAAACAGGTCAAGGCTGGCGAGGGTCGGCTGATGGGATTCGGCCACCGTGTCTACAAGTCCTACGACCCGCGGGCGCGGATCATCAAGCAGACCGCCGACCTCGTCTTTGAAGTGACCGGCCGAAACCCGCTGACCGACATCGCGCTCGAACTCGAACGGATCGCGCTTGAGGACGAGTATTTTGTGAGCCGGAAGTTGTATCCGAATGTCGACTTCTACTCAGGGCTCATCTATCAGGCGATGGGGTTCCCCCTTGACATGTTCCCCGTGCTGTTTGCCATCCCACGCACGGCTGGGTGGCTGGCCCAGTGGGACGAGATGCTGAGAGATTCCGATCAGAAAATTGCACGGCCGCGCCAGATCTACATTGGCTCGGAGCGCCGTGATTACGTCGCGCGCGACAAGCGCGGCTAGGAGAGGATACGCATGCTGCCACGTGCCGCGACGTTCTTGGGAATCGTTGTTCTCGCCACCACTGGGGCGGCGTGGGTGACGGTACCCACCTATGATTCCGCTCGCGCCTGGGCGCACCTCAAGACCATGGTCGAGCTGGGACCACGGCCGTCGGGCTCAGAAGCGCTTCGGCAGACTCGCGCCTACATCACGCGCCAGATTTCGTCGATGGGATTGACCCTCAGCGAGCAGACGTTCACGGCGACCACGCCCAACGGTCCGGTGGACATGTCCAATCTCGTGGTGACGTTGGCGGGGACCCGTCCGGACCGGATCCTGTTCGGCGGGCACTACGATACGAAACTCTTCAAAGCGTTCCCCTTCGTGGGGGCCAGCGATGGCGGTTCCAGCGCCGCGTTTCTGATCGAGCTTGTACGGGCACTCAAAGATGAGCCCCGCGAATTCACCTATGAATTCATCTGGTTCGACGGCGAGGAATCCGTTGTGGCGTGGGACCTTGACGGTGACGCCACCTATGGAAGCCGCTTCTACGTGCAACAGGCACGCGACGCCGGAGCCTTGTCACAGATCAAGGCACTGGTGTTGGTCGACATGATTGGCAGCAGCACACTCCGCCTCGAACGCGATAGCTACTCGGCCGACTGGCTGAACGACATCATCTGGAGCACGGCGCGCAGACTGGGACACGCTGAGCAGTTTCCCGACGTCGAGACCACCATTGAAGACGACCATCTGCACTTCGTGCGTGCCGGGATTCCTTCGGTCGACCTGATCGATCTCAATAACTACAACGCCCTTGGCCACTGGCACACCGCGTCTGACACACTCGCACACGTCTCAGCGGCGTCCCTGCAGGTGGTGGGCGACGTCTTGCTGGCGTCTTTGCCCGAGATTGTCAGCCACCTGACACGCTGAGCCTGCCGCACTCCACCGGGCGTGCTCTCCACACCTCGGTGTCAATTTCCATCGAAGGGGCCCCCAGCTGTCCAAAAACAAACGGCGGCTGCAGGTGCAGCCGCCGCAAGTATTTTTGCAGTCCCCGCGTTACGCCAGGTGCTTGCTGACCAGTTTGGTCATTTCGAACATGTTGACCTGAGCTTTACCACCGAAGACAGCCTTCAGCGCGGCATCAGCCTTGATCATCCGCTTGTTCTTCGGATCCTGCAGTCCGTTCTTCTTGATGTAGGACCACAACCGCTTGGTCACTTCAGTACGCGGAATCGGCTTCGCTCCCACCACCGCCGCGAGCGTCGCACTCGGCGTGACCGGCCGCATGAATGCCGCGTTAGCCTTGCGTACGGTCTTCTTCTTCGCAACCTTCTTCACAACCTTCTTCACAACCTTCTTCACAACCTTCTTCGCGACTTTCTTCACAGCCTTCTTCACAGCTTTCTTTGCCATTTCGTCTCCTTGGAAGACGCCTAACGCGCCATGGTTAGTCTTGCACAATTTGACCCGTTTTCAGAGAGGAAAATCGGAACTTACTTGAGCAGCGCGCGGATCTCGATCTCGGTCAGAACAGTTGAGGCCGCCTTCGCAGACGCCAGGATTCGATCGACCCGCTCCTCTGACGCGTCAAGACCACGCCGCTCGAGCCAGTAGACCACGTTGGACTTGCCAGACATCGGGCCAACCTCGATGCCCTGCTCGCGCCCGACCAGGCTGGCGGGCACGCCCGAATACACGGCATCCACCAAAGCGGCATCCTGCTTCTTGAGCGCCTTGATGACAGCCGCCGCGTGAACACCGGTAGCCGTGCGGAACGCATCCCGCCCCAGGACAGGGTAGTTCGAAGGCAAGGGCACTCCGCAGACCTCCGACACCAGTTCGCAGTACTCGCCCAGCCGCGAGAGGTCATCGGTGCGCTGTCCCAGGAGCACGAGGTTCACCAGGAGCATGTCCATCGGTGTATTCCCCACTCTCTCGCCGATACCGACAGCCGCGCCGTGCAGGCGCGTGGCGCCCGCCTCCCAAGCCGACAGAGAATTGATAACCGCCAGGTCCCGGTCGCGATGCCCATGCCAGTCGATACCCACGCCCCCGCCACACTCGTCCACGATCGACTGCACGAATCGGACGACCGCCGCCGCCCCTGTTGGCGTCGCGTGGCCAACCGTATCGGCGATGCACACCCTGGAGGCCCCCGCACGAATGGCGGCGCCGTACAACCGTCGCAACGATTCGGGGTCGGCGCGCGTCGTGTCTTCCGTGACGTACATCACGGGCAACCCTTCCCTGACGGCAAACCCCACCGCTTCCTCGGTCAGCGCCAGAAGGCGATCCAAGGTCCAGTCTTCCGCGTACTGCCGGATGGGACTTGATCCGATAAACGCGCAGCACTCGATCGGCAGCCCGACCTTCTGAGACACGCGGGCAATAGGCTCGATGTCAGCCAGAAGAGTCCGCGCCGCGCAATTGGCCTGCACCGTCAGGCGCGCGCTGACGATTTCCTGCGCCAGTCGCTCCACGTCAGCCACGACATGCGGGCCCGCACCTGGCAAGCCGATGTCAGCGGTGTCGATACCCAAGGCATCAATCAGATGCAGGATCCGAATCTTGTCGTCAATCGAAGGCGAGATGACCGACGGCGACTGCAGGCCGTCGCGCAACGTTTCGTCGTCAAGCATGACGGGTCGATGCGGCCGCTCGGCCGTGTCCACCGTATTCCAGTCGTAGATCAGTGGGTGCACTATTTCCTCGATCGAAGAGTCATGAGTCCAGCGCTCAAAATAAGCGCGGCCCACCATGACGCTCTGATGGCGCCGTCACGAGTCGCCAGGCGCATAATGCTGGCCATGTCGGGCTCAGCACCTCGCCCCAATTCCCAGAGCGCGGACTGCAAGAGGTACTCGCGAGGAGCGCCTGACATCCAGAGATCAAAATACACGTTCCAGATGACGACGGCCACGGCCAGCCACATCATCGCCAACACCCGCGTCCGGGTCATTTCGCATCGGCACCATGGAACCGTACGACCATCGCGGTGATGTCATCCCCCTGCGCCGTGCCACGCGTGAACTCATCGACCGCGCGAAACAGGTGTTCGACCAGGTCCTGGGCCGTGACCGCCGTCGCAGTCTGAATCGCCTCGAGCAGGCGATCGTCTCCCAGTTCCTCATCCTCGGCGTCGAGGGCTTCAGACACGCCGTCGCTGAACACCACGATCGTGTCGCCGACCGCAAGTTGCACGGTCTCCTGAGTGTAGGGCGCAAATTCCAGCAGGCCCACCACCGGACCTCCCTCTTCGAGTCGCCTGACCCCAGACGGCCCCACGATGAACGGAGGATTATGGCCGGCGTTCGTGTACGTCAACTGGCCATTCTCCTCAAGAATTCCAAACATCAGCGTCACAAACCGCGCTTCGATTCCTCGTTTGCAGAGCACCTGATTGGCAATGGTGACCATCGACGCCGGGCCCTCCACGCCTCCCACATGCGAGGCGAACATTCCCCGCGTCAGTGCGCTCAGCAGTGCAGCGGGCGGCCCCTTGCCGGCCATGTCTCCCAGAATGAAGCCAAACCCATCGACCCCGAAATCAAGGTAGTCAAAAAAGTCGCCGCCGATCGACCGGCACGGCAAGGACGCCGCAGCGGCCTCCACGAATCGCAGATTCACCAGCGGCTTGGGCATCAGCGCCTGCTGAATGTCTGCCGCGATGCGCATCTCGTGTTCCATCTTCGTTTTTTCGATCTTGTCTCGATACAGCTGGGCACTCTCGATTGCGACCGACGCCTCAGCAGCCAGGGTGTCGAGCGCACGCCGTGTCGATTCCGACAGCAGGCTCCCTTTTTCCCGGCTGTCGAGATACAGCACCCCGATGCGCCGGTCATCGGTGCGCGCGTCAGCCACGTCGACGTACTGAACGAGATTGAGCGGTACGCACACGACATTTCTGATCCCGAGCGCGACGGTCCCCTGGTGGACGTCGGCGAGCGCGCCGTCGAGCAGGTCGGCCACCACGCGGGCCTCACCAAGCCGAAACACCTCGTCGGTGATTTTCTGACTGATCCCGAAAGTGGTGTCAGTCAGCGTCACCTTTCCACGCCCACGGGCCAGCTTGAACTCAAGCGCATCGTCGTCGCCCGCCAGCATGATAAATGCACGTTCGGCGCCCGACAGTTCGATTCCCGCGTCGAGCACCAGCGCCAGCACCTCGTGCAGCACCCGCCCAGAGCCCAGCGAACGGAAGCCGTCGAGCAAGGCGGTCACCTGCCGAAGGTCATCTCTTGCGCCGGTGGACGAGCGGGACAGGATGACAGTCTCAGCCCCGAAGTGGCCGATCACATCTGCGCCTCCGCCCCGACCGAGCCGAATGCGGTCACCTGCGGTAATCGTGTGGGTCGTGATCGGAGTGTCATTGGCAGACGTGCCATACCGCGACTCCAGGTCACGGACGGTCCAGACCCCTGCCACGAGTTCCAGGATCACATGTTCGCGGGAGACTTCACTCCCCGACAATCGCAGGTCATTAGTCTCACGACGCCCGATAGTGAACGGAGTCTTGTCGACCAGAACCACGCGCTCACCCAATGCGTCCACGACATCAAGACGGAGCGGCTCCAACGTTTGGGCTTCAGTCATTTCTGACGCAGTCTACCGGAACGGCGGCCCCGAGACACGCGGACCGACACAAACACCGCTGCGGCCAGGGCCACAAACGCCGCACCTCGCTCCCAGGAATCTGGCGGCGTCAGAGGAATCAACCACACCCCCAGACCACTCAGACCGAAAACAATCAGAATCCGGTGCCACGGTTTTCCGCCCGTGGTCGCGAGCGTCCGAGGCGTGGACGGCAAGTCAGCCGTTGGCACGCCACACCGAAAACAGACGATGGCCTTGTCGGCAATGGAGGTTCCACACGATCGACACGTCATACGAAGATTACAGACTCCTGTGCGCCGGCAGATGGCCCGCCCGGGTTACGATACGGTCAGTTTCAGCATGATCTTCCCGATCCGCGACGTCATTCCGTCGCGCACCACCCCTATCGTGACATGGTTGCTCATCGGACTGAACGTCGCGGTTCACGTCGCCGCGACGATCGGCGGCGATGACGCCCACACCAACACCCTCACCACCTTCGGTCTGGTCCCAGCGGCGTTCTCCTGGACTGCCGTCCTGACCTCCATGTTCCTGCATGCCAATCTTGTCCATCTCGGCAGCAACATGCTGAGCCTTTGGATCTTTGGTGACAACGTCGAAGACCAGTTGGGCCACGGCCGGTTTTTGCTCTTTTATCTGCTGTGCGGGGTATTCGCCGCTCTGGCAGAAACGTCGATCGGCTCCGCATCGTGGCTCCCCATGGTGGGGGCGAGCGGCGCGATTGCGGGAGTCATGGGCGGCTATCTGATGATGTTTCCCAAGTCGCGAGTCCTGGTCTTGGTGTTCCTGATTTTCTACATCACGGTCGTCGAAATCACCGCCGTCTTCTTCCTCGCGTTCTGGTTTCTGATACAAGTGGCAGGCGGTCTCGGACGGTCAGCGGACGCGGCCACCACGGGAGGCGTGGCGTTCCTGGCACACGCGGGCGGTTTCCTTGCTGGCGCCTCGACCGTTCGTTTCCTCCGTCGGCGCGAACGAGACAGTTGGCTGTGGCGCGACGAAGCGCGCGGGGGCCCGGTTAGTCGAGGCCGCCCTTGGCCCTGATTTCGGCCCCCACAGTCGCCAACTCAATCATCAACTGCTCCCAGGCCGCGTCGTACTCCTCGACGGGCATCGAGGCCTTCTTCCGCTTGAGCTCATCGACAGCCGTCGTCAGAATCTCCTGCCGCTGCAGCAACATTTGGAGTGCCGGGTCGGTGGGTTTGGCCCCCACGACGGCGTCGAGGTACGTCATGGTCGCCAGCGTACCGTCCTCGCCTGTGGGATCCAGTGCCTCTCGGCCGACGCCATCGCCGTTGTCCTCAAGCAGCGCCCGTTCGGTGGCCAGTTGTCCCTTCTGTTCGAAATACTTTTTGACCGTGCGGGACGCATAGAAAAACGTCTCCCAGATGGACACACGCTCGTTCTTGTCCAGATCCGCGGCAGGCGCGTTCAGCGCTTGGACAAAAGCATCGGCAAACACGGTCGCATATTTCTGCGACAAGCTACTCGTCGAGGTGATCACGATCAGTCGGTCGCCGGTCATGCCCTTGGCGAATGGAAAACTCGCGCTCGAGGAATTCACGAAGACGACCCGCGACTTGATGGGCAGAAGCAGCGTGTTCCAGTCCTCCACCGACAGGTCTGGCCCCACCAGATTGAACTTGGCCGAGGCACTGTCGGCGGTGCCGTGCCCGATCAGCATGACAAACAGTATGTCTGACGCCTCAAGCGTCCCGGCGAGTCGGGCGAACGTGCCTCGCACATTCTCGGCCGTCGACCGAAGCTCGCCGTCGCCTGCGCGCTCGGCCAACACGGTCAGATGCGCCGGGTCCAGCATCAACTTCTCGTGGAAGGTGGTCGCCATCTGATCGAGCCAGCCCCGATGCTGTTCGGCGAACTGAGGCTCGCCGGATGTCCCCTGGATCAGCACCGCCTCCCGCACCGGCTGTGCGACGGCGGCCGACGCCACCAGTAGGGCCCCACACCATCCCACGACGCCAATAAGTTTGCGTGCACGTGTCCGTGTCATCGTCATGGTTTCTCTAATCAGTGACGCCGAATGGCAGCCAGCAGCAGGTCCTGGGCCCGCGCAAACGTCGGAGCCTGCTCAAGTGCCTTGAGCGCTTCACGCTTGGCCTCGTCCTTCCGATTCAGCCCAAGGTAGGCTTCCGCAAGATCCGCGTGGGCCTCAGCCCGGTTCGTCGGCCCCAGAGCCATCACCGCCTGCAGTTCGACCAACGCGCCTGCAAACTCCTGACGGGCCAACGCCCGGCGACCCAACTGGATGTGCGCTTGAACATCAAAGGGATACACGTCGGCCACCACTTGAAGTGCAAAGTCTTCATTGGCCGTGTCGCCAGCCTCGGCGGCCAGCGACGCTAGCTGCTGAGCGGCCGTCAGATTGTCGTGGTCCCAGGACAGCAACTCCCGAAGGTGGCCGCGGGCTTTGGCCGCCTCGCCCTGTTTGACCGCGATCTCTGCCAGTAGCGCACGCGGACTCTCGTTGCCGCTGCCCATCGGGGCAAGCGCCACGGCCCGGTCGAGGGCCGCCGTCGCGCCTGGAAGATCCCCAGCCTGATACAGGGCCCGCCCGAGTCCCCACTGCGCCACGTAGTTGCCCGGCGTCTTGGCGACAAGCGCTTGGAGGCTTTCAAGCGATTGTGCGCCCGTGCGTTCTTCCGCGGGTCGCGTGTCCGCCATCGCGCGGGCGAGGGCACCATATTCCTGATCGACAAACACGGCGAACGACGTCTCAACCTCATCGACGGTCTTGCCGAACGCCTGGGCGAAGGCATCGACATCCTTCGCCCCGCCCGCGTACGCGGCCAACAACGCGCGCAGCCCCTCGTCGCCATTCATCGACACGAGATGTTCGGTCAGTAGCGACGCTTCAAAGTACGCCAGCGCCAAGTCGTGCGGTCGCTGAAATGCATTGGCCAGCCCCTTCACGCCAAACGTCCGGTCAGCTGACAACGCTCGCGAATACTCGAGGATCAACTCACGGCCCCACGCCTTGTTGTAGCGATGTTCCTCGAAGACCGAGATCCCCTCTGTGAGCCAGCGAGGCACGCGGTAGTCGGACGCTTGCAGTGAGAACACATGGGCGATTTCATGCCACAACGTGGCCTGCCAGCTGAAGGTTCCCGGCTCGCGTGCCCGCGGCGAGTCCATCGTGATCACGCGCCCGAAGCAGGCACCAAGCGCACCGGCCAGCCCAGGGAGTCCAAGCGTCCTGACGGCGAAGTCGTCGTGTTTGGAGAAGACCTCGATCAGAATCGGCCCCTCGGGTGTGAGTCCATACCTGGCGGCAAACGTCTCGTAGGCCTGAGTGGCCAGCGGCACCGCGTAGGTCTTCAAC
>JABMNV010000025.1 GCA_013203475.1 Acidobacteriota bacterium
CTCTCGGCGTTTGTCTGGCGGCTCACGCGACCCAGCCGGGAGCCCCATGAACGGCTGGTGAGTCAGCTCCATTTGTCACAGTGGGCAGCGCTGCTGCTGGCGGCTGCCGGTGCTGTCGGGATCGGACAGGCGGTCACCGCTGCGGCTGCCCCGGGCGCCATGGTTGAGGCCTCCACGGGGATCCTGGCGCTCATCGTTGCCGCGGTGGTACTACGACGCGAGCCGGAACAGGCGCTGCTCCTGGCCGGGGGGTGCCTGCTGCTGCATGGTCTGTTCGATTGGGCGCATCGCACGCCCCTCCTGACGGCGGCATTCGTTCCGGACTGGTGGTCGGTCGGCAGCGCGATTTATGACGCGTACATCGCCGTCTTGTGCGTGGTCGCCGTCCTCCCCAGGCGCGAGTGATGGTCACCCGTGCCGTCCCGACGCCGTTCACTCGGCGCGTCCTTCACGTGCTTCGGCGTATTCCGGCGGGGTCAGTGGCTACCTACGGCGACGTCGCGCTGATGGCCGGACGACCAGGTGCCGCACGGGCCGTGGGGCAGATCCTGCGGCGAGCGGATGAGCCGGGCCTGCCGTACCACCGCGTGGTCGGTGCTGGGGGGCACATCGGAGGCTTTGGCCGACACCCACAGGTCAAGGCCGCCCTGCTTGTGGCCGAGGGCCATCTCGTCAGACGAGGACGCCTCGCCGGCTTTGCCGCCAAGCGCTGGTCCGGCTCCCACTCGACCAAGTCCTGAGGTGAACTCTCGGGGGACTTCCGCCGTCAAGGAAGGCAAAGCAACGCTTGACCCCAATGTCCTCGTCTAACTCTTCGAACGTTCACGTGCTGGCTCATACCGATATGGCGCTTGCAGCGCGGTGTGCCACTGGCGAGCCCGGCGGGTTTGAGGAGCTCTATCGCCTTCACTCCCCTCGGCTCTTCGGTTTGGCCTGCCGGATGGTCGGACCCACTGACGCAGAAGACCTGCTGCAAGACATTTTTCTCAACGCCCACCGGAAGATCCGGTTGTACAAGGGCGAATCGGCGCTGGGCATGTGGCTGTTCCGATTGGCGACGAACTTGTGTCTGGACTTCCTGCGCAGTCGGGCGAATCGCTCGGCGCAGATGACCGATTCGATGGACGCCGAAGACGCGCGACCAACTGAAGGCGGCCGGGGCCCCATCCTCGGCGTCCTCGATCGCCTCGATTTGGAGCGGGCGCTGGCGGAACTGCCAGACGGCTGTCGTCAAGTGTTCGTTTTGTACGACGTGGAAGGGTTTGAACACCGAGAGGTGGGAGCAATGTTGGGTATCTCAGAAGGCACGTCGAAGTCGCAACTGCACAAGGCGCGCATGCGCCTGCGCGCGCGCGATTGGCAGCCCCTCGGCCCCATCAGGGGACGGCGTCATGACCCCAGAGCCTTCTCCGATGAGCGCGTGTGACGGCATCCAGCCGAGACTGAGCGAGTACATGGATCGGCAGTTGGACCGCATCCAAGCCGACCAGGTGCAGGCTCATCTGTCCGTCTGTGACACCTGCCGGGGTGTGGCCGATGACCTCGACCGACTGCGCGGCTTGGCGAGCAGCCTTGGCCCGATCACGCCGCCGGCCCATATCTGAATGGAAGTCGCGGGCCGCGTCCGATTGGAGGACGGCGGTGAAGAATTGTCGCCGAGGCCTGTTCCAGCGTTGGCGTCCGCGACGTCGCGCTCCGAGTCATGGCAGTGGCTCGGCTTGGCGGCCGCGCTTGTACTGACCACACTCGGCGTGTATGCACTGGCCCAACCGACGGACACCGCGCAACCTGCCACAAACATGAGTGCGGACGGCAACGCCTTGGAGGCTCCCACCGTCGAAACCGTAGCAGAGACGATGGGACGAGCGGAGGCGGAATGGAATTTGGCAATTGCGCAATTGGAGCAGGTCATCAAGAACGACGACGGGGCCGCCCCGGCGGACCCGGAGATGCTCGCAAGTTTGGGGGAGAGCTTGACCGTCATTGACTCCGCCATTGCCGAGAGCCGAACGGCGCTCAGTGAAAGCCCGGAAAGCCGACCGGCTCGGACCAGTCTCTTTGACGCGCTTCGAAACAAAGTCAACGTGCTGCAACACACTGTCGTGCTGATGAACGAAATGAGAAAAGGCGACGCCGCTGGAGCGGCTGAAGCCATCGGCATCAAGAAGACGTCGTAGCCCAAAGGAACATCATGATAAAAATGACACACACGCTGGCCACTGCGGCCCTCCTGATGACCGTCGCGACCCCAGCACTTGCGCAGGACGTGCGAGTTCGAGTCAATGTTGATTCGAAGATCTCGCGCGAGGTGACACAAGAACTTAGTGAAGCCGCCCGCGAGGCCGCCATTGAGGTCAGCCAGGCCGTTCGCTCCGCACTCGGACCAGAATTGCGACGCGACTTTGAGGGCCTTGGCCGGAATCTTGCCGTCGCCCTTGACGGTCTCGGAGAGATCGACTGGGATATCGACCACTGGGATGTCGAGAGCTGGGGACAGTCGCAGCGCTCTCGTGCCACGCAGACCGATCGCGAAACGCGCCGTTTCTCCGTCGGCCCGGCGGGACAGCTGGACTTGGAAACACTCTCGGGAGACATCACGATTCGCCCCACGTCTGGCAACAATATCGTTGTGGAAATTGTTCGCGAGTCACGAGGCACGGATGACGCGGCCGCCAAGCAAGGCTTGGCACGCGTCGTGGTGGAATCTGAGGAACGCGGGGGTCGGGTCACCGTCAAGACGCGGTACCCCAACGGGCGCTCGGAGTACTCCGTCAACGTGAACTACATCGTCGAGGCTCCCGCGGGCACACGCATCTCGACCCAGTCGATCTCTGGCAATGTCACCGTCAACGGCATCACGGGCGAACTCAGCGTGAACACGACGAGTGGCGACGTGGAGATTACAGGCGCCACGCGATTGACGTCGGCCACGGCCGTTTCCGGCGATGTCACGCTCCGCGATGTTTCTGCGCAAGGACTGCTGGAAGCCTCCACCGTGAGCGGAGACGTGGTCCTCACCGGCGGGAAGGCGCGTCGAGTGGTCCTGAGCTCCATCAGTGGTGGCGTGGCCGCCCGCGGCATTGACGCTGACGAGGTCACGCTCAAGTCAACGTCTGATGATGTTGTGTTTGATGGCAATCTGAGCGCGCGTGGTAGCTACACGTTCTCCTCGCACTCGGGCGATGTGCGCATCTCGATTAGTGGACAGACGGGCTTTTCTCTCGAAGCCGATACGTTCTCCGGAAGTGTGCGCACCGACTTTCCCATCAAGGTCACCACGCTGGCCAGCCGGCGATCTCGAGCCCGCACCATCACGGGAACCTTTGGTGACGGCTCGGCCGTCATCTCGGCCACCAGCTTCAGCGGGAGCGTGGTCGTGACAAAGAAGTCAGAACATCGGCGGGACTAACCGCCCACGACCTAGCGGGCGACGACCAAGTGCACAAGGTAGTGACTGCCACCGTGGTTGGCCCAAACCCGCAGGTACTCACCACCCTTGAGTCGTTCGGCCTTCGGCGCATCTGCGGCAGGGGGCGTATCGGCCATCACGGCCCTGACGTCGCCAGCCGGCACCACACTGGCAAGTTCTCGCCCCTTCACCTGGCCGTCCTGCACGAACTCGACCCATGTCGCGCGGTCGGGCCCTTGCCCAGTGACCGGTGCCACGGTGTCAGACGACACTCGAAGCGAATAGGAGCCTGCGGGCAACGCCTTGCCATCGGCCATGACCCCAATGGTCAACTGCACGGTCCCCAGCGCAGGGGCCTGAGCCTGCACGGTGGCCGAGCGCGCGCACACCGTGGCGACCATCATACCGACGGCAAACGCCGCGGCCGAAAAGAGCGATTTCCGTGTCATCGTCACTGCCTCCCACCGTGATAATGGCGAACTACATCGCCATCAAGTCGAATTGTTCGTGATGCAACTGCCCGTCCGGACGCACGGTCACGGCCCGTCCAACCGTCGCTTCCAGTTCTTTGAAGACCCCGCGCCCCTCTTCCCGAAACGCTCTAGCCACTTCCGGATTGACTCGCAGCACCAGACTGTACCCGTCAAGATCGGCACTGACCTTCTTCACTTCAGTCAGAATGTCGTAGCAAATCGTCGGGCTGGCCTTGATTGCCCCAGTCCCCGAACAATAGGGACACGGTTCGGTGAGCAAACGTTCCAAACTGCTCTTCACGCGCTTGCGGGTGATGATCACCAGGCCGAAATCATTCACCTGAACCGCCTTTGACGGGGCGCGGTCACGACGCAACTCCTGCTCAATGGCCTGGAAGACCTTCTGGCGGTTCTTCTTGTCTTCCATGTCAATGAAGTCGAGGACGATGATGCCACCCAGATCCCGCAGTCGCATCTGGCGCACGATTTCCTTCGACGCCTCGAGATTGGTCTTGACGATGGTGTCTTCAAGGCGACCAGCGGTCTTCTTGCCAACATACCGGCCGGTATTGATGTCGATAGCGACCAACGCCTCGGTCTGGTTCACGACGAGATAGCCCCCGGACTTGAGCCACACCTTGCTGCGCAGCGCCTTGTCGATCTCGCCCTGCACACCGTACTCCTCAAAGATCGGATAGTCCTTGTTGTAGTGCTTCACGCGGCTGGCCATGTTCGGCATGATCCGACCGACCAGGGCCACCACACGTTGGTACTCCGTCTCATCGTCGATGCGAATCGCCGTGAACTGCTCCGTCAGAAAGTCGCGGAGCAACTTGGCGACGAGACTCTCTTCCCGGTAGAGCACGGCAGGCGACCGCTGTGTTTCGCGGCGGCGCTGCACTTCCGTCCACACCGCCTGGAAGTACTGCAGGTCGCTCAGGATGTCTTCCTCCGGGCGATTGACCGCGGCGGTCCGAATAATCACGCCACCGGGAAGGCCCGTCTCGTCCTTGAACTTCTGCACAAGCGCACGGACGCGTCGACGCTCTTCACGTGACTCGATCTTGCGCGACACGCCAATGTGGTTGACGGTCGGCATGTAGACCAGAAACCGCCCGGGCAGAGAAATATGCGACGTAATGCGAGCGCCCTTGGTCCCAAGCGGTTCTTTCACCACCTGCACGACCACCTCCTGCCCCTCTTTGAGCAGATCCTCAATCTTGGTCGTCGAGGGCGTACGCTCTCGGCCGTTTCTTCGACCGCCCGACCCGGCCTGGCTCGTCGCCGCACCAGTGGCTCCGGCAGTGGGAGCGTCGGGGGCGACGGCCATCGCTGGCGTGGAGCCCTCCGCTGGGTCGGGTTCTGGCTCTGGCGCATCAGTCCGGTCGGCACCTTCCGACTCGGCGCCTTCCGACTCGGCAGCCAAGGCGTCGGCCAGGGGCTCCTCGTCGGGCACAGGCTCTGGGATCCGATCTTCGTCTTCTTCGAGGCTTTCTTCAGTGGGATCAATGACGTCAGTCACGTAGAGAAAGGCGTCGCGCTCAAGCCCCAGGTCCACGAACGCGGACTGCATGCCTGGCAACACCTTTGACACGCGGCCCTTGTACATATTCCCGACAACGCCCCGCGATTGTTCCCGTTCAATAAATACTTCAACGACCTGATCGTCCTCAAGGATGGCCACGCGCGTTTCGTGGATCGTCGAGGAGATCACCATCTCCTTGTTCATGTGTGTAACACCACGGAAACAATTCCGTTCAATTCGTAAACCGCCGCATCCGCACGTTGAGGATGAGACCAAATCCGGCAAGTGTCGCGACCAGCGACGACCCGCCATAACTCATAAGGGGCAGAGTCAACCCTTTCACGGGCGCCAACCCTGCCTGCATAGAGATGTTGTACACCACTTGGAAGGTAAACCAGGACACAAGGCCGACCACCAGGAACGCGCCGACCCGATCTTTGGCTAACCTGGCAGCCTCCAGGCTTCGCCAAATCACGAACAAATACAGGCCAAGCACGATGATGACCCCGGCAAATCCCTGTTCTTCGGCCAGCACAGCCAGCACGAAGTCGTTGTGGGCTTCGGGCAGGAAGCGATAGGCCCCCTGGGTGCCCTGACGAAAGCCTTTGCCAACGAGGCCACCCGAACCAACAGTCACGCGCGCCTGAATTTGTTGATACCCGTCACCCTGGGGGTCCTTGTAGGGGTCCAGGAACGTCAACACACGTCCCTGCTGGTAGTCCTTGAGGCCGTACGTCCAGATCACTGGCGACAACAGCGCTGTCATCAGCAGCGCGCCAACGAGCCAACGCAGACGGAGACCCGCCATGTAGGCAATGCCCGCGAACACAGGCACCAGTGTCACGGCGGTCCCAAGATCCGGCTGCCGGTAGATTAAGAATGCCGGCAGCGCCAGGAGGCCGGCGCCAAACACCAACTCGCCCAGGGATCGCGCGCTACGGCGACCATCGCCATACAACATGGCGAGTACGAGCGCGAGTGCCAAGCGCGCGAACTCCGACGGCTGCAATGGAGCGATCCCAAGATCGATCCATCGTCGTGACCCCTTCACCACCGTCCCAAACAACAGGACGGCCACCAGGGCCAACAGCAGGACGGCAAAGATTGCCGGCGACCGCTGGGTCAGCGCGCGATAGTCCACCGCGACGCAGATGGCCAGTACGAAAAACCCGACCGGAATAAAGGCGGCCTGTCGCCAGAATTCGGCGCCGGGCTGACCAGCCTGAATGTTCCAGGTCACGCTATAGATCGTGAGCAATCCGATGAGTGTCAACAGCAGCACGGCCGCGATCAGGGACCAGTCCAAATGCGGCAGCAGTCTCCGCTCGACGATCACTGACCGCCACCGCCGCCACCACCACCAGCCCGCGCACCGCCGGCTGGTACAGCCGACGCGGCAGGCACCACAGCCGACTTGTACTTCGGCAGCGGCCGCCCTTCCTTCTTCGCAAAGTAGGTCTCGAGCACGTACTTGGCGATGGGCGCAGAGAGGTACCCGTGCTCGGAATGTTCGGTAAACACCACACCTGCGACTTCGGGATTGTCGCGCGGAGCGAAAAACACAAACCACCCGTGGTCTTCATAGATTCGCGGATCCCTGCCTGCAGCCCTCTCAGACGCCTGTGCCGCCGCTTTGCCGTCATTGGAGATGACTTGAGACGTGCCCGTCTTCCCCGAAACATCCTTACCGATAATTCGACCGCGAGTGGTGCCGGTGCCTTGCGGCGTGTTGACGGCCATCCACAACCCATCGCGGACCGCCGCCAGGTGTTCTGGGTCGATCACCACATGCGATCGGGGCGCCGGCAGCGGCACGACCTCCCATCCCTGGCCGTGGTCGATGGCCTTGACCAGGCGAGGACTCCGCAACGTCCCACCATTGGCCACCGTCGCCATCATCGTCGCCAACCCTATGGGCGTCACCGACACGGCTCCCTGGCCGATCGCGACCGACACTGTCTCGCCCGGGTACCAGCGGCCGTCAGAACGCGCGGTCAGCGCCCACTCAGTGCTGGGAATAAAACTTGCCTTCTCCTGTGGCAGATCGATGCCGGTCATCCCGACCAGTCCAAGCCGACCGGCCCACTTGTTGATGACGTCGACCGACATGCGTTCGCCGAGGGTGTAGAAAAATACGTTGCACGATTGTTCCAGCGCGTGCCTGAGCGTCATGCGGCCGTGCCCGCCCGCCTTCCAGCACTTGAAACTACGCCCATAGAACACGGCGCTGCCGCGACACGAAATTTCCGTCTCTGGTGTGATGACGCCCTCTTCCAGCGCGGCGATCGCCATCACGATCTTGAACGTCGACCCGGGTGAATACAGTCCCCGGATGAGTCGATTTCCCAGCGGACGCAGCGGGTCCGCATTGAGCGCGCTCCACGTGGCACTGCTGATGCCCGCAGCAAAGTTGTTCGGGTCGTAGGCCGGCAAACTTGTGAGCGCGAGCACTTCTCCGGTGGCCGGATCGAGAAACGCCGCCGCGCCGTCAAACCCGTCGGCCGCAAACGCTTCTTCGAGGGCACGTTGCATATCAATGTCAATCGTCAACTGCACGCGCCGTCCATCGACCGGATTCTCACGCTCGAGTTCCTCAATCTCGCGACCACGGCTGTCAATCACCACGAACCGATTGCCGTCCGTCCCCATCAGCGACGAGTTATAGGTTTGTTCGAGTCCGGACTGGCCGACGATCGCGCCAGGCTGCAGCCCGCTGAACTCGGCGCGTTGCAGTTGCCCCGGCTGCACCTCGCCGACGTAGCCAAACACATGCGCCGCTAACCCACCATCGGGGTACGCCCGCATGGGCACCTGCTCGACCATCACGCCGGGAAGTTCCAGTTTTTGCGCAATCACGGCCGCCACTTGCTCGTCAGTCGCATGCTCAATGACGGGAATGGGGCGAAAGATCGGATCAGTGCGACGCCGCTCCACGACACCCGCGATCTCGGCGATACTCACGCCGGTGACCCTGGACAGTTGCTGGATGGTCCCGGCCACATCGGGCGTCTGCTCCCGAACGATGGCGATGCGAAACGATCGACGATTCTGAACCAGCACTTCCCCATTGCGGTCGAACAACACACCACGGGGGGCCCGCAGGGGAATCGTGCGCAGATGATTACGCTCGGAGCGGTCGCTGAGCTCGGCGTACTGCACCACCTGCAATACCCAGAACGCCGACGCCAACACAAAGAAGAGCCCGACGACGACCGATTGCATCACGAGCAGCCGCAGATGCAAGCTCTGTCGATCCTCGTACGCTCCGGGTGTCAGCATGGGGTCACCAGTTTCTTCGGCTCAACGATGGCCGACGGCGCGCTCGTGTCTCGCGTACCGCTCCCGGCAGCCTGTCCGTGACGTGCAGCGCCACCAACCCTGCCGTGGCGTTCAGGGCCGCCTCTATGAGCATAGCGGTCCACGGCACACCGAACCAGTCCTGATCCACCACGGCGAACAACCCGAGGACCATAAGTCGGTGCGCGACGGTCGCGGCCGCCACCATCTCGGCCCCCCCCAAAGGGCGGGCCACCATAAACTGTGCGCCTGCCACACCCGCGGCGACGCCCACAACGGTCTTGGCCAACCCGCCGATGCCCACGACCCCGGCCCCCAGGGCATCCTGAAGGAGTCCCCCGATCGTACCCGTCCACATGCCGGCCACTGGGCCCCACCTGAGCGCGGCATACACCACGCCTACCAGCACCAGGTCGAATACCCACCGACCACCAATAGCAAACCGCGCCAACGCCATCTGGAGCACCAACGCCACCGCAACGGTGAGCAACACCTTCATGCCCCACCTCCGACACCCACTGGCTTGGCCAGGATCACCAGCACGAACTGGAGATTCGCAAAATCTACGGCAGGACGGATGGCAATCTCACTGTAGGTCCCACTCCCGCTGCCTCGCACGACGCGCTCAATCGTACCGATCAAGAAGCCTCGAGGAAAGATGCCATCACTGCCGGACGTCCACACCTGCTCGCCAACCTGCACGTCCCGCAACAGGTCCACATAGTCGAGTGCCAGTGGAGGCGTGCCGGCTCCGCCATGAACTGGCCCCACCGCCTCTGATGTCGCTGTGATGGCACCGGCGCCGGCGTTGTGACCAATGAGCAGTTGCACTTGCGCGGCGTGAGCGGTTGGCCGATTGATGACCCGACCGACGACACCAGCGTGTCCGATCACGGCCATGTTGGTCTCCACGCCATCGGCTGATCCCCGATTGATCGTGACAACCATGGTGCCCGGCATCGGGTCGCCCGCGATCACGCGGGCCGACAACGTGGGCGCCGCCACACTTTGTTGGAGGTCGAGTAGCCGTTCCAATTCGCGGGCCTGGCTGGCGATCGCTGCCTGCGCCTGCACCTGGCCTTCCAAATCGAGGACCTTCATCTGAAGCGCCTCGTTTTCGGCGACCACGCCATGGAGGGCCACGTAATTGGACCAGAACGATCGCCCCATATTGGAGAGGTCGTCCGTCACCTGTTGCACGCGCGCAAACACGCCAAATGTCGCCGCCTGAAGCCAGGGCAAACCGCTGCGCGACTGCACCTGCACGGACAGCAACAGGACGTGCCCGAAGCTCAGCGCCAGAAAAACGACCAAGGTGCGGCGCGTACGGTCCAACGGATCAATCCAGAGAGATCTTTCTCAGCAGTTCAAAGTTCGACAACATCTTGCCGGCTCCAAGCACCACCGTCGAGAGCGGATCCTCCGCCAGCGCCACGGGGAGTCCGGTTTCTTCGCGCAGCCGTTTGTCGAGATTCTTGAGCAGCGCGCCGCCGCCCGTAACCACGATGCCACGGTCCACGATGTCGGCCGACAGTTCCGGCGGGGTACACTCGAGCGCCACCCGCACCGCGTCCACGATGGCATTGACGGTCTCGGCCAGCGCCTCCCGAATTTCCTCATCGGTCACGGTGATGGTCTTGGGGACGCCTTCAATCAGATGACGCCCCTTGATCTCCATCGTCAGGCGGTCTTCGAGGGGAAACGCCGAGCCCAGTTGCATCTTGATCTTCTCGGACGTGCGCTCGCCGATCAGCAGGTTGTACGTCTTCTTGATGTATTGGATGATCGATTCATCCATCTCATTGCCGGCAATCCGAATCGCTTTGGAGTAGACGATTCCGGCCAGAGAAATCACGGCGATGTCCGTGGTGCCGCCTCCGATGTCCACGACCATGTTGCCTGACGCCTCTTCGATCGGCATCCCCGCGCCGATGGCCGCCGCCATCGCTTCCTCCACCAGATACACTTCGCTGGCCTTGGCGCGATAAGCACTGTCTTTGACGGCGCGCTTTTCGACCTGGGTAATCTCTGAAGGGACGCCGATGACAATCCTCGGGCGGACCCACATCGTGCGGTTATGGGCCTTCTTGATGAAGTGCGCCAGCATTTTTTCTGTCACTTCGAAGTCGGCGATGACGCCGTCCTTCATGGGCTTGATCGCCACGATGTTGCCAGGGGTGCGGCCCAGCATCTCCTTGGCCTCACGTCCCACGGCCTCAATGTGACCCGAAATCTTGTTGATGGCCACAATCGACGGCTCGTTGACGACAATGCCTCTCCCCCGCGCGTAAACGCACGTGTTCGCCGTACCGAGGTCAATGGCCAAATCGCTGGAAAACAGCGAAAAAAGCGATCGCAAATTCAACGGAGCTCCCCTTCTTCTCGTTCGTCGTCCTGTGCCAAGTCTGACACAGACAGCAGCACCGGACCTCGCCCGGACACATGAATGCCGTTGCGACCGGCTTCTTTCACCTGATACATGGCCGCATCGGCGGCCTGCAACACCTCGTCGGCCGTCTGTGCCACGGCGGGCATTGTCGCCACACCGATCGACGCGGTCAGGCGGCTGCCCTCGCCACGATCCGCCAAAAACACGTACCGGGCGATGCGCTCCCTCAACCGGCACGCCACCGCGCGGGCGCCCTCATCGCCGGTTTCAGGCAGCACGATGGCAAACTCATCGCCCCCGAACCGCGCCACCACATCAGAGTCACGCGCGGCGCCCCGAATGACGGCCGCGGCCTCGACCAGCGCTCGACTCCCCAAAAGGTGGCCGTGAGCGTCGTTGATCTTCTTAAACCCGTCGAGATCCACAAACAGTAACGACAGCGGCCGACCGCTGCGCACGGACCGCTTGGCCTCTTTTCTGAGCACGTCGTGCAGGAATCTCGAATTGTACAACTGCGTCAGGTCGTCGGTCACCGACAACGCCTCTGCGCGTACCACCCTCAGCGCGTGCCCCAAGGCAAACGCCGCAGGCTCCACCAGCCGAGTCAAGGCGGCCACGGCCGACGCCGACCATTTCGGCTCACGGCGGGCTCGCCCATGGTCCAGTCCAACCAGGACGCCAACGATGGTGCCATTGGCCACGAGCGGAAACCCGAGCGCGGCGGCCTCAAGCGCTTCGCCAATCCGTCGATCGCCTGCCACTCGGTCCGTGGCATACGGCTGACCGCTTTGCACGACGGCATCAGCGATGGCCTCGGCCGGGGCTTTCAGCGCAGTATCCACCTCGCGGCCCGCCAGCCAGTGCACTTCGCCGTCCGCTTCCACGGCCACGACCGACCACGAGGCCACAGGCAACCACGTCATCGCTCGGACCACCAAGGCAGACGCCACGGCGTGTGGTTGGGTCGACTCGTTGACGGCACGCAGGAGATCGCTAAGAATCTCCGCGTTCGCCGCCAGCTTGCCCAGACGTGAACCCGAACGGTCCAGCCGGTCCGCCAGATCTTTGACCCCCGGCAGTCCGAGCGCCCGCTCCACCTCAGGCCAGCGCAACGGTGCCGTCAGATGGTGCCGGAACCCCAGTGAGCGCGACAGGTCGGCCAGATGACGGTCACCGGCGACTGAATAGGATGCGGCAGGCGCACGCTCAAGCAGCAGCGAGACACGCCGCCGATCGAGGCCGGCGTCGGTCACAATCTCCCAGAGAATGCCTGTGGTTCCACGCGGTGGGACAGCCGAGGCTGTCTGCCGGGCCACCGCCAATCGCACACGTCGGGTGCGCCGCAGTGGCGCCACGTGCTGCTCCATACTGTCGCCCTTGCCGCCACAGTGAAACACCGCGAGCGTGATGGCGTCGCGTGGTTGAGTTGTTCGGCGTGTGGATGACGCCCGTTCTCGTCGTCCCGGCATGATGTCGGCGTCCTGGAGTTGTGGCCTAAAACGGCCCGCCAGAATTGGCGACTATACCACGGCAAGCCCTGATTTTTCTGACACTTCGGGCGATCTGGACTGGACCATGGCATAATGCCTCTTTTGCGCGGGTCCGTCCCGCCCCCTTGGAGACGACCCGCCCATGACAATGCTCGACCGGATGCGCCGCCACAAAGCCTGGCTGAAATGGAGTCTAGGACTGGTGGTCGTGACTTTTGTCCTCCTCTATGTGCCCAGCTTCCTCGATACCACCGCAGGCATTGGTACCAACCCGAACGATGCCATTGCCACCATCGAAGGTCGCCGCATCACCGTGGGCACGTTCCAGCGGCTCTACCAACAGCAACTCCTTTCTGTGCGTCAGACCTACGGGGGCCAGATTACCGAAGACATGATTCGGCAGCTGCAGATCCCCCAGCGCGTCGTCCAGCAGATGGTGGATGAAGAAGCCATGGTCGCCGAAGCGGGACGTCTAGGCTTGGCCGTCAGCGACACCGAGTTGCGGGAACGCATCCTGCGGATGCCGGGCTTCCAGGAGAATGGCCAGTTCATCGGCGATGCGCGGTACCGCCAGATTCTGGCACTGCAGCGTCCGCCCGTGCGCGCCTCGGAATTCGAGGATCAGTTGCGCAGCGGCTTGCTCGGCGAGAAACTGCAAGCGGCCGTCACGGCCTGGGTGCTGGTGTCTGACGCAGACGCCGAAGTGGAATACCGACGACAGAATGAAAAGGTCCAGCTCGACCTCGTCGTCTTTGTCGCCGACCAGTTCAGCGCGGGAATCACCCCCACCGACGCCGAGATTGATGCACACTTTGCCGCCAACCAGGAGCGCTATCGAGCCCCTGAAAAACGACGGGTACGCTTCCTGTCTGTGGATGCCGAAGTGCTCCGACTGACCCAAACGGTGACCGCGACAGAAGTCGAAGCCCGCTATCGTGAGAGCGTGGCGTCCTACACCACGCCCGAACAGGTGCGCGCGAGCCACATTCTCTTCAAGACCGGCGAGGACAAAGACGAGGCCGCGCAGCGCAAGGCCGCCGAGGACGTCCTGGCCAAGGTCAAGGCTGGCGGTGATTTCGCCGCGCTGGCCAAGGAACATTCGGAAGATACGTCGGGCCCCAACGGCGGCGACCTTGGGTTTTTCGCGCGGGAGGCGATGGTCAAGGAGTTCTCGGACTCGGCCTTTGCCATGCAGCCCGGAGACGTCAGCGACCTCGTGCAATCACAGTTCGGATTCCACATCATCAAGACGACCGAACGCACGCCCGGAGGCACCAGGCCTCTGGCCGAGGTGCGGGCCCAGATCGAAGACCAGATGAAGTTCGAGAAGGCGCAGTCGACCGCGCAGTCGATCGCGGATGACGCCGCGAGCGACATCCAGACGCCGGCCGATTTGGATCGCGTCGCCCAGGCCCGCGGCCTGACCATCGCTGACTCGGGCTTGTTCTCCCGCGACGAACCGCTTGCCGGTCTGGGCTTCGCGCCACTGGTCGCCGCCGAGGCGTTCACGCTGGAACAGGGCGCGGTCAGTGGACAACTGCGCACCAATCAGGGCTTTGCGTTCATTACGCTGACAGAAGTCAAGCCGTCAGCGATTCCCTCCCTCGACGAAGTCAAAGTCAAGGTTAGCGACGACGTGATTCGCGTCAAGGCTGTGGTATTGGCCAAGAGTCGAGCCGAAACGATGGCGCGGGCGGCTCAGCGTGGTTCGTTTGCGGCCGCCGCCAAAGCCGCGGGTGTGGATGTAAAATCAACCGAACTGGTGACGCGAAGCATGCCCTACCCTGAAGTAGGCGTCAACACGGCCGTCGACGATGCCGTGTTCAGCTTGGCGAAGGGTGCCACATCAGGCACGATTCAGACTGACAACGCCGTTGTGGTCGCTCGGGTCGTTGATCGCGCCGACGTCACACCTGAAGCGGTGGCCGAGGGAGCCCCCGCGCTCTTGAACCAGATTCTGCAGCAGCGCCGCCAGGAGTTCTTCTCCGCCTTCATGGAGAAGGCCAAGCTGAAGATGAGGATTGACTTCAACAACACGGCGCTCGCGACGATCCTGGGCGGGCAGTAGTCACGTCGGCTCGCCCGCGTCCTACCTGCTGACTGCGTTCAGGAACAGGTTCGGCATCAGCGTCAGCGATTCGCCTCGGCGGAACAGCTCAAGCCGATCCATGACGGTGTTGACCATGCGCGCTTCAGGGCGACGGGTCAGCAGTTCGAGCGTCGCGCCCAGGCCGACACCGAGAGGATTGGCCAGTAACTCGGTGAAACTGCGCTTTCGCGGATAGACGACCAACGTCACCGACTTGGAGTCGTCAAGCTTGGCGTGCTCCTTCGCCAGTGAAATCGCGCGATCGAGCCCACCAAGTTCGTCGACCAGCCCCAGGTCCATCGCCTGCTGCCCCGTCCACACTCGACCCTTGGCGATCGCCTCAATCTTCTCCACGGTCGTCCCGCGACCTTCCGCCACGCGCGACAGAAACAGGTCGTACGTGGACTGCATCTGCTCTTCCACCTTCGCGCGCTCGGCTGAGGTGAAGGGACTGAAAGGCGAATAGATCTCCGCGAAGCGGCCGTCGCTCACCGCGTCGGTCCCGACCCCAAGTTTGTCGAGCGCGCCCTTGAGAACAAACTTGCCCGTGACGACCCCGATGGAGCCCGTGATCGTGCCGGGCTGTGCGACGATTGCCGTGGCCGGCACGGCCATGTAGTACCCGCCTGAAGCCGCCACGTCGCCCATCGAAACGATGACGGGTTTGACCCGACGGGTCAGCATCAATTCGCGCCAGATGACCTCCGACGCAATCGCCGAACCGCCTGGGCTATCGATGCGAATGACAATCGCCCGAATCGAACTGTCCGCGCGAACTCGGCGGATCCACTTGACGAATGTGTCTGAGCCCAGCACCATGCCGCCTGGACCGTCGAAGCTGCTCCCCCCGCTTGCGATCGTGCCCACGGCGTACAGGAGCGCCACCCTGGGACCGGTGCCGACACCGGCGACAAAACCACTCGTGTAGTCATCGCCCTCCAGACGCCGAGTGCCCTGCACCGGCGAGGCATCGTCAATTTGATCGTCGTACGCCACGTCGTCAGTCAGACCGGCGGCCTTGGCCTCCTCGGGCAGGAACGGCCCGGAGTCAAGGGCCAGACGCACCTGGTCCTCAGTCATATTCCGACCGGCCGCGATGGCTGAGACCAGTTGGTCGTACATGTCGCGATTAAGCGAGCCCGTCATCTCACGGTGGGCCGGTGTAAACCCCCGTTCAGTGAAGGTGTTCGAATAGGTCTTGAACTCACCAATGTGGAGCAGATCGGGATACACCCCCAACTTGTCGAAGGCTCCGCGCAAGAAGACTTCATAGGTGGCCAACCCCGCCAAGTCGAGAGTCCCCGCTGGCATCATCAAGATGCGCTCGGCCGCCGACGCCAGCAGATAGTCGGTCGCCCCGCCATATTCCATGAAGACCACCAGCGACTTACCAGATTTCTTGAAGTCCTCCAAGGCGTCGTGAATCTCCTGCACCTGCGCCCACAGCGCGCCGGTGGTATTCGGGATGACGACCATGCCACGCACCCGGTCGTCGCGCTGGGCGCGGTCAATGACCGCCAACACGGTGCGCAATGTCTGCTGCGTGCCGACAAAAGGCGCGAAGATGCTGTTCGATTCCACTTCTGGAAAGGGCGCCTGGATTCGAAGGAACAGCGTGGAGTTGGAGGCCACCGTCGGCGTGCGTGCGGGCCCAAAAACCAGAGCGATCATCAACAAGCCAGCAGCCGAAGCCATCACGGCGAGGAAGATCAGGAACAGAACGAGAGCAATACCGCGGCGGGAACTCAAAACAGGGCAATCTCCATCAGGCAGTATAGCTGGCTACTCCGGTGGGGAAGTGGGGAAATGGGGAGGTTGGTGCGGAAGAGAGGACTCGAACCTCCACCCGATTGCTCGGACTAGCTCCTGAGGCTAGCGCGTCTGCCAATTCCGCCACTTC
>JABMNV010000219.1 GCA_013203475.1 Acidobacteriota bacterium
CCCAGCACCCAGCACCGAGCACCGAGCACCGATCCCCCAGCCCTATCGTCTATACTGGATCCGCCTTTCCCCTCTGGACCCCGGACTTGCCGGGGGAACCCTTTTGTATCGGGACCCAAGAAAATTCAGGGAAGCCAGGACGTTTCCAGTGCCGTTTAGTTCGCTCAATCTCCATCCCAGTCTGCTCAAAAGCGTGAAGGAAATGGGCTTTGCCCGTCCCACGCCGATTCAGCTTGA
Organism: Acidobacteriota bacterium; assembly: GCA_013203475.1. Lineage (GTDB taxonomy): Bacteria > Acidobacteriota > Vicinamibacteria > Vicinamibacterales > SCN-69-37 > SYFT01. The sequence continues at coordinate 238 of JABMNV010000219.1, forward strand.
TGCCATTCCGCCCGCCCTTGAGGGCCGCGACGTGCTCGCGTGCGCCATGACCGGCAGTGGCAAGACGGCGGCGTTCCTGCTGCCGCTCATTCACCGGATGATGGACACACCGCGTGGCACCACCCGCGCGCTCGTCCTGACGCCGACCCGAGAACTGGCGGCGCAGATCCTCGAGGACCTCAAGGACCTCGCGGTGCACACGCCAATCACGGGCGCGGCGGTGATCGGTGGTGTTGGCATGGGGCCGCAGGAACATGCGTTCCGCAGCGGTGTGGACGTCATCATTGCGACGCCCGGCCGTTTGATGGATCACATGCGGGCGTCGTATGCCAATCTGCAGACGCTCGAGTACCTCGTGCTCGACGAGGCCGACCGGATGCTCGACATGGGCTTCCTGCCGGAGATTCGCAAGATTCTCAAACAGATCCCCGCCAAGCGGCAGACGCTGTTCTTCAGCGCGACGATGCCGCAACCCATTATCAAACTCACACATGAGATGCTCAAGGACCCGGCGCGGCTGCAGATCGAGCGCAAGTCCGCCCCGGCGGTCGGCATCACGCAGGCCGTGTATCCAGTGGCCCAGGAGCTCAAGTCGCAGCTGCTGCTCACACTCCTCCAGCGGGGCGAGATGGACGATGCGCTGGTGTTCACGCGGACCAAGCATCGTGCGAATCGACTGGCCGATTTTCTGCTGCGCAACAAGATCAATGCGGACCGTATTCACGGCAATCGATCGCAGCCGCAGCGCACGGCCACACTGGCCGCGTTCAAGAACGGCACCGTGCGGGTGCTCGTGGCCACCGATATCGCTGCGCGCGGGATCGACGTGCAGGAACTCGGGCACGTCGTGAATTTTGATGTGCCACTTGTGCCCGAGGACTACATTCATCGCGTGGGTCGTACGGCGCGCGCCGAAGCCACTGGTGACGCGTTCACATTCGTGTCGCCGCAGGAAGAGTCGGACCTGCAGAGCATCGAGCGGGCGGTTGGCAAACGGTTGCCCCGTGTGACGGTGCCAGACTTTGACTACACCGCCAAGCCCCAGGGGGCGCTTGAAATTCCGCTCGCCGAGCGCATCAGAGCCATTCGCGAACGCAAGGCGGGCGAGCGTGCCCGCGCCGCGGACAAGAAGCGGCGCGCGGGCGGTGGGGGTGGGGCGCCGGCACCCCGTTCGGGCGGAGCCGGCGGGTCACGGCCCGGCGGAGGCTCGAGCCGACCAGGCGGTGGCGCCGCGCGTTCGTTTGGTCCGCGCCGCTCGGGCTCGGGCGGCGGTCACCCGCGGCGCCGCCCGTAGGGCGATTCACATGAAGACGTGAAGTCCCGAAGGGATGACCGTGGGGGGCTTCATGCGCCGAAGACAAGGCGTGTGCGGAACTCCCGTCGCACCAACCACACGTTGAGCAGTAACTGGATGGCGACGGCGGCGACCGACAGCCACCAGATCCAGCGCAGTTCGAATCCCGGCCACCGGGAGAGCGGGATGAGCAGTCCGACCGAGAGGCCGTTACGTATGCCCGCGGCAATCAGGGGGGGCATGCTGTTGCCCATCGCCTGAAACAGGCTCGAGACGACGAAGTTCACGCCAGACGGGACAAAGCTCTACGACACGATCTGCAGATACACGGCTGCGGTCGCAATGACGGCCGGGTCAGTGGTGAAAGGGCGGGTCAGGGGCTCTGGCGAAAAGTGGGCGACGACCGCGAAGATGAACATCGCGCCCGCAGCTATTCCGGCCGCGTCACGAAACGTCGCGCGGACGCGGTCCCCTTTGCCTGCACCGAAATTCTGTCCCGCCACTGGGCCGACGGCGATTCCCAGTGCGACCACGGGCAGGAAGCCCGACTGCAGTACCCGCATGCCGATGCCAAACCCGGCTTGTGCGGCGGCACCGAAGGGCCGGGTGACCGAGTACACCACAAACAGGTAGACGGCGAGAAAGGCAAACTCCGCACCGGCCGGAATGCCCACTTTGAGGATGGCGCGCCATCGTGCAAGGTCAATCTTCCAGCGAACAGACGCCAATCAGAGATACGCGTTGTGGGGCAGAAAGTACCACGCCATGCCGGCGGTTCCCGCGGCAATGGCGATGAGCGTGGCGAGTGCCGCGCCCGCCACGCCCATGGGCTGGCCCACGCCCCAGCCGAACATCAGGATTGGTGTCAACACCATGTTGAGGACAACCGAGCCGGACTGCACCCACATGCCTGGTGCGAACCGGCCTGTGCCTCGAAGCGCGGCCCCCATCGACACGAGGCCAAACTGTAGTGCCATGGCCGGCAGGAACCACGCCAGGTACGTATGCGCGAGCGCAGCCGTCCGGGCGTCGGGGGCGAGCGCGCCGACGTAGGCCGACTCGAGCGAGAAGCTGGAGACGGCAAACAGCAGGGCGACGGTGAGTGCCAGCAGTTGCGACTGGCCAAACAGGTGCTGTGCCTCCGAGTGATCCTTCCGTCCAACCGCCTGCGAAATGAGTGACGTGGCGTCGACCCCCAGTGCCTGAGAGACGGCCAGCACGATGAACGTGAAGTTGCCGGCGAGGGCCACAGCGGCGATGGCCTCGGTGCCGAGACGGCCGACCCATTACAGGTCCACCAGCGCGTAGAGGGTTTGCAGGACCATCCCCACGAGCATGAAGCCGGTCGTCTTGAGCAGATGACGCGAGAGTGAGCCGGTGGTCAGATCCTGCACGTGGATCGCTAGAACTTCGCGACCAGGGCAACGGCCGTGATCGTGTCAGTGTTCTTGAAGCCAGGCACCGGGGACCTCACCCAGCGCGTCGTGTGCGTGACCTTGAGCGAGAACAGCGTCGTGAGCTTGGCCGACAGGCCGGCCACATTCGCCAGCCGACGATCCTGGCTGTCGTTGAGCGAGAACACCACACTGGCTTCGTTGGTGATGGACGCATTCGACGACAGGGTCATTTCGTAGCTGACGCCCCCTGTGCCAATCGCCGTGGACAAGTCCCTGCCCACTTGGCGTTGTTCGTTCGCATAACCGATGCCGGCGTCGAGCGTGAGGGTGTGCCGGGACGAGGCTACCGCGTCGTAGGTCAGTCCGGTCTCGATCGTGTTGCGTCGGTTGATGCCGGCAAAACGATCACGCGCGTACTTGTGATGGGCAGACAAGGCGAGCCGCGGGGCGAGGTCCCTCGCAACTTTTGTCGAGATGGTCGTCGACTGAGCCCGGACCGTCCCTCGGTCTTCGCTTCGCACCATGGCTGCCTTTGACGTGATCTCCCAGGCTCGTGGCCGAAAGACCAGGGTTGTGGCGGTGCCCAACGTCCGCGTCGCCTAATTGCCCGAGGTGCCGACAAACGAGAACTCCGCGCTGCCTTCAAACGCCGCCGGCGGGGCCGGTGGAGGCGTTGTCGGTGGCGTCGTTTGTGCGAGCGTGACGCCGGCTTGCGCACACACCGCCACGGTGACCATTCCTGTGAATATTTGTCTCATCGTCTCACTAGCCCCGCCCAATTCCACACCTCCCCAATTTCCCCGCCTCCTCACCTCCCCAGATGTTTCCCCGGCTCCAGGTGATTGAGGACATAGTCGCGGACCGCGTCTTCGACGGGCATGGCGGGCAGGGAGTACCCGGCTGCGAATAGCTTCGCCATGTCGGCGCAGGTGTCGTACTGGTAGGCCTTGGCGATTTCCAGCGGCATGTCGAAGTACTCGATCTTGGGCATTGTGTTGAGTGCCGCAAAGATGGCGTGCATCAGACGATTCCAATCTGCCGATGCGCCCGTGCCCACGTTGAAGATGCCGCAGTGTTCGGGATGGTCGAGCAACCAGAGCGTCATGTTGACCGCGTCGTGCACATACAGGAAGTCGCGACGCTGACCCCCATCAGGAAAATCCGGGCGGTCGCTCTTGAAGAGACGAACTTTCCCGGTATCCCGAATCTGTTCGTAGCCTTTGCATACCATCGAGCGCATGTCGCCTTTGTGCCATTCGTTCGGGCCGTAGACGTTGAAATACTTGACCGACGCAATGCGGTCGAGCGCACCGCAGTCGCGCGCCCACAGGTCGAATTCATGTTTTGAGCGCCCGTAAAGGTTCAGTGGCCTGAGCGTGTCCAGTCCCGCGTGGTCATCGCTGTACCCTTTGGCGCCATCGCCATAGGTGGCCGCGCTGCTGGCCTGGATGAAGCGTGCGCCCGAATCCAGCGTAGCGCGGCACAACATCTCGGAGTATTCGAGGTTGTTCTCTCGCAGGTACGTCCAGTTCGTCTCGGTCGTGCTGCTGCACGCCCCCAGGTGAATGACGCCACGCAACCGTCCCCGGTACTCACCGCGGACCATGGCGGCCAGAAAAACGCCGTGTTGCTGGTACTCCGCGTACTGCAACGCCGCCAGATTGCCGCAACTGTCCACCGACGGTCGGGTGTCCACACACAGAATGTCGTGTTCGCCACGCTGGTTCAGTGCCCAAACCGTAGCGCTGCCCAGAAAACCGGCCGCGCCGGTGACAACGATCATCCAGTGATTATAGGGGGCGGCATGCGATACATTCTCCTGACATCATGAGACTTCAGATGCGACGGAGCCAGGGCGGGTTGTTGGCAGGTGGCTTGTTGGTAGCAGGGATGGTGGCAATGGCGTCCGGGTCGTCGGCCGTCGTCCCGGGCCAGTCGGTCAGTCAGGAATACCTTCTCACGCCCGACCGGGTGTTTGACGGCACGCGAATCCAGGAAGGCTTCGTCGTCCACGTGCGGGGGAATCGCATCGTCTCGGTTGGGGCCGCAGCGACCGTGACGGCGCCAGATGCCGAGGTGATCGACCTGCCCGGCACCACGCTGTTGCCTGGCTTGATCGATGCCCACTCCCACGTCCTGCTGCATCCGTACGACGAGACGCCGTGGAATATGCAGGTGCTCAACGAGCCGCAATCCCTGAGGGTGGCGCGTGCTGTCAACCACCTTAAGGCGACGCTCGACGCCGGATTTACCACGCTGCGTGATTTGGGCACCGAAGGCGCGGGCTACGCCGACCTCGGACTCAAGCAGGCCGTCGCGCAGGGAATTATTCCCGGCCCGCGCCTGCTGATCGCCTCGCGGGCCCTGATTGCGACAGGCAGCTACGCTCCAAAGGGGTTTGCTCCCGAGTGGGACATGCCACAGGGCGCGCAGGAAGCGGATGGCGTGGACGGCTTGATCAAGGCAGTGCGTGAGCAGATCGGCAAGGGCGCCGATTGGATCAAGGTCTATGGCGACTACCGCTGGGGGCCACAGGGACAGGCGGCTCCAACCTACTCGCTCGACGAAATGACCCTGATCGTCAACACCGCGCGCAGCAGTGGCCGGCCCGTGGTGGTCCATGCCAGTACGCCCGAGGGGATGCGGCGCGCCATCATGGCCGGGGCCGAGACCATTGAGCACGGTGACGACGCGACCCCCGAGATTTATCGGTTGATGGTCGAGCGCGGAGTGGCGTTGTGTCCCACGCTGGCGGCCGGGCACGCGATTACCCAGTACGGCGGATGGAAGCCAGACCAGGACCCGGAACCCGCCCGCGTTCAGGCAAAGCGGGCCAGCTTTCAGGCGGCCCTGGCGGCTGGCGTCACCATTGCCAGCGGCTCAGATGTGGGTGTGTTCTCCCATGGAGACAACGTGCGCGAACTGGAACTGATGGTCGCGTACGGCATGACACCCGTCGCCGCGCTGCAGGCGGCCACGTCGGTCGACGCCAAGGTGCTGCATATGACCAACCAAATCGGGCGCGTGGTACCGGGTTTGCTGGCGGACCTGGTCGCAGTGCAGGGCGACCCGACGCAGAGCATCAGCGCACTTCGGCAGGTGCGTCTGGTGATGAAAGACGGCACGATCGTGCGGCGCTGACGCCCGGCGCGTGCTTGACCGATCCCGGGCAACCGTGCGACCGTTGCCCCCGTTCCACAGCGTTCTTTAACCAAACGAGGTTGGTGTCATGGCTGATGAAAAACCACGCGGCGTTACGCGCCGAGACTTTGTGCAACAGGCGTTTGCCGGTGGGGCGGCGTTTTCAATCGTGCCGAGACACGTGCTTGGGCGCGGCTATCAGGCGCCCAGCGATGTGCTCAATATCGCCATCGTGGGCGTCGGCGGCATGGGGTCGAGCAACACGGCCGCCGTCATGAGTCAGAACGTCGTCGCCATCTGCGACGTGGATGACTCCTTGCTGGACCGGTCGCTCGTCAGGTGGCGCGATCGCATCTATCCCATTCCCGCACCGCCACGAGCCGGTGGCGGCGGACGCCAGGGTGGCGGCGGTCGACGGGGCGGTGCTGGCCCGACAGGGCCCGTGTGGGAAAACTTCGGCAAGTCCACGCTGCAGGCACAGGCGGACGCCAAGTGGACGCCGGCCGAAGGCGATGCCGACATGAAGAAGTTCGTCAATGAACAGATGCCGAAACTGGCGCGGTATCGCGACTATCGCGAGATGCTCGACAAGCAGACCGACATCGACGCCGTGATTGTCGCCACGCCCGATCACATGCACGCCGTGATTGCGTCGAACGCCATGGACGCCGGCAAGCACGTGTACGTCCAGAAGCCCATGTGTTGGTCAGTTACTGAGGCCCGACACCTGGCCAAGAAGGCAGCGGACAAGGGACTCGTGACTCAGATGGGCAACCAGGGGCATTCCCAGGACGATGCCCGTCGGGGCCAGGACTATCTGGCTGCCGGCGCCATCGGCGACATCAAGGAAGTGCACGTCTGGACCAATCGGCCACTGGCGTTCTGGCCCCAGGGCATTCCACGTCCGTCGGCCAGCGACGGCCCGGTGAGTGGGTGGAACAACAACGCGATTACTCGTCGTCTTGCTGACGCCATGGTGGGCGACTACCCGGCGCCGTCCGGGTTGGCCTGGGACCTGTTCCTTGGTGTCGCTCCCGATGTGGAGTATCACCCGGTCTACCATCCATTCAATTGGCGCGGGTGGGTCGACTGGGGCCAGGGCGCGCTTGGCGACATGGGGGCACACCTCATGGATCACCCGGTGTGGGGGCTGAACCTTGGCTTGCCGACCGTGATCGAAACCACCTCCACTCCCTTCAACGGTGTCTGCTACCCGAACGCGACTACGACCTACTACGAGTTCGCGGCACGTGATGGCAAGCCGGCCGTCAAGCTCACTTGGTACGACGGCGGATTGTTGCCGCCCAAGCCGGAAGAAATTGGCGACGAGCGACTCAGCGGAGAAGGCGGCGTACTCTACGTTGGCAGCAAGGGCAAGATGTTGCAGGACACGTACGGCCGCAGGCCGCGACTGCTGCCGGTCGACATGCACAATTCCTACGGGGCTCCGCGCGAGCGAATGGCTCGCGTGCCCAACCAGGCGCACGAGATGAACTGGGTCAATGCCATCAAAGGGAACGACACGATCTCGTCGCCGTTTTCCTACGCCGCGCACCTGACCGAGATCATGTTGCTTGGTGTGGCGTCGCTGCGCGCGAACGCGAAGCTGAACTACGACGCAGCCGGGATGCGGTTCACCAACAACGACGCGGCCAACGAATTCCTGACGCGCAGCTACAGGGATGGCTACTCGCTTTAGCGAATGGGGAGATGGGGAGATGGGGAGATGGGAAGTGTGAGCTCCGCCAAGACGATCGAGGAATGGATATGACGCGTGATCGACGAATGACAATCGTAACGATAGCAATGGCTGTCATGCTGGCTGCGGGGGCCGGGGCGACTCAGGCTCAGCAGTCGACTGGCGACTGGGTCAGCTTGTTTGATGGCCAGACCATCAGTGAGTGGCGCGGGTTCAACCAGACCGAGGTGCCCTCCGGGTGGACGGTCGTCGACGGAGCGATGACACGCACGGGCGACGGCGTCGATCTCGTCACTCGTGATCAGTACGCGAGCTTCGAGTTTGCCTTCGAGTGGAAGGTCCCGCCGGGCGGTAACAGTGGTGTGATGTTTCACGTGATGGAAGGCCTTCCACGGACCCACCACAGCGGACCTGAGTATCAAGTGCTCGACAACGCGTTGCATGTGGACGGCAAGAATCCGCTGACGTCTGCCGGTGCCGACTACGCGCTTCATGCGCCCACGCGCGACGCGTCGCGGCGGGTGGGCGAGTGGAACGAGGGACGATTGCTGGTCGACGGTTCCCACGTCGAACATTGGCTCAATGGTGAGAAGGTGGTCGAGTACGAGTGGGACACATCCGAGTGGACCACGCTTGTGGCCGGCAGCAAGTTCAAGGAATGGCCGACGTTTGGACAGCAGGCCACGGGGCACATCGCCCTGCAGGACCACGGCGATCGCGTGGCCTTTCGTCATCTCAGAATTCGGGTAATTTCATGACGACTCGTCAGCGGCTCTTCGTGATGATGGCGCTCCAGTTCTTCATCTGGGGCGCATGGCTTCCCCTGATCTTTGGCTACCTGCCGAGCCTTGGATTCTCACCCGGTCAGCAGTCGCTGATTCTCAATGCGTTCCCGGTCGCCTCGATTGTCGGCATGTTCTTCAGCAACCAGTGGGCCGACCGCTCATCGTCGCCCGAGCGCGTCTTGGCGCTGTCGCACCTGGTGGCTGGTTTGGCGATCCTGGGGTGTGGGTTCACCCGATCCTTCCTGCCATTTTTCCTGCTGATGCTCGTGCACTGTCTGCTCTATGTGCCGACCATCTCGATCACCAACTCCATCGCCTTTGCCAACATGAAGAACCCCGACAAGGAGTTCGGCATCGTCCGCATGGGCGGCACGTTTGGGTGGATTCTGGCGGCGTGGCCGTTCACGTTCATCTTCGTCAATTGGGACGCGGTCAGTGCCGTGCAGACCACGGGGTTCGTCAACTGGATAGGCACCGCGCTGGCCAATCCCCTGGTCGGTGACGCGGCCAAGGCTGCCACCAGGTGGACGTTCATCGTGGCCGGGTTGGCGTCTCTCGCACTGGCCGCCTACAGCCTGACGTTACCGAAGTCAGCTGCCGCGGCGAAGCCCAAATCCGCGTCCGGCGGTGCCGATTCACAGGCCTGGGTCGTGGCGTTCAAACTGCTCAAGCAGCCGTTCATTCTTGTGTTGTGGCTGGTCACCCTTGTCGATGCCTTCGTCCATAACTGCTACTTCAACTGGACCGGTGTCTTTCTCGGCACCGCGCGCGAGAGCGGAGGCGTGGGGATTGCGTCCAATTGGATCGCTCCGATCATGAGCATCGGCCAGGTCACCGAGATTCTCACGATGTTCATTCTGGGAGCCACACTCAAGCGACTTGGCTGGAAGGTGACCATGATTGTCGGCATTCTGGGACACGCAGGCCGGTTTGCGGTCTATGCGCTGTTTCCGGAAAGCGCCGCCATGATCATCGGCATCCAGATTCTTCACGGCATCTGCTACGCGTTCTTTTTTGCCACGGTCTACATTTTCGTCGACGCCTATTGCCCGAAGGATATTCGCGCTAGCGCCCAGGGGCTGTTCAACTTGCAGATTCTCGGCATCGGCGCGTTGCTGGCGAACTCCATCTGCCCGTGGCTGATTCAGAGTGTCTACACGACAGGCGGCGTGACCGACTTCAGAGGCCTGTTCATGGTGCCCATGGTCATTGCATCGCTGGGCGCGCTCGGATTGGCGTTCTGGTTCCGGCCGCCGATGGACCGCCCGGCTGAGGTCGCCTGAGGCGGGGCGGCCGACCATGGCAGCTTACGACGACGGATAGGCCGCGCGGCGCAGCCGGACGAGTAATTTCAAGTACAGCGATGACGGCCAGTCGATCGTGTTCGGCCGATCCAAGGGAGGCGCCAGGCGGAGTGGTGGTGCTCAGGAATGTGCGGTGAGCCGAACCGCATTACGTCCCTGCTGGGGTGCTAGACTCGGGTGTGATGACTGGAACGACGATGCGTGACGCGTTCAGGCAGTTCGTGGACCAACACCGGGCACAGTGCCTGTGGTTTCTCAAAGCCGACTACTACCCCGAGACGGTCGCCGATCGCATGGCCGTTCTTCGATCGATCGAAAAGCATGGAGACCGCCGCGCCTTTCAGGAGGCGGCGCAGTTTCGTCAATGGCTCTCACCGCCTTCCAGCGAACGATCTGCCGGCGTCTAGCCGACCGCCGCGTGGCGCGGGGTGACCGCTACGTCGCCGGTGGCGTTGCGCTCAGCGTTGCGTTGGAAACGCAGCGGTTGTCGCGCGATCTCGATGTGTTTCACGACACCGTCGAAGCGGTCGCGGCGTCATGGGATGACGACCGGCAGGTGCTCTCGGCTGCGGGATACGCCGTCGTCCTCCTCCGCGAGCGGCCGGGTTTCGTCCAGGCAACCGTCTCACAGGGAGGCGACTCGCTGCTGGTCGAATGGGTCCATGTCAGTGCGTTCAGGTTCTTCCCGCTCGTGCAGCACGATGAGCTGGGACTGACACTGCACCCCTTCGACTTGGCTACCAACAAAGTGTTGGCCCTCATCGGTCGAGCCGAGGTGCGCGACTGGGTCGATGTCATCGAGTGCGATGGGCGCCTGCAGGGACTCGGGTATCTCGCCTGGGCCGCTTGTGGGAAGGACCCCGGGTTTTCGCCGCAGGGGCTGCTTGAGCATGCGGCGCGAACGTCCCGCTATTCGGTCTCCGAGGTCGAGGCGCTGGACTTTGAGGGGCCGCCGCCCGACGCGTCCGCACTGTCCCGACGCTGGCGGACTGCCCTGGAAACGGCGACGGCCGTGGTCGGCCGGTTGCCGCCCGCGCAGGCCGGCGAAGCCGTGTTGACCCCTGCCGGAGAGCTGTATCTGGGCGACCCACGGGAGTTGTCCGAGACACTGGCCCAGGGCGGCCTGCAGTTCCACGCGGGTCGCATCGGTGGAGCGCTGCCTCGAATTATTCGGTAGTTCAGGAACCTCTGAGGCTGTGGTCAGGCTGGCGTGATATCGGTCTTCGTGAAGTCGTCGCCGACGAACAGCAACGTCCAGCAGGGCCAGGTAATCGGCAGTCTGGACCGCCGCCTTGCCAACGGACCAAGGACCAGTGGCTCACCAGTGCCTGACGACGCTGTTTCCGTGCTTCAGCGCACAGCGATCCGGAAAATCGTCGCGCTCGCCGGCGCCGCCCGGCTACCCGATCGCCGTCAGCGCCTGCCGCGCTGCCCGCTGAGCTTGCGCCATCGCGCCGGTGGCACTCTGGTGGCCACCGAGTTCGGAGTGGCCGATCGCGATGCGGCCGTAGCCGCTGGCCACAGTTTCCCGCGCTGACGGTCGGCCGTTCGTGCCGTAGTAGAAGCCCGGAGGCTGCACGATGCGCGCGTGACCCCAGCGATTGAGAATGATGCCAGCGATGTCGCGCCTGGCGTCGAAGCCGGCACTGCCGAACATCGTTGTCATTCGTCGGCGAATGAGACGTTCGTAATCCTCATAGGTGGTCTCCATCAGTCGCTTGCGCCCGGCCGCCACCTGTTCGGCCATGGTCTTGCCTGGCGCATACAGACCCATATAGAACGTCAGCACGGTGGGGTCATCCGGTCGCATCGGTGCCATCACAGCACCCATGGTCATGGGACGTCGGATGTTGCATGAAAACCCGAACTCATCGTCAAACCAGCGTGCACAGGGTGCACCAAGTTGGTGCAGAAAGTGCCAGTTGGTGAGCGCCACGTTCACCACCAGCGCAGGCGCATGTTGGAAGGTTGCGTACGCCGGCTTCAAGTCCTCAGGCATGTCGGCCAGGATCGCCCGGGACATGCCGCCACCCGACGCCATCACCACGGCGCGTGCCTTCACGCGATACGGCTGTCCGTCTTTCTCGTAGGCCACCATCACGTGTTCGCCCTCGGTGGCCGACTGTGCGTGCTCCACCCGAACGACGGTGGCGCCGAGCCGGATACGCACGGCCTCTCCCGCGCGATCGAGCGCAGGGAAGGTGACGCGTCCGTTGAAGACACCAGCCAGGCCGGGCGCACCGGAGATGGCGGCTGGAATCAGATACTTCACGAAGTGGCGGGCGTAGGTGGAGTTGCCACCGGGGAATGACTTCGGCAGCGGACCGGTCTGGGAGCGCACGCGGCCCACACCAGGCATGCCGATTTGCGCCGCCGCGAAGGCTGACACAGCATCTGGACCCGCGCCGTTGATGAGGCCGACGATGGGCGCGGCGAACTTGGTGACCTCGGGGCTCAGTTTCAGGACGCCTTCCAGATACTCGGCGTAGGTCATCGTGTCGAGGTGACGTCGGAATTCGTTCGAGGTGTCGGCGCTGGTCCGACGCCAGCGCAGCAGGTCGGCTTTAGCCGCCGGCGAGAACGGCGCGTCGGCCAGGTCGTTCTTCCATATGTTGCGGACCCACGCGGGGCTGGTGGCGCCAGTCGATTCGTCGAAGTAGTAACCCACATTCACCTGCGACTCATTCACGCCGTCCATGTGTGCGTAGTTGTCGAGGGGAATCCTCAGGCCGTCGGCCGACGCATCAACGTCCTGATAGTCGAACGAGCGTGGCAGGCCGAAGTCGGTCCACGCTTCGTTGGAAATCGATGTGGAGCTTTCGCGGGGCACGCCGAACTGATTCGACGCCTGCGGTCTGACGAGCCGGACGCCGTTGACCATGAATTCGTTCTGCTTCGCGCCGCCGCCGAAGATGGGATGGTTCTCGAGCACGAGGCGCGTCTTCGACCGTCCGGTGTCCTTCGCCACCGTGTAGGCCGCGGCCAATCCTGCGATGCCGCCACCGACAATGACGACGTCGTAGAGTTCGCCGGTGTCGATGGTGTGGGTGGGCAGTGGCGTGTAGACTCCGTCGCGGACCCGGTGCGCCGCGTTCAATGCCGTCTGTGGATTGCCGTGTGACGACGCGTAGTCGCCTGTGCCGCCGAAGCCCGATGAATCGTACCGGGAATGTCAGAGGGCGAGTTAATTGAGTCAGGCCACTGCGGCCTGCTCATACGACCGCGCTTCAAATTCCGCCGGCGGCACATAGCCAATCGGCTCGAGCAGTCGGC
>JABMNV010000220.1 GCA_013203475.1 Acidobacteriota bacterium
CAGTTCTTGCACCACGTGGCCCACAGGTCGAGCAAGACCGGTTTGCCGTCGCGCCGAGCCTCTGCCAGGCCGGTTGCCAGCGACGAATGCCACCCGCTGGCGAGCATTTCGTCCACACTCGACGACACCTCGGTGGCGTCCACCCAGCGGTTCTCGAACAGCGTGTAGGCGAGATAGCCGTAGTAGACCGCGGTGGCCAGAATCAGCACGCCGAACGCCTGTTTGACTCGCACCATCCACAGGCCCGGCTTGGGCAGGGTTGCCATGCCGGCACCCGCGAGGGGCCAGGGGATCGCCATACCAAGACCGAGGACAAACGGCAGCGCCAGGGCGAACTGGTTGCCGCCGGCGTACAAGTCGCTGGCGAACAACACGACCTGAATCACGACCGGGGCGACACAGGCGCCGGCCAGCAGCGCGGCCACGGCTCCCATCGAAAACGCCAGGGCCACACTTCCCTGCTTCTTCGCGTCCGGCTGAAACGCGGTCGACCACTTGGAAAAATCAATCAGGAGTACGTCGAACATCGCCAGACCGAGCACGACAAACAGCACGGCAATACCGACGTTGAACCACGGAGACGCGTTGATCGTGCCGAATGTACCGGCGGTGAGAATAACGACAAGGCCGAGCACGCCGTACACCACGGCCATTGCCGCGCCGTAGGTGGCCCCAAGCAGAAAGCCGCGTTGCCGGGACCCCGCGCGTGCACCGGCACCAATAATCGCCAGGTTGATCGGAATCATCGGCAGCACACACGGCGTGAGATTCAGGGCGAGTCCGCCGACCAGGACAATCAGCAGGATGGCCAGGGGCCCGCGGTTGTCGAACAAACCGGACGGCGTCACGCCCGCTTCGGCGTTGCTGATAAATATCAGAAAGTCTTCCGCCCCCTGATAGCCGCCGGTCGTGAGTTGGACGGTGAACCCGTCGAGCGCTTCCGCCTCTGAGCCGCCTGCGACGGCAGCAGCGTTGGGATCACGTGCGATGGGGTCGGCCGCCGGGCGCACGGGAGGTGTGATGCCGGTGCCAAACGCGATCGTCTTGAAGATGTCGGCGTGTTGTGGCGTCACGGCAGCGCCGGCTGGCACCACTTCCACGATCCACGGCTGTGCAGCCGTGATGGGCCTGAAGCAGACGGTGTTGTTGCACGCCTGGTAGCGGACGCGGGCACTGATGACAGTCGTGCCCAGCGCGACATCCGGCGCCACGGTCACCCTGACGCCTACGACGAAATCGTGGCCGTACACGGCCAATGGTTCGTCGAGGCCTTCCTGGGTGAGATCGGTCGCGACCGGATAGACCAGTTCTTCGACCGTGATCCCGGCCGGGGCGTCAACAGTGAGCACGGTGGGAATGAACCCGGGATCTCGGGGCGTGTTGGACTGGACGTGGAGTTCGGGCGCCAGCACCACCCGCATCGCGAGCCGAACAGTGCTTCCCGCCCGTAGGGCGCTGGAGTCAACCAACGGCGTCAACACGGCGTCGAGCTTCGGCCCCTGCGCGCGGAGGACGGGAACAGCCGCGCCGACGACCAGCAGTCCCGCTGCAACAAGGAGCGCGCGCGCGAGGAATCGCATGTGATGTTTATCCTACGAAAAAACGCCCGCGCCGGTTACGCCGACGCGGGCCAGTTCCCCAGTTCCCTACTTGACGAGCACGATCGAACTTGCGTCGATCATCATCTTGCCGTCGGCGTCTGTGGTCACTTCGCCGGTGACGACAACGTTCTTGGCCATGAACTCGATCAACTTGGCGTTCTTGTCTGCCGTGAACGCGCCCGTGACGATGTACATCTTGCCGTCGCCGAACACGGCCACGGGCTCCCCACGCTTGGCGCAGCTCGTCGCGCATGCCGCGTGGGTCGCGTCGCCCTTCTTCGCAACGCCGCACGACGTGTCAATCAGTTCACCGGTGACCTTGACCGGATCCGCTGTCGGCGCCGCAATGGCCACCGAGGTGAACGCCGGCACGATCGCGACCAACGCGATCACGCCGCACGCGATACCAAAAGATAGTTTCTTCATGCAATCTCCCCAAAAAATTTGATTGTGACCGAACCCCTATCGTAGCAGACCACTCCTACATCCCAAACCGTTGCCCGTCCTTGACGA
>JABMNV010000221.1 GCA_013203475.1 Acidobacteriota bacterium
GCCAGGGCCCCGAGCCTCGCTGGCGTGAGGACGGCGCCCGCGTCGAGCAGAGCTTCGCCCTCGTGAATATCGGCGCCACGCGGCCCGACGTGCTGACGCCCGCCCGCCGGTCGGTGCACCAGCACGTCGTCGCCGCGCCTGGATGTGTGTTCGACCATCACGACCGCATCGGCGCCCGGAGGCAGGGGCGAGCCGGTTGCCACTTCGATGCAGGTGCCTGGGACAACCGGGATGTCTGTCGTGTGCCCCGTGAACACACGACCGATCAGGCGCAGACCGATTGGTGCGTCCTGCACCGCCGATGACGTATCCGAGGCCAAGACGGCGTAGCCGTCCATGGCGGCTCGGTCGAACGCCGGCACGTCCTGATCGGCAACGATGGCGGTGGCGAGCACGCGTCCGTCAGCCGCGTCGAGCGCGATTCGTTCAGTGCGGGTGATTGGCACTGCGGCGCCACGAACCGCTTGCAGGGCATCGTCGAACGGCAGTGTGTCCGCAAAGGGGCGCATGGCTTCAAGTATTATCCAACTCATGTCTGTGGCCGAACATCGAAGCGCATCGCCCCAGGTCGTGCCGTGCCTGGTGCTGACCGTGAGTGACACCCGCACACGCGACACTGATACCAGCGGGCAGGCGATCGCCAGCCTGCTTGAGGCAGCAGGGCACACGGTGGTGGCCCGGGAGCTGGTGCCCGATGACCCCGCCAAGGTGGCCGAGGCCATCCGTGCGCATCTGGGGCGAAAGGATGTGCGCGCCGTGATCACCACCGGAGGCACGGGCATTACCTCACGTGACAGCACCTACGAGGCCGTGAGCGCGATGTTCGACAAACACCTGGATGGGTTTGGCGAATTGTTCCGGATGTTGAGCTACGAACAGGTGGGGGCAGCCGCAATGCTCAGTCGCGCCTGTGCCGGGGTCGTGACGGGCCATATCGTGTTTGTGCTGCCCGGTTCCGAGGCGGCCGTCCGCCTGGCCATGGAGAAATTGATCCTGCCCGAGTTGGGTCACGTGGTTCGAGAGACATCCCGATGAAACAGTCTGCATTGGCTGCGTTGATGTTGATGGGCGTGGGCGCAGCCGTGGCGTTGTCGGCGGCGGCACCGCAGTCGGGCCTGGCGCGCCTGCCGGGTGCGGCGTCGGCATTGTCGGACGTGCTGGATCGAGCCGCTGAACGCTGGGTGGATGACACGTTCAAGAAGATGACGCTCGACGACAAGGTTGGGCAGCTGGTGATGTCATCGATTGATTCGATGTACCTGTCGACCGACTCCGAGGAGTTTGACCAGCTCGTTCAGAAGGTTAAGACGCTCAAACTGGGAGGATTCGTCGTGTTCGGCGGGTCGGAACGCGCACCAGGGGTCCTGCTCAACAATGGGTACGGCACCGTGATCCTCGGGCAACCATTCGCGGCCGCATCGACGATCAACCGGTTGCAGCAGGAGTCTGCCATTCCCTTGCTGACTGCAGCCGACTTCGAGACCGGCGCGGGGTTTCGTATTTCCGGAGCGACAGCGTTTCCCCGCGCGATGGCATTTGGCGCCGCCCACGATGAGGAACTCGTGCGGCGGGCCGCGGAAATCACCGCGCGAGAAGGACGTGCGATTGGCGTGCACTGGAACTTTGCGCCCATTGCCGACGTGAACAACAATTCGCGGAACCCGGTCATCAATACCCGGGCGTTTGGCGAAGTGCCGGCCGACGTCGGCAGGATCAATGCCGCCTACGTCACTGGGCTCCGGGCCGGCGGCATGCTGTCGACCTTGAAGCACTTTCCCGGCCACGGCGACACCGACGTGGACTCGCATATCGGTCTTCCCATCATCACGCACCCACGCGAACGCCTGGAGGCCGTGGAGTGGCCGTCGTTCAAAGCCGGACTCGCGGCGGGTGCCGACGCCGTGATGACGGCACATATTCAACTGCCCGCGCTTGACCCGGCTGAGTTCAGCCCAGCGACGCTGAGCCGGCCTATCGTGACCGGAGTGCTGCGAGAAGATTTTAAGTTCGACGGATTGATCGTCACTGATTCGATGGGGATGGCCGCCGTGGCCAAGCGGTACTCGCCGGGCGAGGCCGCTGTTCGTGCCGTCCAGGCCGGTAATGACGTTGTGCTGCATTCGCCTGATGACGCCGCGGCGGTGGCGGGCATCAAGGCGGCCGTGGAGCGTGGCGATATTCCGATGCTGCAAGTGGACGCGTCGGTGCAACGCATCCTGCGTACGAAGGCACGGCTCGGGCTCCACAAGAACAAGCTCGTGTCACTGGATGATTTGCCGGCCCTGGTCGGCGGACGACAGAACGCGCAAGTGGCGCGAAACGTGAGTCAGCGCGCGATCACGCTGCTCAAGGACGATCGGAACCAGGTGCCGCTGCGCGTGCCAGCCGACGCGGCCGTCCTGTACCTGTCGGTGCTCGATTATCCGGGAGGCTGGCGCATTGCCGCGCCCAGCCGGACGGTCATTCCCGAGTTGCGGCGGCGCTGGCCATCGGTGACTGCCATCGAACTCTCCGATCGATCAACGCCGTCGGAGATCGATCTGGTCCGCGCGTCGGCGGCGCGCTATGACGCGATCGTCGTGTCCGTCTTCGTCCGGGCGTCGTCTGGGAGCGGGCGGATGGATTTGGCGCCCCCGCTCACCACGCTGCTGAGTGACCTGGCCCGAATGACGGCTGGAACGCCGAAGCCGATGGTGGCGATGTTTTTTGGCAACCCGTATGTGCCCATGTTCCTGCCGGATTTGCCGGCCGTGCTGTTGACGTACGACTTCTACGATCTGGCGGAAGTGTCCGCCGTGGCCGCCCTGGTCGGAGACACGCCCATCGTCGGCAGGTTGCCCATTGCTCTGCCCGGGATGTTCGACGCCGGCTTTGGATTGATCCGATAGTGGACTCGGGACCCAGTTCCCCGCTATGATTTTCAGGTTGTGCGCCCTTAGCTCAGCTGGATAGAGC
>JABMNV010000222.1 GCA_013203475.1 Acidobacteriota bacterium
ATGCAGCTCAGCCAGCCGATACTTGGCAAGCTCATGATCGCCCCTGCTTATTGCCAGATCGATCGCGTGGCTAAATTCAAGCTGATCTGGAGCAGGGGCCGGGGCCGGGGCCGGGGCCGGGGCCGGGGCCGGGGCAGCCGCCGGCCGAGCGGACTCAATATTGACCACGTCGGCCCTGGCCGGTTGGGCCGCGGGCGCCTTGGACGGCTGGCTCGCCGCCGCGCTGTCCACGGTGAGCACGACCTGACCAATCGTGATTTTGTCACCCTCTTTGATCCGCATCGCGGTCACCACACCGGCGACCGACGACGGCACCTCGATGGTGGCCTTGTCGGTTTCGAGTTCAAAGACCGGTTGATCAACCGCGATCGTGTCACCCACGGTGACCATCACGCGGACGACGTCGCCCTTTTCTACGCCTTCCCCGAGCTCGGGGACCTTGAATTCCTGTGACATGAGTCCTCGTCTACTCTCGGCCTAGGCAATCGCCGGATTCGGTTTGTCGGCGTCAATGCCGAGGTCCTTGATCGCCTTGGCGACCACCTTTCCGTCAACCTTGCCCTCTTGCTGCAGCGCAGCGAGCGTGGCGACGACAATATAGCGCGCGTCCACTTCGAAGAAGTCGCGGAGCGCCGCGCGATCTTCCGAACGTCCGAACCCGTCGGTGCCGAGCGTCGCCATGGGTCGGCCCACCCAGCGTGCGATCATGTCCGGCTGACTCTTGAGATAGTCCGAGGCGGCCACAACCACGCCCTCAGTCTGGCCCAGGCATTCGGTCACATACGGGACGCGAGCCTTCTGCGTCGGATGCAACCGGCTCCAGCGTTCGGCCGCGTGCCCGTCGCGATACAACTCGTTGTAGCTGGTCGCGCTCCAGACATCAGCGGCCACACCGTAGTCGACCAACATCCCCTGCGCCTTGATGACCTCATTGAGAATCGTGCCACTTCCGAGCAACTGCGCACGCAACGTGGCCTTCTTGTCCGTCGACCGGCTGTAACGGTACAGCCCCTTGATGATGCCGTCTTCCACGCCTGTGGGCATGGCCGGCATGTCGTACTGCTCGTTCATCACAGTGATGTAATAAAAGCAGTCCTCGTAGTCGACATACATCCGCTTGATGCCATCCTGCACGATGACGGCCAGCTCATAGGCGAATGCCGGGTCGTACGCTTTGCATGTTGGCACCGACAGCGCAAGAACATGGCTCTGGCCGTCCTGATGCTGCAATCCCTCACCGGCCAATGTCGTCCGACCGGCCGTCCCCCCGAGCAGGAACCCTTTGCACCGAGCGTCTGCGGCAGCCCAGATGAAGTCGCCAATGCGCTGGAATCCGAACATCGAGTAGAAGATAAAGAAGGGAATCGTGTTCACGCCCTGTGAGGCGTAGGCCGTGCCGGCCGCGATCCAGGACGAAATCGATCCCGCTTCGGTAATCCCCTCTTCGAGGATTTGCCCGTCCTTGGCTTCCTTGTAGTAGAGCAACGTGTCCCGGTCGACCGGCTCGTAGACCTGCCCTGTGCTTGAGTAGATGCCGACCGCGCGGAACAGTGACTCCATTCCGAAGGTGCGTGCTTCGTCCGGCACGATGGGCACCACAAGGTTGCCGATCGTTGGGTCCTTGAGCAGCTTCGACAACATCTTGACAAAGACCAGCGTGGTCGAGGCTTTCCGGCCTTCGGTGCCCTTCGAAAATTCCTCGAAGGCCTTCGCGATTTGTGGCACGACGGTGTCGTTCAGTGGTCCGGCCTTGACCACGCGGCGCGGCACGGATCCGCCGAGCGCCTCGCGGCGGACTCTCATGTACTCCAGTTCCGCGCTGTCAGCGCCCGGTGTGTAGAACGGGGCATCCGCGATGCTCTCGTCGGAAATCGGAATCCCGAAGCGACCTCGAAAGTGCTTGAGGTCGCCTTCGTTCATCTTCTTCTGCTGGTGGGTGATGTTCTTGCCCTCGCCCGCCTCGCCCAGACCGTACCCCTTGATTGTGCGCGCGAGCACCACCGTCGGGGCCCCCTGCGATGTCACCGCCGCGCGATAGGCGTTGAACACCTTTACTGGATCGTGGCCACCCACATGCAATTTCTTCAGGGCGTCATCAGACAGATGGCGGACCATCGCCGCAAGGCGCGGGTCGGCTCCCCAGAAGTGTTTCCGCAAGTACGCGCCGTCTTCGACGACGTAGCGTTGGTACTCACCGTCGACGATCTCGCCCATCCGCTGAACAAGCAGTCCCTCGTCGTCGCGCGCGAGCAGTTCGTCCCACTCGGAGCCCCACAGCACCTTGATGACATTCCATCCGGCGCCGCGGAAGACGGCCTCGAGTTCCTGAATAATCTGGCCGTTGCCTCGCACCGGGCCATCGAGCCGCTGCAGATTGCAGTTGATCACGAAGATCAAATTGTCGAGTCTCTCGCGCGCCGCCAGCGAGATGGCGCCAAGGGCTTCGGGTTCGTCGGTTTCGCCGTCACCCAGAAACGCCCAGACTTTTTGATTTGACGCGGGCTTCAAGCCTCGATTCTCGAGGTACTTATTGAACCGCGCCTGGTAGATGGCCATCAGTGGGCCCAGGCCCATCGACACCGTGGGATTCTCCCAGAACTCGGGCATCAGCCACGGGTGGGGATATGACGACAGTCCGCCGCTCTCGCGCAGCTCATGGCGGAAGTCGCGGAGGTGCTGCTCGGACAGTCGTCCTTCCAGAAACGCGCGGGCGTAGATCCCCGGCGAGGCGTGCCCCTGGAAGTAGATGATGTCGGCGTCATGGCCGGCCTCTTTGCCTCGGAAGAAGTGATTAAACGCCACCTCATACAGCGTCGCAGCCGACGCGTATGTGGAAATATGCCCGCCGATGCCATCCGACTCGCGGTTGGCCCGCACGACCATGGCAAGGGCGTTCCAGCGAATCACGCTCTTGATGCGGCGTTCCAGTTCCCGGTCGCCCGGGTACGGCACCTGCTCGGTGGCGGGAATGGTGTTGATATACGGCGTATTTGATGAAAACGGCTCGCGGAACCCGGCCGCGTGGGCTCGCGTGCGGAGGGCGTCCAGCAACCTGAAAATCCGGCTCCGATCGCCAGTGCGCAGCACGTAATCAAGAGAGTCGATCCACTCGCGAGTTTCGAGCGAGTCCAAGGCAGACGCCTCGTTGGGTGCCATGTTCTTCATTATTTGTGGTTCCTCAGCCCCTTATTCTAGCC
>JABMNV010000223.1 GCA_013203475.1 Acidobacteriota bacterium
CGGTATGCCTTCACAAAGTGCAAGGACGCACAAACGATTTGATTAGAGATTAAATGACCGAGCCCTCGCGCTGGATTGCGACCCAAGCCGTGATTTTCTTGCGGACCGTTATCGGCAAGACCCTCCAGTACATTATGAATGGCGTTCCATCCTTTTTGTAGTTGATTGCCTTGCCTTCAAACCGTCCGCCAGCCCTGAGGGCGCTAGAAAGACGACCAATGACTTTCTTGTCTGTTCCCGGCCCCTGCAGTATGCGTGGAGTCTGCCCAAGAACATCCGCAGGATCGTGTCCCGTCAGCTTCTTGAAGGCTTTGTTTGCGTAAATGATTTTTCCCGCCGAGGAAGCATCGGTTACCAAGATTGAATCAAAACTGTTCTCGGCCAGAACTTGCAGAAGTGCCAAACTGGCATCTTTGCTCTCAAGAATTTTTTCCAACGATAAAGCCATTTTTTATCCTTCCGGTGAGACGGACGCAGATTAACCGTTGCCAGGGTGCTAACGAACTTGCCTAGGTTCACCACCGTCGATTGACTCTTCACAACGCGATGAATTCGCTACCGACCAGTCAAACACGTTCGTTAACCCCACCGTGACTTTTATTATTACGGTCACAGGCCCATTTTTGATCACCCGATTAGCTCCTGGCTACTTTTTTCATATGGGCGTGAACGCTACCTGAGCGATTCTGGACTTCGATGCTGGATTGCCACGATCTGCTGCCGAGCAGTTGACGGTCGCCGCGCCGAATAGCCTTGTGCCGGCCAGCGCGGTGGGTATACTCCAGCCACCTTCCCAGAGTCCGCCGCACCCTGCGGCGGTATTTGTCGAGGCGCGTTTTGGGCTTGATCCGATTCCGTGGACGGTTTAGTTACGCCGCTTGAGTCAGCAGTCTGGTGTTGTCTAATTCTCGCGTCTTGCAGCCGGGGCGGGAGGGGACGACCCGCGTGGTAAGTGCGCTCCCGCGTCATATTTTTTCAGGAACTTCACCGAACGCCTGGCCTTTCCGTGCCTTTCAGAACGTGTCCACTGGACCGGATCAAGCTCAGATTGGCTGACCCGGTAAATCAACCGTCGAGATCTTAAGGATGTAGCCGCCGCGCTGTGCCGACACATTGAGTGCTCCTCTTCCTTGTGGTTGTCGTTTGCGTGAATCGGGCTAACTTCAATATGGGTGGAATGCGCCAATTGCGGGTCGCCGACCTTGCCCCGATCTCTAAAGGCGGCAACCGCCCTGCACCCGAGAGCATTCTCCCTGTTTTCGGCCGCAGCGCAACCACCAATGTCCTGGAGCGATTCGTCTGAACACCTGAAGGCCCTGAGTTACCCTGTCGCCATGGGGGCAACTCCAGACAACCTTGAGTCCTTCGATATCCACTGCGGCACCTGCGGCGGGGCCATCTCGGTGCAGCTGCGGCCAAGCGACGCCAACGCGGCCCCTGAGCCGACTCGTTGCACCTGCCCTTGGTGCGCGACTGAAGAGTTCCGCTACCAACTGCCCGGCGATGTGCTCTGGGTGGCCCGTGGGCACCATGCGAAAGACTCCAAGCCGCAGTAGGGCCCGGCCCTCAAGGTGGACCACCAGGTGGACCACCAAGAAAAACAGCGACTGAACTGCTTCGATCGCTGAATCTTCTAATCGCTTTATTGTCAGTGAATTAGGTTGGTGGGCGCTATAGGACTCGAACCTATGACCCCCGCCGTGTGAAGGCGATGCTCTACCAACTGAGCTAAGCGCCCAACCGAATCGACGAACCGACTTAGATTATCGCAAGTGCCTGCCACTCGCCAAGCACGAACCCCACACTTATCCGATGAACAGTGCGTCTTCGTCGTCGCGACCGTACCGATCGCGGTCCTGTCGTGACCGGAAGACGGCCAGCGCCGCCCGGATACCCGCCATCACTGCCGCGCCCTGACGGACCGGGCTGATCAAAGACTCCTGCACCGTCTGCAGCGTCTCGTCCACTCGTCGGGCCGTGGCGTCCAGCACGCGGTCCACACGTTCCATTTGCGTCAACGCCAACGCGCTTACTTTTCCCGCGTCGTCAGCCACCTTATGCGCTTTGACGATGAGCGGCGCGAGTTCTTTTCGCAAGTCCTGCGCCGCTGCCGTCGTCTCGCGCGCCACGCGAGAGAGCTGCCGCAGCGTGGCGACTTGGACCCCGGCCATCACGAGTACGGCCACGGCAATGATTCCGAGCCAGACCTCAGTCACAGCGTTTCCTTGCGCGCGGCTTCAAACGCCTCGCGACCCCGGTCCACGGCCGCGCCGACATTGTCACGCTGCCGATTGAGAAACTCTCGACTGTCCCTCGCGATTTCGTCCGCCTTCTCTTTACCCTCGCGCGCCCTGTCCCGAAGGCGCTGCCGAGTCTCTTCACCTGGGGCCGGCGCGTACAACAGTGCCATCGCCGCCCCCGCCGCAGCGCCCAGCACAAACGCCATCAACACCACCCCGCCCGAGCCGTTGTTGTTGTCCGACATGAAATTCTCCTTTTGCTAGCCGCCAAAAATACTGACCCGCACCGTCAAATACTTCCTTGGGTCCTTCTTTATCTCCACTATGAGTTCGTTCAAACTCGTGGCGGCTGCATTCATGTTGTCATAAAGCCGCGCATCCTGCAGTAGCTGCCCCGCTGTTCCCTGCCCGCCGGACAACCCGCTCACCAAAGCATCAAAACGCACCAGCAGGCTGTCCATCCGGCCATACAGCTCATCCTCGGTCAGGAGCTTGCCGACAGTCCCATGGCCCCGGTTGATCCGATCCGTAATCGCCTCCATATTGGCGCTCGTGCCCGCCAGAGCACTTCGCATCGCCGGGTCGTTCATCAACAGGCCCAAGGGTCCCTCGCCCCGCTGGACCTTCTCCAGAATGGCCTGCAACTGCTCAAGCGACGCCTTCATCGCGGTGTAGGACGCCGGGTCGTTCATCAAGGCACCCACGGTGCCTTTGCCCGCCGCAATCTGCCTAGTCAAGCTGTTTGCCGATGTCGCCAGCGCTGTGACCTCGGCATACAACCCCTCGTCCGTCATCAGTTTTCCCAACGACCCCGTGCCGGCCTGCATGCCGGCCATCAGGTCCTGCACCTGGTCCAGAGTTCCCTTGGCCGCCGTCGCGGCATCTACGATCGCACCCGCTGATTGATCCGACACCAACAGCGCGCCGTCGGCAACGGGCGTCCCTTCGGGGGCGGGCGTAATCTCCACAATCGGCTCGCCGAGCAGACTCAGCGACCCAATGCTCGCCACCGACTTGTTCGTAACCAAGTGCCGCACGTCGCGCGACAACTCCATCCCGACCTCAACCTGCGCGCCCGAGAACGCGACCGATGTGACCTTGCCCACATCATTGCCGGCGATCCTCACGAGGGCGCCACTCTTCATCCCCATGACGTTACTGAACCTGGCTTTGACCGGAAATCGCTGCCAGAAGAAGCCCCCTTGCCCACCGACAGCGAGGATCAGCGTCGACGCGAGCGCGATGGCAACCACGCCGATGATGCCAATCTTGAGTTGAGCCCAGGCGATGGACCGTGTTCGCGGCATAGTTTCAAAATCCTTACTACGACAAGAAAGCCCGCAGGTACGCATCCTGCGACGCACGTAACTCTGCCAGCGTGCCCTCAAACAGGATGCGGCAGTCTTTCAACATGATGAACTCCGTCTCAGCGGCCTTCTCAGCACTGGCCTCCCGGAACGTGACCTTTCCATCTTCGCGCCTCGCCTCGTGCGAGGCCACATAAAACGCGTCACGCAACTGATGCGTCACGAGCAGAGCACTGACCTCTTCCAAGTCTCGGAGCTTGATAATTTCGTCGTCGATCGTCACGGCCGTGATGGGGTCCAGACCAGTCGTTGGCTCGTCGTACAAGAGGATCCGGGGCCTCGCGGCCAGGGCTCGGGCAATCGCCACCCGGCGACGCTGACCGCCCGACAACTCGGACGGCATCCGGAGAACATATTCTTCAAGTTCGACAAACCCCAGCACTTCCTTGACCCGCGCATCGACGTCGGCGATGGGAATGGCGGTCTCTTCAAAGAGCTTGTAGCCAACGTTTTCGCGGACCGTCAAGGAGTCGAACAACGCGCCTTCCTGAAAGACCATTCCCAGGTCATCGCGCACGGCCATCAGCGCCGGCTCACTCAAATCGTCGACGCGACGGCCATTCACCAGAATCTGACCACCGTCGGGCCTGAGCAGTCCGAGAATCAACCGCAAGACCGTCGACTTCCCCACCCCACTGCCACCCAGGATGATCTTCGTTCGACCCGCCAGCAACTCAAAGGTGACCTTGTCGAGAATGACGTGATCGTCAAAGGCCAGCGAGACGTCGTCGAAGACGATGACGGGCTCGTTCGACACGACTGGCGTCGGTCGTGCGTGCAGCATGTCCCGTTCTCGCTGAGTCAAAGTCATGGTCATCAGTACATCAACGTGATCAAGAGCTTGGTCAGCAAGAAGTCCACGGCCAACACGGCCACCGACCCGGCCACGACGGCGTTGGTGGTCGCGCGCCCCACGCCCTGGGTACCGCCTTTTGTGCGTAACCCAACATGACACCCAATCGTGACGATCGCGAACCCCAGAAAAAATGGCTTAATCAATCCCATCCACACATCCTGGATGTACAGCCCCATCACGACCGAATTCCAGAACACACTCCCAGCGACCTTCAACTGCGTGACGGCGATGAGCCATGCGCCCACCATACCCACGGCATCTGCAACGACCGTCAGCACTGGCACCATAATGATGCCGGCCAGCACTCTGGGCACGACCAGTTTGCGGACCGGATCAGTACCGAGCGCCCGCAAGGCACTAATCTGTTCGGTGACCATCATCGAGCCCAGCTCGGCTGCAATCCCTGACCCGACGCGGCCCGTGACCATGAGGGCCGTCAACACTGGGCCAAGTTCCTTGACCATGGTCGCACTCACCAGCCGGCCCACCATCGACCGCGCACCGAACTGGTCGAGCGTCACGCCAGACTGCAGCGTGAGCACCATGCCCGTGAACGTGCCGGTCAGGAGCACGACGGTCAGTGACCCAAGGCCAATGCTCTCAAGTTGTTCGACAATATCGCGGAAGTAGATAGGGCGGCTGGTCAATCCGCGCAGCACCTGACCGACGAGCCGGAGGTACTCCTGCACCTCCACAAGGGCGTTCTTTACGGCACTCGAGACGAACCTCATGGCTTTACGTTCCTCCGCCCACAAGCACCCGACCCGGGTCTCGAAGCCGACGCAGCTCATCGCGAATCTCGGCCGCTCGTTCGAACTCCAAATTCGCGGCTGCCGCCTTCATCCCGCGATCCAGTTCTCCGATTTTCTTGTCCAGTTCCGCCCGAGAGGAAAAGGACTGCCGAGGGTCCTTGACCGTCGCCACGGTGAGGTAGTCACGTTCGTACACACTCGACAGCACATCCCCGATGTCCTTCACGATGGACTCCGGTGTAATGCCATGTTCCGTGTTGTAGGCTTCCTGAACCGCGCGGCGGCGGTCGGTCTCCCCAATCGCCTTCCGCATCGAGTCGGTCATCTTGTCGGCATAAAGCACGGCCCTGCCTCGCACATGGCGAGCCGCGCGCCCCATCGTCTGGATCAACGCCCCGGCCGAGCGAAGAAATCCTTCCTTGTCCGCATCCAGCACGGCGACCAGCGACACTTCGGGCAGGTCGAGGCCCTCTCGTAACAAATTGATCCCGACCAACACGTCAAACGTGCCGAGACGCAGGTTGCGCAGAATCTCCACGCGCTCAAGCGTATCGATATCCGAGTGCAAGTATTGCACGCGTACGCCTAACTCCTGGTAATACTGCGTGAGATCCTCAGCCATCCTCTTGGTGAGCACGGTGACCAGCACACGCTCCTTCCGAGCGACCACGTCGCGAATCTCTCCGAGCAGGTCGTCGATCTGCCCGCTGATCGGACGCACGTCAATGACGGGGTCAACCAAACCGGTGGGACGAATGATTTGTTCAACCACCACTCCCCCCGCCTGAGTGAGCTCGTACGGGCCCGGCGTGGCGCTGACGTACACGACCTGGCGGCGGCGCGCCTCCCACTCCTCGAAACTGAGCGGCCGGTTATCGAGGGCCGACGGCAACCGAAAGCCGTATTCCACCAGCACTTGCTTCCGAGACCGGTCCCCGTGATACATGCTCCTGACCTGGGGCACCGACTGATGGCTTTCGTCAACGATCAGCAGCGCATCCTTCGGCAAGTAGTCAAGCAGGGTCGGCCCCGGCTCGCCCGCGGCACGACCGGTCAGATGGCGGGAGTAGTTTTCGATGCCGTGGCAGTAGCCGATCTCGCGCATCATCTCGAGGTCAAACATGGTGCGCTGGTGCAACCGCTGCGACTCGAGCACCTTCCCAGCGCCGTCCAACTCCGCCAGACGCTCCGTCAGCTCAACTTTGATGCGTTCAATGGCCTCAAGCGTCTTCGAACGGGGGGTGACGAAATGTGACTTCGGAAAGACCGAGATGCGATCGTGTGTGCGTACCTCTTTACCCGTCAGGGGATCGAACGTCGCCAGCTCGTCGACATCGTCGCCAAAATACCCAATACGAATTCCGATGTCTTCGTAGGACGGATACACCTCGACGATGTCACCACGAACCCGGAAGGTGCCCCGTGTAAAGTCATGGTCGTTCCGTTCGTACTGGATTTCGACTAGCTGGCGCAAGAACGCGTCGCGCCCGATCGAGTCACCCTTGCGCACTTCGACGACCAGCCCGTAGTACGCCTCTGGCGAGCCCAGGCCATAGATGCACGAGACACTCGCGACAATGAGCACGTCGCGGCGCTCGTAGAGGGAACGCGTGGCCGACAGGCGGAGTCGGTCGATTTCTTCGTTGACGATCGATTCCTTCTCGATGTACGAGTTCGAGGCCGGCATGTAGGCCTCGGGCTGATAGTAGTCGTAGTAGCTGACGAAGTACTCGACCGCATTACGCGGAAAGAACCGACGGAACTCCTGATAGAGCTGGGCCGCCAGCGTCTTGTTGTGCACCATCACCAACGTGGGCCGATTGAGAATCGACACGACCTGCGCCATGGTGAACGTCTTGCCCGATCCCGTGACGCCAAGCAGCACCTGCGCGGGATCGCCGCGCTGTAGCCCTTCGACGAGTTGCTCGATCGCGCGCGGCTGATCACCCCGCAGCTCGAAGTCGGATTCCAGCTCGAAACGGTCCGTCATGGAAGGCATGGCAGAGCTGACGCTAGCGGACTGGTGCGAAGTACCCGGGGCGGGTGCGGACCTTCGCCCCCGGCTCGGTCGTTCTGACGTCGAGCCTCCTCCATTTCCCGTCAGACACCCGGTTCGTCGAAACGTAACCGAGCGTGTATCGAGACGCGATTTCATCCCGAATCCGAGCATAGATGTCGTCGAGCGCGTCCCCCCCCATCGGATAGAACGCCTCGCCGCCCGATTGGTGTGACAGGTCGTTCAGTCGCAGCTGCGACATCCCTCGACTGCTGCCCGTCAGCCCGCCGAGATATCCCACGGCGTAGACCATCACGTCGCTGAGTCTGAGCATCTCACTCATGCGGCCGTAGCTCAGGCTGCTCGTGGAGTCTTCCCCATCGGTGTACAGCAGCAAGACCTTCTGACCGTCCTGCTGGGCGGCAGCGGACAGGTAGAGAGCAATCGCGTCGTACAGCGCCGTGGCGCCGTCCGCTTCGTTCGAACGCATCCGTTCGAACAGATGGGGATAACTCGCCTGGGAAAACCGGGACACCCGGACATCCGAGGAAAATTCTACGAAGGTCGCGTCCACCGCCTCATCGAGCGCATCGACGAACCGAATGGCCGCCGTCGCGGCACGCGCCAAGTCGCGGGCCATGCTGCCGGACGTATCCAACAGCAGCCCCAGGTGCAGCGGGACCGCATCACCGGCAGCCCCTTCCGAGAAAAACGTGACGATCTGCCGTTGCCCGTCCTCGAAGACCTCAAAATCGTCTCCGGTCAAGCCGCGCACAAGCGCGTCGCCGCCGCCCAACACCGTGACCGGGAGCAGCACCACGTCGGTGGCCGTCCGGAAGGTCTGCTGGCCCGCACTCAGGCTGACCGCCAGGCCCGCCAGCACTGCAAAACACACACGACTCATCTCCGCGCATTATAATGGGACGTTCGAGCCATGGGTGATATCGCCCTCCATGAGGGGGCCGACGCATGAGGGCGCTGGCCGTCTGCCAAGACGAGCTGGTCATCAGGACCTTACATCAAGTCCTGTCGACGGCTTTTGACATCGAATTCCTTGTCGAAAGTCGCCCGCTGGCTCGACGTCTCGTTGATGACCAGATCGCGGCCACGGTGGCCGACCCCAAGAAGGTTGATTCGTACCTGAGGGCCGACCTGTCTCCGTCTACCTGCGTGATCGTGGAGGATAACGGCAGGCGCGGTCTCAAGAGCGTGGTGACGGCCATCCGTGACGCGGGCGGCAGTCTGCTCTACGTCCTGCATGCCGGCACCCGTCCCTCC
The DNA here is from genome assembly GCA_013203475.1 of Acidobacteriota bacterium. Taxonomy (GTDB): domain Bacteria; phylum Acidobacteriota; class Vicinamibacteria; order Vicinamibacterales; family SCN-69-37; genus SYFT01. The sequence continues at coordinate 8,490 of JABMNV010000223.1, forward strand.
AATTTGCGCAACCACGACGACCTGAACGTCATCGTGCCTGAACTCACACACCTTGATTTGGCCGATTTGCTGGCAGGGGCCTTGACGACCGAACTGGATCGGGCCTCCACGCGCGCACGGGTGCAACAGTACCAGCGCTACTTTGCTGATGCCGACCGTGTGCTGATTCTGCTCCACAACGAGCCCGACCCGGACGCACTGGCCGCGGGCCTGGCGCTCCGCAATCTGCTCCGCCGCACCCGAACCACGGCCATCATCGGCGCGATGCAGGGGGTCACACGGCCCGAAAACCTGCGCATGGCTGATCTCCTCGATATCCAGGTCGAGACCATCACTGCAGACGAATTTGACTCCTTCGGCCGTATCGCCACGGTCGATGTCCAGCCCCACTATTTCGGCGGCGCCCTGCCCCGCGTTGATCTGGTGATCGACCATCATCCTGAGCAGACGGGATACACAGCGGTGTTCAAGGACATCCGCCCCGACTTCGGCTCGACCTGCACCATCCTCACGGAGCACCTGCGCGCTGTCGACGTGAACATCTCCGAACGCATGGCCACCGCGATGCTCTACGCCATCAAGTCTGACACCCTCTTTTTTGCCCGACACACCAATCGCTCCGACCTCGAGGCCTTCACGTTTCTCTATCCACTCGCCGACGCGGCATTGATTCGAAAGATGGAAGGCGCCGAAATAACACTCGAGCGCCTGGAGCACGTCACGCGCGCGCTCGCCACCAGCCGTCTGAAGCGCCAGGTGTTTTCTGCCTTTCTTGGCGAAACAACACGAGAGGACTTCATTACCTACACGGCAGACTTCCTTCTGCAAGTGGAAGACGTCAAATGGTCGATCGTCTCAGGCATCGTCGGCGGCCAACTGATCATCAGCGTGCGGAACCTGGGTTATTCGCGCAACGCGGGTGAGTTCGTCAAGAGCAACTTTGGTGACATTGGCTCAGCCGGGGGGCATCGAGCGATGGCCAAGGCGGTTGTGCCTGCCGACCGCTTCCGGGCGAAATTTGGCGACTTGTCCGGCGTGGGTATCGCCGCTCGGATCGGTCAACTGGCCGAGGAATTCCTCAATGACTCTGGTGGAGGCGCCGAGAAAAACACGTCCGACAAGGCCGACTCTGGGTAAACAACTGGGAAGGCGTGAGCGCTCAGGCCAGGGCCTGAGCCACATCGGCGATCAGATCCTCTGGCGCTTCCAGGCCGACCGACAATCTGACCATGCCCCGTGTGACCCCCGCTTGAGCTAACTGCTCATCAGAAAGTCCGTACTGCGACGTCAGCACCGGCAGGCTGCACAGACTCTCAACGCTTCCCAGACTCGCCGCACGCTGAAAGAGTCCGATCCGGTCAAAGAATCGATAGGCCGCCGCCTGGCCCCCCTTCGCCTCAAAACACACCATGCCCCCAAATCCCAGCATCTGCTGTGTGGCCAAGGCGTGGTCTGGATGAGAGGCTAAACCCGGGTACAACACCTGAGACACCGCCGGGTGGTCTTCAAGCTAGCGAGCGACGGCCATGGCGTTGTCGTTGTGGCGGGCGATGCGGACCGCCAGCGTCTTCATCCCGCGTCCAAGGGCATAGGCCGACGCAGGATCGATCACGCCACCCAGCATCTTTCTGGCGGGCTGCAGCCGGTCAATCATCGCTCTGGACCCCACCAGCGCCCCTGCCGTGACATCGCTGTGCCCGTTGAGGTACTTCGTTGCCGAATGCATCACGAGGTCGGCTCCCAGTGTCAACGGCTGCTGGTTGACGGGACTGGCGAACGTGTTGTCCACGATGGAAAGCACGCCGCTGGCCCGACAGGCGGCCGACACTGCGGCGAGATCAAGACAACGGAGGGCCGGGTTGGTTGGAGACTCGAGCCACACGGCCTTGGTCTGCGGCCCAATGATCGCTGACAGGTTCGCCATGTCGCTTCTGGACGCAAACCGTGTCCGCACGCCAAAGCGCGACAACACCGATGTCAGAACTTGCAACGTCCCGCCGTAGATGGCCGAACTGCAAATGACCTCATCGCCCGTCTGGAGCAAACCGAACAATGCGGTGGATGTGGCGGCCATCCCGGAGGCCAGCACTAACGCGGCCTCCCCGGCCTCGGCCTTCGCCAGTTTTGCCTCAACCGCCTGCACGGTTGGATTGGCATAGCGCGAGTAGATATAGAGATCGGATCGCCCCTCCTGATAGGCCTCCAGATCCGCGGCGGAGGGAAACGTGAACGTGCTGGACGAATAAATCGGCGTGGTGACAGGCGTGGCCGTCTGCGATCGGCCTTCGCCTGCGTGAATCAATTCCGTCTCAGATCGGCGCTCACTCATGTCATCGCTCCGCATCACATCAAATGTCAGCCAGGCGCTCTCCTGTCGCCACCACCGGTTCAATAAACTGCCGATAGGCATCGTCATGGCCTTGCTGCATCAGTTCGGCAACCGTGCGCATCCGGTCTGAAGACTCGTCGTAGACGCCCCCAAAATCGAACGGCCCCAAAGGGTTGTGTCCGGGCCTGATCGTGAAGACGCCGGAAAAACGCCCGACGGCGGCCGCCCAGGCATCCTGGAACGCGGCCGTTTCCACGGACCGCAGCGTTTCTCCCATACGCGTGCGGAGGTCCAGAGCCCTGGGGCGCATGTCGTGCGGCGTGGCAGCCGGAGGCGCGGCTCCGGTCAGGATCACCTGCTCCACACCCACTCGGGCCAGTTCATCGATGAGCCGACCCACCAGTTCCGGCCGGTCGCACCAGCGGTGGGTCTCCCCCTGCCAATAACTCTTGTCCGGAAACGTCACCTCGTGTGGCGCAGAGGCCGCGGGCAGTCGCAGGCCAGCCAGCACAAAGTCGAGCGCAAGGCCCCGTTCCTCCGCGCCACCGCTCGCCAAATCAACGGCCTCCGACTCGCGTGGTCCAGCGCCCACACGCCGCTGACCAAAGGCCTGCCGCCATTGAGGGGCCAGCACCGCGGCCACGACATCGCGACGGGCATCAAGATCATGAACACCGAGAATCACCTCGCGAAACCCAGGCTGCCCAAAGTTCTCTGTGAGCAATTCGACAAACCGATTGCTCATCTCGCGATCGGTGCTGCCCGGAGGGGCCGGCGTCACCCGACGCAGCGCCTGCATCACGGTCGCCTCCGGCTCACGAGGATCGAGCGGTTGTCCGAACACGCGCCACCAGACCGCGCCGTGAACCCGTCTTCGGGAGGTCTCGCGCCGACGTGCACCGATTGCCGCGGCGGCCAGGACGACGACCACCACGAGCACCGCCAGCACGACGGCCCTTGGGATGATCGTTGGCAGAATCGGTGGCGCGAACAGGAACGCCAAGAGCCGCTGATACGCCGAGACCAACCACTCACCTATCGAAGGCAAGTTGATGAGCGTGGCTACGACACTTGCCCCGTACACCCCAGTCGCCACAATCAGGACGGCCAGCGGCGCGAGCAGGAGTGCCGCCGCCGTCAGCACGCCCCAACCGCACGTCCTGAGAGACGCCCGCCAGCGATACGCCCGCCGCATCCGATCCGTCGCCCAGGGGCCCGACGACGACCAGAGGTCCGCGCTGTTATCGGAGGCCCCACTCACAGCCGCGATGCCGCCGGCGCCGTGAGCGGCTAACACATCGATTTTGATCCCGGCTTCTGACAACGCCCGAAGTACGCCCGCGTGATAGGCGCCAGCCGTGCCGGTGCCACAGAACACCAATGCTGTCCGGAGGCGTGGAGCGTAGGAAGGCAGAGCCACGCGGTGTCTACTCGAGGTCGTGAATGGTCAGGAGTGTGACGATCTCGAACCTGCGAATACCTGCAGGGGTCTTTACCGAGATGTCGTCGCCCTCCTCTTTTCCCACGAACGCCCGGCCAATTGGTGACGCGACAGAGACGAAGCCCTTGTCTGGGTCTGCGTCCTCGGGCATCACAAACTCGAACGTCACCTGCTGCTTTCCATGCTCAAGCACGGTCACTCTGGAACCGAACGCGACTCGGTCGGTCGGAATCTTATCCATGTTCAGCAGTTGAATGGCGGCCACTCGCGTGCGCAGCATCGACACCCGTGATTCCACCAGCCGCTGGCGTTCCTTCGCCGCCGAGTATTCCGCGTTCTCGCGCAGATCACCCAACTCTCGAGCACGTTGAATTTCTTTTGGCAACTCGTGAGTAAGTTCGCGGTCGAGCACAGCAATCTGCTCCTCGAATCGCTTAATCAGGCGGGCTTTCATCGCTCGAAAAGTCTAACATGCTATGTTCGAGCACCCTGTGAAGCGTACGGTCATTTCTCGCATTTCACGCCGACAAGATTCGGTCGTCACCCGCTTCCGGGATGCCGCCCGGCGTGAGGGGCGCGACGACCTCAGTCGGGGAGTGGTCTTGATCGATGGGGTGCACCTCCTGCTCGACGCCTTGCGCGCAGAACTTCCCGTGGACCTCGTGCTGGCGACGACGGCAATGCTCGACACGCCGACTGACGAGATGGACGAATTATGGGAACGCGCCGCGGCGGCTGGGTGCACGGTGCACGAGGTCACCGCCGGGGTGATGGCCGCCGCCAGCCCCGTGAAAACACCGACAGGCGTTGTGGCCTTGGCCCAATGGGCACCTGCCCCGCTCGACACAATCTGGACGACACAGCCGAGCCTGGTAATTGGCTTGGTCGATGTCCAGGACCCGGGTAACGCGGGCGCGGCCATCCGTTCGGCAGACGGCCTGGGGGCGACCGCAGTCGTCATGATCGGCGAGACTGCCGACCCCGGCTCACCCAAGGCCCTGCGTGGGGCGATGGGCAGCACGTTCCGCCTTCCGGTCACGCGCGCCTCGCTCGCAGATACAATCGCGGCGGCCAAGACCGCTGGGCTGCAGGTTGTGGCCACGCTTTCTCCTGGCGAGAACACGGTCGACGTCCACGCTGCGGATCTGACCAAGCCCACCCTGTTGCTGCTTGGTAATGAGGGCGCAGGCCTTCCGACCGACGCGCTTGCTGCGGCCAACCTCAGGGTCAGCGTTCACATGCGATCCGGAATCAATTCCTTCAACGTCGCCGTTACAGCTGCTCTGATGTTGTACGAGGCACGCGCCCAACGGGGCAGCACATGACACGCTCGCTGTTTGGCGATGACCCTGTCGCCCCCCTGAGCAGCACTCCTCTCGCCGAACGGATGCGCCCTCGGTCGCTTGACGAATATGTGGGTCAGGACCACCTCGTCGGACCAGGCCAGCCCCTGCGTCGGGCTATCGATGCCGGCGCATTGCATTCATTAATCCTGTGGGGACCTCCTGGCACCGGCAAAACCACGCTCGCGCGCGTGATCGCTGCGGCCAGCGGTGCTGAGTTCGCCGGGTTCAGTGCCGTGACATCCGGCATCAAGGAGATCAAGGAAGTCATCAGCCGTGCCGACTACGCCCGACGACAATCCGGCCGCCGAACGATTTTCTTTGTCGATGAAATTCACCGGTTCAACAAAGCGCAGCAGGACGCGTTTCTGCCGCACATCGAGTCGGGGGCCGTCGTGCTGATTGGTGCGACGACAGAGAATCCGTCATTTGAGGTCAACTCCGCGCTGCTCTCACGCTCGAAGGTCTATGTCTTGCAGCCGCTCGCCCTCGATCGAGTCGTGGCAATCCTGGAGCGCGCTCTTGTGGATGCCGAGCGCGGACTCGCGGCCCTCCTGGTCACGGCCGAACCAGAGGCACTGACGTCACTGGCACGTTATGCCAATGGCGACGCACGCGTTGCCTTGAACCTGCTCGAGCAGGTCACGGCGTCCCTCGCGGTGGACCAGAGGGGGCATCGAGTGCTTGACGCGGCAACGCTGGCGGCCCTGATTGAACGTCGCGCCCTGCTGTACGACAAGACCGGCGACGAGCACTACAACATCATCTCGGCCCTCCACAAATCGATTCGGAACAGCGACGCGGATGCGGCCGTGTACTGGTTGGCACGGATGCTGGAAGCTGGGGAAGATCCGATGTACGTCGCACGTCGGCTCGTACGGTTCGCCTCCGAAGACATCGGCAATGCCGACCCGCGCGCACTCCAACTGGCCATCGCCGCAAAGGATGCTACGCACTTTCTTGGCATGCCCGAGTGCAATGCCGCCCTCGCCCAACTCGTCATCTATCTGGCGGCCTCACCCAAGAGCAACGCCGCGTACGTGGCGTACACGTCTGCGGCCAAGGATGCGCTACAACACGAAGCCGCCCCCGTGCCGCTGCACCTGCGCAATGCACCGACCGCGCTGATGAAGTCACTCGACTTTGGGAAAGATTACAAGTACTCGCACGACGAACCGGACGCTGTCGCCGACATGTCGTGCCTGCCCGAGTCACTCGCCGGACGACGCTACTACAAGCCCACCGAGCGCGGGCTGGAGCCCAAGCTCCGCGACGCCCTGGATCGCGCGCGCCGACGAAAGACGTAGTCCCGCGCTCGACCCGGGCGTGGGCCGCGCCTACTATTGCTGCGGACCTTCCATCACTGCGCGTTTGACCATCGCCACGATCAGGTCAATCTCATCGCTCTCGACAGCGAATCGGGGCGTGAAGCGCAGTGAATTCGCGCCACCGTGGATCACACCGAGGCCACGTTCGCGCAGCCACTCTTCGATCGAACCTGCGCCATATCCCTTGAAGCGTGGGTCGAGTTCGCACGAAAACAGGAGGCCCGTGCCTTGGACCTTGGTGATCGATCCGCCGAGTTCCACCTTGAGCCGTTCAAGCTTCTCCAGCGACTCAACGCCGCGTTGGCGAATTGTCTCGCGCAGCTCGGGCGTGAGCAACTCCAGCACGGCACAGGCCACATCGAGCGACCGTGGGTTGGCCGTCATGGTGTTGCCGTACGTGCCACGTTGGTACATGCCCGCCGCGCGCTCGTTCAGTCCAAGCACCGACAGCGGAAACTGCCCCGCATTGAGCGCCTTGGAGAAACTTTCCATGTCTGGCGCGTCCGTCTGATCGAAGCCGGGATAGTCGACCACTGACAACACGCCGTGCGCGCGAAGGCCAGCCTGAATCGAGTCAATCAAGAGCAGCGAACCATGGGAGGCGGTCAGTTCACGTGCGGCGACATAGAAGTCAACCGGGAGTCGGCGTCCAGGGTCCCCCTCGCCCATGACAGGCTCAAGCAACATCGCCTCGATGAACCAGCCGCGCGTTTGGGCGTGCTCAAAGACCTCACGCAACGCCTTGATGTCGTAGGCCGGAACAGCAATCACGCTCTCCTCCCCTCGATAACTGGCGAGGTGCTCGGTGTAGTTCTTGCGGCTCGAGTCTGAAAACAGCGCAGGACGATCAGTGCGGCCGTGGAACCCACCAGCCACCGCCAGGCGCTTGACGATTCGGCCGGCATAGCGACCGCCCGGGTCAGTCATCGCCTTGGTGTGGGTGTCGGCGATCCGCGTGGCCAGAGTCATCGCCTCTGACCCCGAGTTGAGGCACATGAACTTCGTGTACGGACAGCCAGCCTTGCGACTGTGACCAATCTCGCGCCGCACCGCTCGCTCAAAGCGCAACTGGGACAGGTTCGGCGTCATGATGTTGGCCATGACCTGTGGACGCGCCATGGCGTCCATGACCGGCTCAGGCGCATGGCCGAACCCGAGCATGCCGTAGCCGCCGGTGTCGTACAACACCGCCCCCTTAAGGGTCACCACCCACGATCCACGCGCAGCGAGCGCAACGTAGGGGTTCACCCCGTCCTCCGGGTAGAAGTTCACAAACCCGACCTGCACGGCCTGCACCTGCGCGTTCTCGTCAAGGTCCAGCAACTCGGCGAAGGGCGTCCTAATTCGCTCGTACTCAGCCACCGCGGCGTCAACGGCGGCCCCGAGGTCGGGATGCGACGCCGCAAACTTGATGACGGTTGCATCGTCGAGGCCGAGCGTCCGGCGCTGGCCCCGATGGGAGCGCAGTGGAGAAAGTTGGTCGATGGGGGTTGGGTTGGTGCTCATATCGTCAAATAAATCAGATAGTTACAAGATTTTACCATGCGCCTGCCGAGGAGGTTAGCGCCCGCTGGCGGAGGGGCGGCTACACCCGTTCAAAATTACGCTCAATCTCTCGCCGAGTCAGACGGAGCACCACCGGTCGCCCGTGCGGGCAGACCGAGGAATGAGACGTGCGACGGAGCTCGTCCAGCAGATACTGCATTTTCTCGCGCGTGAGCTGATCGTGTGCTTTCACTGCGGCATGACACGCCATCGTCGCCGCCATCTGACGCAGGGCGACATCGACGCCGGCCCCGGGCGAGAGGTCATCGAGATCGGTGGCAACCGCGCGCAGTACGCTCTCGCATTTGTTCCAGTCGAGAAGCGCCGGCACCGCACCGACGCGCAGGCTGTTGCCGCCGAAGTCCTCGAACTCAAACCCCAGGCGTTGCAACGCCGCGGTGTGCGAGAGCAGCGTCTGGTGTTCTCCGGATGTCAGTTCGAGCACGACCGGCGTCAGCAACGCCTGCACCTCGACTCGACCGGTCGTCAGACGTTCGGCGATCTGCTCAAACAGAATCCGTTCATGTGCCACATGTTGATCGATAATCGCCACGCCATCCTCGTCGACGGCGATGATGAACGTGTTCCGAAACTGTCCAAGCGGCGCCATCGGCTTGATTAACGTCGCCACGGTCTCGTGCCCGGCAGTAATGCCCATCCGCGGGTCAGGCGCCTGTGCGGGAATGCCCTGATCGATCGCATGCGCAAGCGCGCCTTCCACGTCCGGTCGAGGCGTGAACGACCCCTGGCCAATGCCGGCACCGGTCGGCGCCTCAAACGTCCACGGCAGTGCCGCGTGCGTCGCCTCCCCCCCTGGCGCAGCCATCCCGGGGCGCAACACCAATTCAGGGGCACTGCCCTGACCCAGTGAATCGATCAGCGCTCGCCGCAAGACCTCGTGCACGAGGCCCTGGTCCAGGAAACGCACCTCGGCCTTGGTCGGATGCACGTTGACGTCGATGCGGTCAGGTGGCACCTCCAGGAACAGATGGACCTCTGGGCTCCGTTCCTTGATCGTCGCCACGCTGTACGCCTGCTTGATCGCGTGTGCGATGGTCCGGTCCTTCACGAGTCGACGATTCACGAAGACGTGTTGGGGGCCGCGCACCGGTCCCTGTTCGGCCAGAGCCGCCACGTACCCGGTGACGCCGATCCCGGCCGCCTGTTTAGTGACGGCCACCAGGTCCGGCCGATCGCCGTAAATCTGATAGAACCGTTCTTCGCTCGACCCTGCCGGTGGCGCCTCGATCAACAGGCGGTCCCGACTCTTGAGTGTGAAGCCGACGCCCGGATAGCCCAACGCCAGTTGTGTCACCAGGCGTGACACCTGGGCCGTTTCGGCGGTATCGGCCTTGAGAAACTTCCGTCGAGCCGGCAGGTTGTAGAACAACTCTGCCACCTCGATCAGCGTCCCTTCAGGCGCGCCCACTTCGCGGTCAGACACCGTCACGCCCGCCTCAATACGAATCTCCTGCCCGCTCAAGGATCCCCGCTCCCGCGTGCGCAGGCGAAATCGCGAGACCGAGGCAATTGACGGCAATGCCTCCCCCCGAAAGCCAAGCGTGAGGATCGCCGCCAAGTCTCCGGCGTCCCGAATCTTGCTGGTGGCATGGCGCTCCACCGCCAAACGCGCGTCGTCAGGCGACATGCCCATCCCGTCATCTTCGACAGAAATAAGCTTCTTGCCGCCGAACTCGACAAGGATGGCGATACGAGTTGCGCCGGCGTCAACGGCGTTCTCGACCAACTCCTTCACCACTGACGCCGGCCGTTCCACGACCTCGCCAGCGGCGATTTGGTTGGCCAGCTCCGTGGGTAGCCGATGGATACGATTCACGACCACTCCATTCGCGACGTTCCGGACCTAGTCGAGCGCCTTCTGCTTCAACGTCGCCTGCGCAGCCGCCAACCGTGCCACCGGCACGCGGTAGGGAGAACAGCTCACGTAGTCGAAGCCGAGCGAGTCGAAGAAGTGGATGGACGCCGGATCGCCGCCATGTTCACCACACACGCCGACCTTCAGCTTCGGCTTGGTGGCCCGCCCCTTGGCCGTGCCCATCGCCACCAACTGTCCGACACCCGTGGTGTCGAGTGACGCGAATGGATCCCTGTCAAGAATTCGGCGGTCCTGGTACGACCCCAGGAACTTCCCGATGTCGTCGCGTGAAAACCCGTACGTGAGTTGGGTCAGGTCGTTCGTGCCGAACGAGAAGAAGTCGGCTTCGCGGGCCACTTCATCGGCCGTGATGGCTCCGCGCGGCACTTCGATCATCGTGCCGACCAGGAACTTCACCTTCACGCCCATTTCCTTCATCACTTCTGCCGCGACCGTGAGGACCACGGCTTTCTGATCCTTCAGTTCGCGCACATCGCCGACCAGGGGAATCATGATTTCTGGAACCGCCTTGATGCCCTCTTTGGCAAGCTGGCAGGCCGCTTCAAGAATCGCCCGGGTCTGCATCTCGGTAATCTCGGGGTAGGTGATGCCGAGGCGCACGCCACGATGGCCCAGCATGGGGTTAAATTCGTGGAGCTGATCCACGCGGTGTAGCAGTCGGCGCTTCTCTTCAAGCGCGTCCCCTGTCTGGCCAGTCGCCTCCATTTTCGCGACATCCACCATCAGGTCTTCGCGCTTGGGAAGAAACTCGTGCAGCGGCGGATCGATCGTCCGAATCGTGACCGGTTCGCCGTGCATCTCCTTGAACACACCGTAGAAGTCGGCCCGCTGCATGGGCAACAGTTCGGCCAACGCGGCCCGGCGGTCCGCCTCATTGTCAGCCAGGATCATGCGCTGAACGATGGGGATGCGACCTTCACCGAAGAACATGTGCTCCGTGCGACAGAGCCCGATACCGCGCGCCCCAAAGTTGTAGGCGATCTGCGCCTGGTCGGGCTGGTCCGCGTTGGCGCGAATTCCGAGGCGGCGAATCTTGTCGGCGTATGACAGCAGCGTGTTAAATCGATTGAAGATGTCAGACGTGCTCGCCTCAAGCTCACCATTGACGACCTGGAGGATTTCGCTCGGCTTCGTCGCGACCTGACCAATTTTCACCTCGCCGCTCAACCCGTCAAACGACAACCAGTCGCCTTCCTTCATGACCGTGTCGCCGACTTTGACAGTCTTGGCGTGCTCGCTGATTTCCAGCGATCCTGCACCGACCACCGACGGTTTACCCATCTGCCGACCGACGACCGCGGCATGCGAGGTCATCCCGCCAGTGGCTGTGAGGATGCCCTGCGCCACGAACATCCCGTGAATGTCATCAGGCACCGTCTCGCGACGAACCAACATCACAGGCTTGCCTTGACGGGACCATTCCACTGCGCGATCAGCCGTGAACACGACCTGCCCGGAGGCGGCGCCAGGCGACGCTGGCAGCCCCTTGGTGGCGACTGGCAGGGCGGCCCAGTCCTTCGGATCGAAGATGGGGGCCAGCAACTGAGAGAGCGACTCAGGCTCCACCATCATGACCGCCTCTTTCGACGTGACAAGCTTCTCGGCCACCATGTCCGTCGCAATCATGACCGCCGCATAGCCCGTGCGCTTGCCGTTGCGCGTCTGCAGCATATACAGCTCGTCGTCTTGAATCGTGAACTCGAAGTCCTGGATATCGCGGTAGTGCTTTTCGAGCCTGGTCGTGATCGCTCGCAACTGTTTGTACGCCCGCGGCATCACCTCTTCAAGCTCGGCGATTGGCCGGGGCGTCCGAATGCCGGCCACGACGTCTTCACCTTGCGCGTTGATCAGGAACTCCCCGTAGAACTCCTTCGCACCGGTGGCCGGGTTGCGTGTGAATCCGACACCCGTGCCTGACCGATCTCCGGTATTGCCAAACACCATCATCTGCACGTTGACGGCCGTGCCGATGTGGTCTGGGATGTCATAGATACGGCGGTATTCCTTCGCCCGTGGATTCTGCCAACTCCGAAACACGGCGTCGCGCGACAGACGCAGTTGCTCGAGGGGATCCTGCGGAAAGCTCCGTCTGGCTTTGGCGCGCACAACTTTCTTGAAACGCGCCACGACATCACGCAGGGCCTCTTCGGTCAGTTCCGGATCTTCGGCGACGCCTTGCTCCTGCTTGACGGCTGTCAATTCGTGCTCAAACGCGTCCTTGGAAATTTCCAGCACCACGCTGCCGAACATCTGAATAAACCGGCGGTAACTGTCGAACGCGAACCGACCGTTGCCAGTCCGCGCCTTCACCGACTCCACCGTCACGTCGTTCATCCCGAGATTCAGAATCGTATCCATCATGCCCGGCATGGAGAATTTGGCGCCCGAGCGCACCGACACCAACAGCGGATTGGTCGGTGAGTTGAACTTCGCCTTGGCGACTCGTTCCAATCGGGCCAGGTGCCGCTGCATTTCGGCATCGACATCGGCTGGAATCTTGCCCTTGTTCTCCGAGTACAACGTGCAGGCCCCCGTCGAAATCGTGAATCCCGCGGGCACCGGTAGTCCGGCATTCGTCATCTCGGCCAGATTGGCGCCCTTGCCCCCAAGCAGATCCTTCATGCTCCGATCACCTTCTGCCGCGCCGCCGCCAAAGAAGTACACGTGTTTCTTGCTCTTCTTGATTGTTTTCGGGGCTGCAGCCACCGTTCGCACGATCCCGAGGATCGACTTCCTGGCGTTGGTCGCGGACTTCCGGGACGCCTTCTTCACAGGCTTCGCCGCTCTCGCAACTGTCTTGCTGATCCTCTTCGCCGTCTTCTTCTTCACAGTCTTGGTCGGCTTCTTCGCTGTCTTCGTCTTCGTTCGCTTCATGTTCCTACTCCGCTGCTACGATCTCGGAAATATCACCGAGTTGTAATATCAAGTGCTCTAGTCGCTTCATTAATCTCAACCGCGCCTGGCGAAGGACCAGGTCATCAGCCATCACGAATACGTCGGTAAAAAATTGCGCCACCGCCGGCTCAAATCTCGAGGCCTCCAGGTACGCCTCTCGATACCCTGTGCCCGCGGTGACTGCCTGAACGATGACGGCGGTCCGCTTGTCCAGTTCGGCCAGCAATGCCAGTTCAGACGGCTCTGTGAGCAGACTCCCCAACGAGGGGCCGATGGCCTCTTCTCTCGCAAAGTCCTCGTCAGCCAACTCCCGCGCGATATTGCGCACACGCTTGAACGCCGTGGCCAACTGCCGGAACGGCTCCGAGGCCGAAAATTCCGGCAAGGCCTCCAGATTCGCCACCACATCCGCCACAGGTCGATCGCCGCGAGCCTTCAGGACGGCGCGGACGTTGCGGCGGTCAGCACCGCGCGTTTCAAGCACGTACGACAGTCGTTCAGTCAAAAACGCACTGAGGTCTGCCCAGGCGGCGTCTTCCATCACATGCCCCGGCGTCACCTGATCTGCCATGACACGTCCGTCCGTCTCAGGTGTCGCGCCGTAGCCTCTGACAGCCCGCGAAATGAGCGCGGTCAGCGAGGGGCGTACGGTCAGACCAGTCAGCGCTTCCAAGTCAACCAGCACCCGAATCACGCCGTGGGCTGCGCGGCGCAATCCAAACGGGTCCCGCGATCCGGTCGGCCGCTCGCCGGCCTGAAACAGTCCGGCGATGGTGTCCAGCTTGTCTGCCAACGCCACGGCCGCCCAGGTGACACGACCACCCCCAAGCGCGTCAGGGGTAGGCGCCGCGGTCGACTCCACGGCGATGGGCAGATAGTGGTAGTAAATCGCCTTCCACACGGCCTCAGGTTCGCCGGCCTCACGCGCGTAGACGCCGCCCATCACGCCCTGCAACTCGGTGAACTCACGCACCATATCGGTCGCCAGGTCGGCCTTGGCAAGCCGGCCTGCGCGCTCGGCCTGGGCGGCCATCTCTTCCGACTGCCCAAACACGTCAGCGACGACCCAGCGTGCCAACCTCGCGACGCGCTCGGCCTTGGCGCGGTACGACCCGAGTTTCTTGTGGAACGTCAGTGTTTCCAGGCGACCCAGTCGACCGTCGAGCGCAATCTTCCGGTCGGCGTCCCAAAAGAAGCGCGCGTCGCGCAACCGGGCGGTCACCACCCGCTCGGCATTGATCGCAATCCCCTTGTCATTGTTGCTCTGCGTGTTGGTCACCGCGAGAAACGCCGGCATCAACTTTTCATCGTTACCGATAATCGGAAAGAAGTGCTGATGATGGACCAGTGTGGTCGTCAGGACCTCCGCTGGCAGTTTGAGGAACTCGGGTGCGAACGTGCCAGCAACCACCGACGGATACTCGACGAGGTCCGGCACCTCTTCCAGCAGATTCTCTGTCTGCGTCGACTGGTGCAGCATTAAGCGGCCACCCACGCGCCGGGCGTGTCCATCCAGTTCGCGCACAATGCGGTCGCGACGTTCGAGGCGCGACAGGAACACAAAGTTCTCCGCGAGCTTTTTCTTGTACTCGTCGAAGCCGCGCACCTTGATGGCGCGGCCCGCACGCCCGCTCGTCGCGAGGAACCGATGGCCGAAGGTGACCGCGCCGGACGAGACGTCCTGCACCCTGACGCCGGCCGACAACTGCGTGCGCGAAATCGTGTACGGCACGACGCGGCCGCCGAACAGGAACAGCAGCCAACGAATGGGCCGACCAAACAGCAGTTCGCCTTTGCCATCATGCAATTCCGCGTCCCAGTGCATTTGCCTGGGAAAGGGCAGCGTGCGCAGCAACTGCGTCAGCACGTCGGGCAGCACGTCCACGGTGGCGCGCCCGCGGACGTTCTTTTCGACGGCCAGGTAGGTGCCCTTCGACGTCTCCACCTGGGTCAGAGCCGAAAACTCAACCCCATGTTTTTTCGCGAAGCCGAGGCCAGCTGGCGTGGGCTTGCCGTCAGGACCACGTCCGGCTGACACGGGTGGCCCGGTCAACGTTTCGTCCCGGTCATCCTGTCGATCCACCAACGACGGGACACAGGCCGCCAGACGCCGGGGCGTGCCATGCACTTCAATCGACTCGGTCACCGTAAGCCTGTGATCCGTGAGCGCCGTCCGCAGCGTCGCACCTAACTGCTCGGTCAGCGGGGGCAGCCACGACGCGGGCAGTTCTTCCACGCCAATCTCGATCAAGAGTTCACGATCCATGCACCCCTCCCGTCTCCGCCAATTCGCCGACCATGTCGGGCGGTGTGCTCCAAGCCCTGGCTATCGCCACGGCCAATTGCCGCACCCTCAGGATGTATGCCGTGCGCTCGGTCACGCCGATACTGCCGCTCGAGTCAAGGAGGTTAAACGCGTGTGAACACTTCAGGCAGTAGTCGAGCGCTGGCAACACGAGCCCATCCTTCAGCAACTTGCCGGCGAAGTCGTAGTACTGGTCAAACAGGTTGCGATGAAACTGGCCAAACTCGCCCTCGGGCATGGTCATCTGTGCGAAGGCATACCTCGATTGCTCCACCTCATCGCGGAGTCGCACTTCCCCGTATTTCACGCCGCGGGCCCATTCGAGGTCGTAGACGTTATCCACGCCTTGCAGCGACATGGCGAACCGCTCCAGTCCATAGGTCAGTTCGACTGAAATGGGTGCCAGGTCCAGGCCGCCGGCCTGCTGAAAATAGGTGAACTGGGTGA
>JABMNV010000026.1 GCA_013203475.1 Acidobacteriota bacterium
GTAGATCTGGGTGGTGGTGAGGTCCGCGTGGCCTAGCATGGTCTGGATCGCTCGGAGGTCTGCTCCGCGTTCGAGCAGGTGCGTGGCAAACGAATGTCGCAGCACGTGCGGGCTCAGGTGCGCGGTGATGCCCGCCGCCTCTCCGTAATTCTTCAGAATTTTCCAGAACGATCCGCGTGACAGCCGACGCGCCCCCCGCTGGCTCACAAACAACCAGGGAGGATCCGTCTTGGTGACCAGGGCCGGACGCGTCTCGTTCAGGTAGCGTCTGACCCACGATGACGCCTCATCGCCCAACGGAACGATACGTTCCTTGCGGCCCTTGCCCAGGCACTGCACATATCCTCGTTCGATCTGCACGTCAGTCAAGCGGAGACTGACCAACTCAGAGACGCGGAGTCCTGTGGCGTACAGCACCTCGATCAGGGCCCGGTCGCGCAGGCCTCCGTGCGTCGCCACGTCGGGCGCTTCAAGGAGGCGGTCCACATCTGCCAGCGACAGGAACGCCGGTAGCGACAGAAAGGCGCGTGGAGCGTGCAAGTCGTCCGCTGGATTCTCGCTGATTTCACCGCGGAGGCGCAGATACCGAAACAGTCCGCGAACAGCGGCCACAAATCGTGCGGTCGACGTTGGCGAGAGACCACTCATCATGACGTCGCGGACGCTGGCCTCCAGGGCGGCCCGATCCAGGCTGATCAGGTCTCGCGTCCTGGACGTGGCAAACGCCCGCAGACGAGCCAGGTCGCGACCGTACCCCTCCAGCGTGTGCGGCGAGAGCCGACGCTCTACTTCAAGATGCCGCAGGTACGCAGTGATGGCATCTTCAGTCATGATGGTAGTACGCTACCCCTTTTCCCTTGCAGTGTGCCTCATGCCCTACCAGTCCAAGTGGCAATATCTTCCCACTGAAGCCATTAACAGCGCCTCGCTGGCCATCGACAAGATGCCGGCGCTGGAGATCATCGACGTCATGCTCGTCGAAGACAAGAAGATGGTGGCCGCCGTCAGCAAGGAACGCGAGCGGATCGCCCACGGAGTGGACATCATTGCCGCGGCGCTGAAGAAGGGGGGACGTCTTGTCCTGGTCGGTGCGGGCACGAGTGGCCGACTCGGCATTCTCGAGTCGGCGGAAATGCCACCCACGTTCGGCACCAAGCCAGACCTCGTGCTCGGCATCATGGCAGGCGGGCAGGAGGCGGTCTTCCGCGCCCGCGAAGGCGTCGAAGACAATTTTGAAGAGGGCGGGCGGAGTATTTCGCGACTGCGCGTCGGCAAGCGCGATGTGGTGGTTGGGGTCTCGGCCAGTGGCATCACCCAGTTCGTGCGAGGCGCCTTGACGGTGGCGCGAAAGAAGGGCGCACGTATCATTTTCGTCACGTGCTGGCCCGGCACTGAATTGCAGAATTACGTCGACCTGATCATCGCACCCGCCGTCGGGCCGGAAGTGATTGCCGGGTCGACGCGCCTGAAGGCGGGGACCGCGACCAAGATGGTCCTCAACATGCTCACCACGGCCTCCATGGTGAGAATTGGCAAGACCTACGGCAACCTGATGGTCGACGTCAAGACTGGCTCGGAAAAGCTGAAGGATCGGGCGCAGCGCATTGTGTCGATGGTGACCGGCATTGACCCCGAGGCGGCCAAGACCCTGCTCGTTCGTTCAAAGTGGAACGTCAAAGTGGCCATCGTCATGAAGCAGGCAGGACTGACGATGGCCCAGGCCGTCAAGCGACTCAAGCAATCTGATGATTCCATTCGCGATGCCCTTGATGAAGACGTCGAACTGCGTTTGCGCGAACTGCTGCAGCTTGATCCGGCCACCAAAGAGGACTGAGCCACGGACACCTAGAGTCTCGACGCCGCATCTCGGTCGAGCACGACCATCATGTTCGGGTGCGTCTGCAGGAGCGAGGCCGGCACCTTCGTGGTGACCGGGCCCGTGAGTGCGCGAGCGACAATCCGCGCCTTGGAGGCACCGGTGGCCAACAGGATCGTCCGCCGAGCGTTCAGGATTGTGCCGATACCCATAGAGAGCGCATAGGGCGGCACGTCTTGCCAACGCCCGCCGAACAACGTGGCATTCGCCCGTCGACTCTGTTGCCGCAGGGCCACACGGTGTGACCGCGCGGGCAACGCGTCCGCAGGTTCGTTGAATCCCAGATGGCCGTTCTGTCCAATGCCCAGCACGATGAGATCCATGCCGCCAGCCCGGGCGATTCGTCGTTCAAATCGCTCCAACTCCTGTCGCCAATCCGAGGCGCGGCCATCGATAACGTGCGCGCGCTGGGGGGCCAGATTCACGTGGTCGAACAGGTGCGATTCCATGAATGTGCGATAACTGCCGGCGTCATCACGGCCCAGCCCCGCAAATTCGTCGAGATTGAACGTTGTGGCTCTGGAAAAATCCGCTCGTCCGGCTTGGTAGGCCCGCACGAGTGCCCGGTACATGGGGATCGGGGTATGCCCGGTCGGGAGGCCGACCACGACTGCTGGATTGTCTCGAAGAACATTGACAATACGCGTAGCAGCGGCAGAGGCTGCCCGCGTAGCGGTGGCATAAACGGATACGGGCATCGTGACTTTCCAAGAAATGGGTTAGGCGTCGAGATACGTTGGCAGAACCAACGTCCCTCGCAGCGCCGCACACGCCAACCAGGTGGCCCCAGCAACTGGCGCCTCCTGCAATGGTGTCACAACCATCCCCTGCCGTCGTCCGGTGAGGTGTGCGACCACGCGCTGGCGCATGCGCGGAGCGACCTTGAAAATCCCACCGGCCAGAAGAACGGGGCCGTGAGGGAGAGAAATCGCGTCACAGACCGATCGCGCCGCCAGCCCCAACTCCCGCGCACCGGTGTCGAGCAACTGGAGGGCGGTTGCATCGCCCTCGTCTGCAGAGGCGTCGACCAGGGAGGCAATGGCCGCAACAGTGGAGGGCTGAAACGTGCCGGCGTAGATTGCTTTGACCAATTCCTGAGGCCGCGACGCACCAAAGTGTTCGAGGACCAGCGGGGTCATGCTGGTGTACGGGCCACGTCCATCCGCTGACCGAACCACGGCGCGCAGAGCCTGTCGACCCAGCCAGTAGCCACTCCCCTCGTCTCCCAGGACGTATCCCCACCCGCCCGCCCGAGCGGCCAGACCCTCACGGTTTCTCCCGTAGGCGATGGAGCCAGTGCCCGCGATGATCACCACCCCAGGCGCACCTGCGAGTCCAGCCTCAAGTGCAATCAGCGCATCATTGACCACGACCACCTGGCTGCGGGGCACGAGCCTGTAGAGAATGTTGCGCACCACGGCCGCATCTCCCGGACGGTCGACGCCGGCCATGCCCAGGCACACGACCGCAGGCCATTGAGGAGTCTGTCGCGTCACGTCGACGATGACCTGATGGAGCACCTTCTCGGCTTGAAGTTCGCCGGTACTCTGAAGGTTGGCGCCAGGGCCGAGCGACTCGGCCAGGACCTGTCCGTCATGATTGGCCAGACGACAGACCGTCTTGGTCCCGCCCACGTCGATTCCAATCACCACTTCGCCTGTGCCGACCACGCGCCAAGCGTATCGCATTGACAGACCACGGGGGCGCTGCTAGCGTCAGGGGTCCTGATGCCCATTCATCGGCTGTCGCTGTGTGTCGTGATGCTGGCGATGGCCATGGGCTGGACCGCCTCAGTGGCCCGCGCAGTTCCGGTTGTCACTCCAGTCTCAAGCCCGATTCGAAACGAAGTACGCGGCCTGTGGGTGCTGCGCTCAACACTGACGTCTCCGCAGCGAATTGCCGAGCTTGTGCGGACCGCTGCGGCCGGCGGATATGACACCCTGCTCGTTCAGGTGCGGGGCAGGGGTGACGCGTACTACCACTCCGAGGTGGATCCCAGAGCCGCCGAACTGGGAGATCAACCCGCCTCGTTTGACCCGCTCGCCACCACGCTGGAGGCCGCGCATGCGGCCGGCCTTAAGGTGCATGCGTGGATCAACGTGAATCTGGTGGCCAGCGCCACCTCTCTGCCCCGCTCACGTGATCACATTGTGCCCAGGCACCCCGGCTGGCTGATGGTGCCGCGGGCCATCGCGGCCGATCTGTACGGGCTGGATCCACGGACGCCAGAGTACGTGGGGCGATTGGCTCGATGGACGCGCGACCGCGGCGACACGGTAGAGGGCTTGTATTTATCGCCGGTGTCGGATGGCGCACAGGACTACACGTTGTCCGTGATTGCCGAATTGACGCGGTCGTACCCCCTCGACGGCGTGCACCTCGACTATATTCGCTACCCGTCCGCCGAGTTTGACTACAGCAGGATGACAGTGGATGCCTTCCGCCGTGAACAGTTGCCGAAGATGACGGGGGCTGAACGTGATCGGCTCGACCGGCTGGGGCGGACGGATCCTCTGGTATGGACGCGCACGTACCCGGATGGCTGGGCGAGGTTCCGGCGTGATCGGCTGACCGAGCTCGTGCGGCGCATCCGTGACGTCGTCAAACGTGAGCGGCCGACCGCCGTGATTTCCAGTGCGGTGGTGCCCGACCCTGCCCAGGCCAGGGACGGCAAGCTGCAGGACTGGGCCGCCTGGGCGGAGGCTGGATTGCTCGACGTGGTGTGTCCGATGGCCTACGCCCAGGATCGCAGCGACTTCGCCGCCCAAATCGAAGCCGCAACCCATGGGGCACACGGTCGGCCCATCTGGGCGGGCATTGGCGCCTGGCGCTTGCCCGTCGGGCGCGTTGCCGAACACCTCATGTCCGCCCGGAAGTCGGGTGCCGCTGGCGTCCTCTTGTTTTCCTACGACAGCCTGCTGACCGTCAGCGCACCGCGAGGTGCGTTTTTCGCCCAACTGCGGCCCTCTCTGGTAGGCGATCGCAGTGGCGACCGCTAGGCCGACTCCTGGGTCATTTCCGCGAGCCCGTGCGGTGCTGCTGGACTGTCTGGCGGTGCGAGCCTGTCCCGCTGTCGTGTGTCAGGTCGGTCGCCTGAGTGGCCCTCTGTGGACTGAGAGCTTCGGCCGCCTCACGTACGACAGCCTTGCTCCTGAGGCCACTGTCGCCACGATTTTCGACCTCGCCTCACTCACCAAAGTGATCAGCACTTCGTCGGTCGCCATGGCGATGGTCCAGGACGGGCGTCTGTCGCTCGACACCCCGGTCAGTCAGGTGCTCGAGGGATGGCGCGGATTTGATCAGGAACATGACCGGGAATCAGTGACGGTTCGGCATCTGCTGGAGCACTCTTCAGGCCTGCCCGCGCACGTGCCCTTGTGGGAGCGGCTCGTAGGGCGGAATGCGTTCTTGAATGCCCTCGCCGCGGTGCCGCTGGAGCGTCCGCCTGGCGGTCGCGCAGTGTATTCAGATGTGGGATTTCTGCTGCTTGGATTTGTCCTGGAACACGTGGCGGGCCGCCCGCTCGACGTGTTGTGGAATGACGTGTGGAGCGACACCTGCGGAGGGCGCGCTTCGCTGCCTGATTTGGTCTACAGCCCAGGGCCAGAGCTCCGGGAGCGGATCGCGCCCACCGAGTTGGTTGCCAGCCGTCGCGGCGCGGGCCGTGTGCTTCAGGGCGCCGTCCACGACGAAAACGCCGCGGCACTTGGCGGCGTGGCGCCGCACGCTGGACTATTTGGCACGGCAGGTGCGGTGGGCCTGTTCGCCTCAGCCGTGCTGAGGTCCTTCACAGAAACACCCTCCACGGAAGCGAGACCGATGGCGACGCAGGCTGTGATGCGACAGTTTGCGCAACGCAGCGTCGTGCCAGGAAGCTCGAGGGCGCTGGGATGGGACACGATGCTTCCCACCTCGTCGTGTGGCGCCCGCCTGTCCGCTTCGGCCATCGGTCACACCGGATTTACGGGGACCTCACTGTGGGTTGACTGGGAGCGCGACCTCTACGTTGTCCTGCTGACGAATCGCGTGCACCCGACGCGCGACAACGAGCGGTTCCTTCCCTTTCGCGCCAGGTTCCACGACGCTGTCATGGAAGACCTGGGAATCTAGCAGCTAGCGCTGGCCACCGCCTCTACCTCGCCCACCCACAGTGGTCGGAGGAGCCGCACCACGACCCGTGCCGCCAGCAGGCGGCTGGCCGACACCTCGACCGGGTGCGCCGCCGCGTCCTGGTCCACCGACCCTGACTCCACCTGGGCCGCCATCGCCGCCTTGGCCGTTAGCGCCGCCCTGGTTGCCACCGCGTCCACCCGCGCCGCCCCCTCGGGCTACTCCCATAAGGAGCTGGGCCGTCTGCACGGTGAAGGGCCAGTCGATATAGCGCTCCTGATTCTGGTAGATGCGGATGGAGGCGTCCGTGCTCGTGCTGTAGACCCCCTGAATCGATCCAACCACCTGCGTGCCCGTGGGCGCGCCAAAGCCGCTCTGCTGCCCCGTCTGGCCTCGGCCGCCGGTCTGGTTCTGGCCGCCCTGTTGGCCGCCAGCACCTGACCCGCGCCCGGCAGCGCCGGCGGGTTGCCCGGCTGGCATCAAGCCGAAGTCTTCGCCCGTGATGGGATCCTTGTATTTCTTGCGGAGATACCTGCCCGTATAAAGGACGTCAATGTCTGGAGGGAGCAGGTTGTTGTTCTTTCGCGAAAACAACACGAGTGCGCGGGCATATTGGTTGCCGCGGAAGATGAGTTCCTCTTCTTGTTCGCGGATGGCCTGTTGACGCCATGTCGGCAGAAGGGCTGACATGCCAATCGCCATGACCGCCATCACCACAAGAAGAACGACCATGGTGAACCCTTGGGCGTCCAATCGAGTGTACGGTCGCCGCGCGTGGTGTCCGGCACCCAATGAACCTTGACCCCCTAGCCCCATGAACGTAATATCCTTATCGAGTCGCATGGTACCACACGCCCTTTCTGGGCTCATTGCCCGCCTCTACAGCTCGGTTCGCCAGGCTCGTTGGTCAGGCCGGACCGCCACACTCGCTGCCGTGACACTCCTGTTCGCCGTTGCCCAGGTGGCATGCGACAAAGTCCCCTTGGTCGCGCCCGCCGGCACCGTCATAACCTTGATCTCAGCGACTAATGTCCTGCCAATCAACGGCAGTACTGACATCATCGCCGTCCTGATTGAGAACGGCACTGTCAGTACTGGCACAGGCGGCGGTGGCGGCGCCGCGACCACGACGACGTCTGCGGGCACGCCAGTGCACAATGGCACGCTCGTGACCTTTACGACGTCGTTGGGCAAGATTGAGCCTTTTGAGGCGCGGACGAACAACGGTCGGGTCACCGTCAAACTGACAGCCGACGGCAGGTCCGGCACCGCAAGGATCACGGCCTTCTCTGGAGGCGCAAGCGCCGAGCCGCTTAATGTCCTGATCGGCGCGGCGGCTGTCGAGCTAGTGTCATTGACGACCTCGGCATCGAGTGTGGCGGCCGGGGGCGGCACGGTGACGCTGACCGCGCGGGTGGTAGACAAAGACTTCAATCCTCTCTTCGGCGTCCCGGTCGCGTTCACGACAACCGCCGGAATTGTTGGAGCCGCGTCGGGGCTGACCAATGAGAGCGGTTTGGCGACCACGACCCTGTCGACGACCGTTGAAGCCAGCGTCACTGCCAGCGCTGGTAGCAAGACGAGCACGGCGGCAGTGATCAAGGTGAGATCCTCGTCGGTCATCGCCGTGACGGTCTCGACAGGCAGCGTGCCCGCGGGAGCTCCGGTGTCGATCACGGTCACTCCGGATCCCGCGGTGCGTTTCTCCAGCGTCATCCTCAATTTTGGCGACGGAGACTCGGTCGCGCTTGGAGCAATCTCGTCTGCGACCACTCGGCAACACCTCTACGCGTCTGCTGGGCAGTACCCCATCTCTGTCACCGGCAACGACGTTGACGGAGGCATCGCCGTGGCGTCGAGCAGTGTCGTGGTGTCGGCCCTGAATCCAACACTGTCGGCGTCTCCTTCGAGTGCTGCCGTCGGGACGCCCATCACATTTACGGTGGGTTTGATCCCGAGTACCGTTTCGATTGAGAGCTATGAGTGGGAATTCGGCGACGGCAC
>JABMNV010000224.1 GCA_013203475.1 Acidobacteriota bacterium
GCGGAGGAGGGCATCATCTACATCGACGAAATCGACAAGATCGGCAAAACCAGCCAGAACGTCTCCATCACGCGCGACGTTTCCGGCGAGGGCGTGCAGCAGTCGTTGCTCAAGATGCTCGAAGGCACCGTCGCCAACGTGCCCCCGCAGGGCGGACGCAAACATCCGCATCAGGAGTTCTTCCAGATCGACACCAGCAACATCCTCTTTATTGTGGGCGGTGCGTTCGTGGGGCTCGACAAGCAAATCGCCCGCCGTAAAGGAAAGAAGATGCTGGGGTTCAAGGCCGACCTGAAGAACCACGTCAAAGACTCGGCCTCACTCCTCGATCAAGTGGAACCTCAGGATTTGATTCGTTATGGGCTGATTCCTGAGTTCGTCGGCCGCCTCCCGGTCGTCGGGACGTTGCACGAACTTGACAAGGCGGCACTCATCACGATCTTGACTGAACCCAAAAACGCGATCACGCGGCAGTACCAGAAGCTGTTCGACTACGAGAACGTCAAGCTTCGTTTTACCGACGACGCGCTTGAGGCGCTCGCCGAGGCGGCGCTCGAGCGCAAGATTGGCGCACGCGGCCTTCGGATGATCATCGAGGACATCATGCTCGACCTGATGTACACCCTGCCAGGTCAGAAGAAGATCCGGGAGTGCGTCATCACGCGTGAGGTGGTAGAGTCGAAAGAAAAGCCGATTACTGTGATGGAGAAGGCCGGATAATTACCCTATGGACCAGTACGAAACTCTGCCTATCGTCCCGCTTCGCGACGTCGTGGTTTTTCCACACATGATGATGCCGTTTGTCATCGGGCGCCCCTCGTCGACCCGCGCGCTTGAACATGCCCTGACCACGGACAAGAAGATTTTTCTCGCGGCGCAGCACGATGCCGCCATCGACGACCCCCAGCCCGCCGACATCTACACGATGGGCTGCGTGGCCAACATCGTGCAATCGCTCAAACTGCCGGACGGTAACATCAAGGTCCTGGTTGAGGGTGTGGAGCGGGCCCGCGCGGTCGAGTGGAAGGAAGACAAGGGATTTTATCGGGTCACCGTCAAGGTGCTGCCCAAGAAGGCCGAACCGGCCGAAGACACCGACGGCGTGATGAGCCGGGTGGTGACGTTGTTCGAGCAGTATGTAAAACTCTCGAATACGCTGCAGTACGACGCCATGATTGCCGCTGTGCGGGTCGACGACCCGTCGCGGCTGGCTGACACCATTGCGGCCCACCTGCAAGTGGGCGTCGAAGAGAAGCAGAACCTGCTCGAAATCGTGGCGCCACTTGAGCGCCTGGGCCGCATCGTGGCCGTCCTTGAATCAGAAGTCGACAAACTCCAGGTGGACCGCCGCATCCAGTCTCGCGTGAAGAAGCAGATGGAGAAGGCGCAGAAAGAGTACTACCTCAACGAAAAAATGAAGGCGATCCAGCGTGAGCTGGGCCGCAAGGACGAGAAGGGCAACGAAGGCGACGACTTGAAGAAGAAGATTGCTCAAGCCCGCATGCCCAAGGAAGTTGAGAAGAAGGCCATCGACGAGCTCAAGCGGCTCGACTCGATGCCGCCGATGTCGGCCGAGGCCACCGTCTCGCGCAACTACCTCGACTGGCTGATCGCGGTGCCGTGGCACAAGAAGACCAAGGAGAGCCGCGACCTCAAGCGCGCGGAAGGCATCCTGAACGAGGACCATTTCGGACTCGACAAGATCAAAGAGCGCATCATCGAGTTCCTGGCCGTGCGCGTGCTGGTCAAGAAGCCGAAAGCCACCATTCTCACACTGGCGGGCCCTCCAGGCGTGGGCAAAACGTCGCTGGCCCGCTCGATCGCCCGAGCCATGAACCGCAAGTTTGTCCGTCTATCGCTCGGTGGCGTGCGTGACGAGGCGGAGGTGCGCGGACATCGTCGCACCTACATCGGCGCGTTTCCTGGCCAGATCATCCAGATGATGAAGAAGGCCGGCACGATGAACCCGGTGTTCCTGCTCGACGAAGTCGACAAGATGTCGATGGACTTTCGCGGCGATCCGTCGGCGGCGTTGCTCGAAGTGCTTGATCCGGAACAGAACAGCACGTTCCTCGATCACTACCTCGACGTGGAGTACGACCTGTCGAACGTCATGTTCATCTGCACGGCGAATGTGCTGCATTCGATTCCGCAGGCGCTCCGCGATCGCATGGAAGTGCTGCAACTGGCCGGCTACACCGAGATGGAGAAGGTCGAAATCGGCAAACGCTTCCTGGGGCCGAAGGCCGTAACAGGCTCCGGCCTCACCGACAAGAACATCATTCTTGAAGACGACGCCTACCAGGCCATCATTCAGCGGTACACCCGCGAAGCTGGCGTCCGCAACCTCGAACGTGAGATTTCGGCGATCTGCCGCAAGATCGCTCGCAAAGTCGTGGTGCAGGGCAAGGACTTTTTCGAGACGATCGATAGCACCAAGGTCACCGAATACCTCGGAGTGCCGCGCTTCCGGCCGTCCATGGCCGAGGAGAAGAACGAAATTGGCATCGCCACCGGTCTGGCATGGACGGAAGTCGGCGGCGAGATTCTCGTCACCGAAGCCACGCTCATGCCTGGCCGCGGACGTCTGACCCTGACGGGCAAACTGGGCGACGTGATGCAGGAATCAGCGCAGGCGGCCATGAGCTGGGTGCGCTCCCGAGCCGAGGACCTCGGAATTCATCGTGACTTCAATCGCCGCACTGACGTTCACGTGCATATCCCGGAAGGCGCCATTCCGAAAGATGGCCCGTCGGCGGGCATCACGCTGGCCACGGCGATGGTCTCAGCCTTGTCGCGCGTGGCCGTGCGCCGCGACGTGGCCATGACCGGAGAAATCACGCTCCGCGGCAAAGTCTTGCCGATTGGAGGCCTGAAGGAGAAATTGCTCGCGGCTCACCGAGCGGGTGTGACCACGATCCTGTTGCCGAAAGACAACGAAAAGGATCTGGCCGACATTCCGAAGAACATCCTCGACGCCATGGAAGTGCACATGGTTGAGACAATGGACGAAGTGCTCCGGATAGCGCTCGAAGGACCGCTTCCGGTGTTACCCCCGACGCCCGAGTCGGACATCCCGCGGTCTGAGCTCAGCACCCGACACTAGGCTGAAGGGCCAGGCCCTATTCCCGTATCTGCTTTGACCCAAGAACCGACGACTCCCATCATTGAACTGGCGACCCTCAAAGAAATGAGCGTTGCCGAATTGACAAACATTGCGCAGGGTCTCGACCTCCCGCACGCCACGAGTCTGCGCAAGCAGGAGCTGATCTTCCAGATCCTTCGCGGCCGCGCCGAAAAAAGTGGCCTGTTGTTTTCTGAGGGCGTACTCGAAATGTTGCCGGACGGGTACGGGTTCCTCAGGGCGCCCGACTACAACTACCTGCCAGGCCCAGACGACGTCTATGTGTCGCCGTCACAGATTCGACGATTTGACCTGCAGACAGGTGACACCGTCTCGGGGCAGATTCGGACTCCGAAGGAGGGTGAGCGGTACTTCGCGCTCGTCAAGGTGGACGCGGTCAACTTCGAACCGCCCGATCACACTCGCCGCCGGGTGTCTTTCGAAAACCTGACCCCGCTGTACCCCGACACCCGCATTCGCCTTGAGACCACGAGCGACAACCCGTCCGCGCGCGTCATGGATCTCATGACGCCACTGGGCAAAGGTCAGCGCGGTCTCATCGTCGCAGCACCTCGCACAGGGAAGACGATGCTGTTGCAGAATCTGGCGAACAGCATCACCACCAATCACCCAGAAGTGTACCTGATCGTGCTGCTGATCGATGAGCGGCCCGAAGAAGTGACCGACATGCAGCGTTCAGTGCGTGGCGAGGTGGTCGCGTCGACGTTTGATGAGGCCGCACAGCGTCACGTGCAGGTGGCCGAGATGGTCATCGAAAAGGCGAAGCGCCTGGTGGAGTACGGCAAAGACGTGGTCATCCTTCTCGACTCGATCACGCGTCTGGCCCGCGCCTACAACACCATCGTGCCCACCTCGGGCCGGGTGCTGACCGGCGGTGTGGACAGCAACGCGTTGCAGCGCCCGAAGCGGTTCTTCGGTGCCGCGCGCAACATTGAAGGCGGAGGCTCTCTGACGATCGTCGCCACGGCCCTGGTCGAAACCGGCTCCCGGATGGACGATGTGATCTTCGAGGAATTCAAGGGCACCGGCAATATGGAAATCCATCTGGATCGCAAGCTCGCCGACCGGCGCGTGTTCCCGGCAATCGACATGCAGAAGAGCGGCACCCGAAAGGAAGAGTTGCTGCTTCCCAAGGAAGAACTCCAACGTATCTGGGTGCTCCGCAAGGTCATGACGTCCTTGTCGCCGAACGAATCGATGGAACTGATGCTCTCGCGCATGACCAAGACCAAGGACAACGCCGAATTCCTCGGCTCGATGGGTAAGTAACCAGGCACCCTGAACACAGAGCGCCCAGATCGTATATTGTGCCGTATCGATGAACGGCACGTATCGAGACACCCTGCGACACGCGGGCCTCCAGCCCTTCCTGTGGACCCAGTTTCTGGGTGCGTTCAACGACAATATTTTCAAAATCGTCGTCTCGTTTCTGGCTATGGAGGCCATGGGCCCGGTGGACGGCGTGGCCACGGTCGGCGCCATCTTCATCCTCCCGTTCCTGCTGTTCTCGGGATACGCGGGACACCTGGCTGATGCCTGCAGCAAGCGACAGGTCCTGGTGTGGACCAAGATGCTTGAAGTGGCGGCCATGCTGCTGGCCGTCCCGGCCCTAATCACGGGCCGAATGGAGCTGCTGCTGACCGTCGTGTTCCTCATGGCGCTGCAATCCACGTTCTTCAGTCCGGCCAAATACGGCATCGTCCCGGAGATGCTGCCTGAGGGTGAACTCTCACGGGCGAACGGATTGCTGGAGATGAGCACGTTCGTGGCCATCGTCATTGGGACGTCTATTGGCGGATTGATCTTCACAGCGCTACGTGATCGACCCACTATCATCGGCGGCGTCCTTGTCGGGATTGCCGCCCTGGGCACCGTCATCAGTCTGCGGATTCCCCACACAGTGGCGACCAAGAGCACCGCCCGCATGCGGTGGTCGCCGTGGGGCGAGGTGATGACGGGACTCCGTCAGCTGTATCCCGACCGCACCCTGTGGATGACGGCAGTCGGAGCGTCATTCTTCTGGTTCCTCGGCGCCGTGCTGCAATTGGCACTGCTGCCCTACGCGGACGCGACTCTTGGCGTGAGTGCGGCCGCCGCGACGCAGTTGTACACAGCGATGGCTATTGGCATCGGCGTTGGCAGCATGGTCGCCGGCCGGTTGTCGGGAAGTCATATCGAACTTGGCCTGGTGCCGCTCGGGTCATTCGGCCTTGGGATATTCGGCCTGGCACTGGCGGCCGCCGCACCATCGTACTGGTGGTCGGCCGTAGCCCTGCTGGCGCTTGGACTGTCTGGAGGATTCTTCGCGGTGCCCTTGAATGCGCTGCTCCAGCAGCGGCCCGCCGAATATGAGAAGGGTCGGGTGCTGGCCACCGTCAACGTGATGCAGACGGTGGGCATCCTTCTGGCGTCGGCCGGGATCTGGTTTCTGGGTACATACCTGGGCCTCTCGATGTCCGCCGTATTCGCCGTCGTGGGCGTGATCACTCTGCTGGGATCGTTCTACGCGCTTGCGACACTGCCGGCGTTTTTCATCCGATTCACGTTATGGCTGCTGACACACACGCTCTACCGCATCACCGTGGTCGGCAAGCCATATGTGCCCAATGATGGACCTGCGCTGCTGATTTGCAACCACGTGTCGATGGTCGACGGCCTGCTCGTGGGCGCGAGTGTGCAGCGATTCGTCAGATTCATGATCCACGGTCCGTACTACCGGTTTCCGTTGTTTCATTTTGTCCTCAAGCGGATGCACGCCATTCCGGTGACCGCGGGTGACAAAGAACGCGTGGCAGTGTCGATTGAACGCGCCCGAGCAGAATTGCGCGCCGGCCACGTCGTCTGCATCTTCGCGGAAGGGGCCGTCAGCCGCACGGGTAATCTGCTGCCGTTCAGGCGGGGCTTCGAACGCATCCTTGACGGCCTCGACGTCCCTGTCATTCCCGTCTACCTCGATCGCATCTGGGGCAGCGTATTCAGCTTCAAGAAGGAACGGTTCTTCTGGAAAATGCCAGAGCGGTTTCCGTACCCAGTCACGGTCGCATTCGGGGCACCACTGCCAGTCACGGTGACGGCTCCGCAAGCCCACGCCGCGATCAGCGAACTGGGCACTGACGCGATGCGACATCGCCGCGCGGATCGTGACCAACTGCATACGGCGTTCCTTTCCACAGCCAGACGCCACTGGCGTCGTCTGGCCATGGCCGATAGTACGGGACAGCGGTTGACGTACGGCCGTGCGCTGGTCGGAGCGCTGGTGCTTGCGCGACTCATTCGGACACGAACCGAGGGCCAGGAGATGGTGGGCCTGCTTCTGCCCGCATCAGTTGGCGGAGCGCTGGCCAACATCGCCACACTGTTTGCCGGGCGCATTCCAGTCAACCTCAATTTCACCGCCGGATCAGAGGCCATGACCGCCGCACGGCAGCAATGTGACATTCGCACCGTGATCACGTCGCGCCTGTTCTTGGCGAAGGCCGGACTCGACGCCACGTCTGAGATGGTTTTCCTGGAGGACCTCCGGAGCGAGATCACGGGTGTGCAGAAGGTGACAGCTCTCCTGCGCGCGCGATTCCTTCCTCAGACGTGGCTGAGGCGCATGGTCGGCCGCTCAGACTGGCGCGCGTCGTCAACGGCCGCCGTGATTTTTTCCAGCGGGAGTACCGGACAACCCAAAGGAGTCGTGCTGACGCACGCGAACCTGTTGGCGAACGTCGACTCACTCGCGCAGATCTTTCCGATGGACCATCACGACTGCTTCATTGGCGTCCTGCCGTTCTTCCACTCGTTCGGACTGACAGGCACACTCTGGTTTCCCTTGCTGAACGGCTGCAGCGTGGCGTATCACCCAAATCCAATGGACGCAAAAACGATCGGTGAGTTGGCAGAGACGTATCGCGGCACGATGCTCATCAGCACGCCAACGTTTTGTCAGTCGTACCTCCGTCGCTGTACCAAGCAGCAATTCTCCCACCTCCGCTACGCCATCGTCGGTGCCGAAAAACTGCGGCCAGTGCTGGCGGACGCGTTCCACGAAACATTTGGCATTCGCCTGCTGGAAGGATACGGCTGCACCGAAATGGCACCGGTCGTGGCGGTCAACAGGCCGAACGTGGCGCAGGAGGGGCGTACGCAGATTGGGACGAAAGAGGGCTCAGTCGGCCATCCCATTCCCGGGGTCGCGGCGAAAATCGTCGACCAGCACACGGGTGAAGGGCCACTGTTTGGGGTCGAGGGCCTCTTGCTTGTGAAGGGACCGAATCAAATGGTCGGCTACCTGGATCAACCGGAACGAACGGCCGAAGTCATCAGGAACGGCTGGTACAACACCGGCGACATTGCCCGGATCGACGATGACGGATTCATCTTCATCACCGATCGTCTCTCGCGCTTCAGCAAGATCGGCGGAGAGATGGTGCCGCACATCAAGATCGAAGACACCATCAACGACATCCTCGGCGAGTTGGCATCGGCGGTCACGGCGGTCCCCTGCGACGTCAGAGGCGAAAAGCTGATCGTGTTCTACACCCAGCCTGCCATCACACCGCTGGCGTTGTGGGACCGACTGCACAAGTCCACGTTGCCGCGCCTGTGGTTGCCCAAGCGTGAGCACATCATCCACATTGATGCGCTCCCCACGTTGGGTAGCGGAAAGATTGACCTCAAGACCCTGCGCCAGATGGCAAAACAGAGGGCCTGAGGCTCTATTTGCGCGGCAGCTTCGCGTCCCGCATCGCCGTTTGGTAGGCGAAGACGGCGGCGACAGTTGCCGTCTGCTTCAGGTCATCCGCCTGCACGCGATCGTAGAAATCCATGTTGGTGTGGTGGGTGCGCGAGTTGTATTCCAGTCGCTCCTGCACGAATTGGAATCCAGGGACGCCAGTGCGGTCGATGCTGCTGTGGTCCGTGCTCGATACGTTTCGCGGACCGAGAATCTCGACGCCAAGGTCCTTGAGTGGAACAATCCAGGCGCCAAAGATGGGCGCCACCTTGGGATTGCTCTGCATCCAGATACCGCGGACCTTTCCAGTGCCATTGTCGATGTTGTAGTACGCCGAATGCTTGGCGTGGCCTGGCTTGGGCGCATCCGCCGTGCCGAGGTACTGCTCGGCATAGAGGCGCGACCCGATCAGGCCCTGTTCTTCACCACCCCACAGCGCGACGCGAATGGTGCGACGTGGCCGGAGGCCTGCATCTTTGATGATGCGAAGTACCTCCATCATCGCCGAGCTTCCGGTGGCATTGTCCGTGGCGCCCGTGGCGGCGTGCCATGAGTCGAAGTGGCCACCGACGAGCACGATTTCGTCAGCCAGGTCCGTTCCTGGGAAGTCTGCGATCACGTTGAACCCGTTGGGTTGTGACGCGGTCTCGGGACGGAAACTCACCTCGATGTTCATCTTGATCTTCACCGGGATGTCGTGGTCGAGCAGCCGCACCATCCGGTTGTAGTGTTCAACCGCGAGGGTCACCTGTGGCAGACCGGTGCCGGCCTGGTCGGCCACCCGAGACCCACCCGAGCCCACGGAGAAGGTGCCGCCATCAGTCTTTTGCGTTCGCCACGAGAGATCACTGCCGCCGGCAGCCGTGTCTGAATTGCTGCCACGGTCGAACAATGCGACAACGCCTTCGGCCTGGTAGAAGTCGTTCACATTGAATCTGGCTTCCCCACCTTGACCACCGCGACCGCCTCGGCCGCCCGCCCCACCACCGCGACCACCGGCCCCACCCGCACGTGCGGCGGGCGGTGGCGGCATCATCATCGCCTCTTCAATTTCCTTGTCAGTCATGCGCAGCACGAGTCGTCCTTCGAGCATGTTGACCTGGCGGGCGTCCTGCGTGAGCACGATCTTTCCGCGGAGTTTGCCCTTCCACTGCTCGGCCTCTGCCGCGTTCGTAATCTGCGGCCGCACGACCTCGGCAGACACCGGCCCGTTGGTGCCAGCACTCCAGGCCTTGGGCATCGCGTTAATTGGCATCGTCTGGGGCGCGGTCATGGTCGCGTGAAACTTGTCGAGCGACCATCCGGTACCAAAGTCCCAGCGCTCTTTGTGCGCGTTGGTAAAGCCCCACGACTTGAGCCGCTCCACGGCCCAGTCTCCGGCGGCCTCAAACCCTGGCGACCCTGTGAGGCGCGGACCATGCACGTCGGTCAGATAGAACAGCGTCTCCATGACCTGCGACTGATTCAGCCCCTGTTCGCGAATTTTCTGGATGGCGGCCGCGTCAACGCTCTCGGGAGCCTGAGCGGCCAGGCTGGCGATGGACAACAGCAGTACAAGGGCGAGTGACGTGCGGTTCATTCGGGGATTCTATCAAGATCGGTGCTGGGTGCTGGTGCAGATTTTGCTACTTCATCGGTGATTCAACGTGGAAATTTTTTCAAGGTGGACCGCCTTTTCTTCTTCCAGCGCCAAGAACTCGTCTGGCGAGAAACGTGCAAGCGGGTATCCCCATGACTGTGCGCTCACATCGAGACCTTCGGGCGTGGAAGGAAGCGGACCATGTCCGACGCCAGGTCATTGCGATGTGTTCAGAAGAACGCGTGCGCAAGGACTTCGCGTTCTGTGATCAAGCTCAAAGGGCTGCGGCGTCGGCCTGCCGGAATCTCGCAGAGGGATTCGCGAGGTATCGTCACGCAGACTTCGCCCGGTTCGTCACGATCGCGTATGCCTCGCTCGCAGAGTTGCTGGATTCGTTCGATGAAGCAAGAGTCAAGGGCTACCTCGGCGCAGCCGCCCACGGCGAACTTGACCAAGCCGTCGGCGCTGCGATGCGAAGCGCCGCAGGTCTAAGAAGCTACCTGCAGCGCACCCCAACTCCAAAATAGCACCAAGCACCAAGCACCCAGCACGTAGCACGTAGCACGTAGCACGTAGCACTCA
>JABMNV010000225.1 GCA_013203475.1 Acidobacteriota bacterium
CTCGACGGCGAACCCTACACGGTGATTGGCCGGGCGCCACAAGACTTCGCATTCCCCAATGGCAGCGACCTGTGGACCCCTGAAATCCTGACGCCGGAGGATCTGGCCACGCGCGACCAGCGGTATCTCACCGTGATCGGAGAACTGGCATCCGGCGCCACCCTCGAACAGGCGCAGGCGCACTTTGGCACTGTGTACTCCCGCCTGAAGACGGAATACCCGGCCGACAACCGGGAGTACGAACTCATCGTCCGCACGTTCACCAAGGGCATGGTCGACTTTGGGATGCCCCAGGTGCTGCTGCTCTTTCAGGCTGCGGCCCTCTTGCTCCTCATCATCGCGGGCACCAATATCGCCAACCTGCTGCTGGCGCGCGGAGCGGAACGGCAGCGCGAGTTGGCACTGCGACTGGCGATTGGGGCCGGTCGCGGTCGCCTCATCCGACAAATGCTCGTGGAGAGTGCGGTCCTTGCGCTGGCCGCCGTCCCGGCGGCACTGCTCGTCGCATGGGTGGCGCTGGCTGCGCTGCGCAGCCTGATTCCGGCGGAGATCCTGCGCTACATTCCCGGTTGGTCCACCATGAGTCTGACCCCTCGGATGGCTCTCGTCACCGGCCTCGCCGCCCTGCTGACCTCAGTCCTGTTCGGGTTGATTCCAGCATTCCAGTCATCGAGACTGTCGCTCACGTCGTCGCTCAAAGACGGCGGACGGTCTTCGACCGCCGGCACCGGTCGCAGCCGGTTGCGACGCGGGTTGGTCGTCGCCGAGATCGCCATTGCGCTTCCACTGCTGGTGTCCTCGGGCCTGGCGGCGATGGGCGGATATCGGATGGCCAGCGGGCCGCAAGGCTTCGACCCGGACGGAGTGGTGGTGCTCAGGGTCAGCCTGCCGGACACGACCTACGCCAACGCAGGCAGTCGGCGCGCCTTCGTCAACCAACTGGCCAGCGCACACCAGGCATTTCCCACATGGCGACGTCAACGGTGTCTCCCTCAAGCTCAAACAACCAGCGACGTCCCTTCATCGTGGACGGTCTGACCGTAGACGCCGCCCAGGCTCGCGCAGTGAACTACCGCGCCGTCTCAGCTGGATTCTTCGATGTGCTGCGCATTCCCATTCAGGACGGACGCGGGATCGGGCCTCACGATGGTGACGGCACTGAACTCGTGGCGGTCGTCAGTCGTTCCCTGGCCGAGGCGTATTGGCCGGAGGCCTCGCCCCTTGGTAAACGCGTGAAGTTCGACAAGGACGATACCGAGTGGGCGACCGTGGTCGGCGTGTCAGGCAATGTCCTTGATGATTGGTTCATGTCACGCAATGCCCCCACGGTCTATGTGCCGGTGCTGCAACGCCCCAGCACTCAAGTCAACATCCTCGCGCGTGGATCGGGCGTCGTCGCCGACCAGCTATCGGGACTCCGCGCCGCGATCGCACGAGTGGACGCCGCGCTGCCGGCCTATGACACCAAAACGATGGGCGAGGTGATTCACCTCCGTACCTCGGGGCTTCGCATGATCAGTCAACTCATGGCGGCGTTCGGCCTGCTCGCGCTCCTGCTCTCCGCCGCGGGTATCTACAGCGTCATGGCGCACTCCGTGGCACAACGGCGTCATGAGATCGGCGTGCGCATGGCGTTTGGCGCAACCACTCGCGACGTGCTCAACCTGACCGTCGGTCAGGGCTTGAAGCTGGCCGGCCTCGGCATCGTCATCGGTCTGGCGATGGCGTTTGGCCTGGCGCGCGTGATCGAAAGCGCCCTGTCCGGAGTGGTTGCGGTCGAGCCAGCCCTGTTTGTCGCGATCACTGCGGTGCTGACAATGGTGGCGCTCATGGCGACGCTGCTGCCAGCGCGCCATGCTGCGGCCGTGGACCCTGCGTCGGCGTTGCGGGGAGGTTCGTGACCAAGAGCCCCAATGCGAGGTACCATTGAGGGATGCGTGGTGAGTCTGACCCTCCGGCAGACGGGAAACCGACGTTTCGGTCGCTGCCGCTGCCTCAACGCGAGATCTCCCTCCTCATTGTCCTCTGTGTTCTCTGCGCCATCACGTTCGGGGCCACGCGTCGGATGGCCAGTTGGTCGCGCGGTCGCCGCGCCGAAGCCGCAGCAGAGTGGTTCGCTCGAGGAGAAGCGCTCACACAAGCGGGCCAACTCGACGCCGGTATCGCTGCGCTGCGGGAAGCCATGGCTGAAGAGCGACAGAATCCTATCTACGTGCTTGGACTCGCTCGAAGGCTGACCGAAGCCAAACGCCACGACGAGGCCACCCAGCTTTTACTGCAACTGCGACGAGGCCAGCCCGATGACGTGGAGGTCAATTACGGACTCGCTCGTCTGGCCGCACTCAACGGCGACGAAGCCGAGGCAGTCCGGTATTACAACTATGCGATGTACGGACTGGTGCGCATTGGCGTGGACTACAACCGCCGAGAGATTCGGACTGAGTTGATCAACTTCCTGCTCGATGAAGGTGCCCAGCAGGAAGCCCGCATCGAGTTGGAGGCCCTCGGGCGGGAATTACCTGACGAGCCTGAGGCGAACTTGCAGGCGGCGCAACTCGCCGACCGTGCAGGAGACACTCGCCGGTCCCTTGAATTTTATGGACGAACGGCAGCCCTGGACCCGACACACGCGGGCGCGGCGGCAGGAGTTGGCAACGCCGCCTTTGTGTTGCGTGACTTCACCACGGCGTCTCGAGAGATGGCCCGCGCGATCAGCCTGGGGGCCGATGCACCGAGACTCGCGACGCGCCTGGAAGTCTCCCAACTGGTTCAAAACAGCGACCCTCTGGCGCCAAGGGTCGCATCAGCGGTACGGGCCAGACGCCTCCGGGCCGGACTGGTGAACGCGGCCTCTGGTTATGACGCGTGTGTAGCCGAGTCAGACGCCGATCAGGAATCGCCGGACGCGACGCAGGTCGAGCTTCGGGCTCTCACCCGGGGGCGGCAGTCCTCGCTTCAGGATCCCGACGTGCTTGCACGAGGGGTGACCTTGATTGGCGAGGTGACGGCTGCGATTCAGGCGCGTTGTCCGACCCGCCTGACCCCTCTTGACCAAGCGTGGCAACTCATCGCCGAACTCCATCCGGGTGGAGACCGATGAAGGTACCCTGGCGGCAAGAGTGGCGGCTGACCGGCGGCCAGCTTTTCTTCGCGCTCACGGTCGTGATTGGCATTCTGGCCGGACTGGCGGCCGTGCTCTTCGCACTGACCATCGACGCCGCGCGCGAGGGGTTTTTTGGCATCGCCCCGTCGCCGTGGCGTCGGTTTCTGATTCCGTCGGTCGTCAGCATCTTCACCGGTATTCTGCTCGCGAAGTTCTTCAACGACGCGCGCGGCAGCGGCGTACCCCAGACGACGGTCGCCTACCAGTTACGCGATGGTGTGATTTCACCTCGTGTGACGATCGGAAAATTTCTCACGGGCGTCCTCTGCATCGGGTCGGGACATTCGATGGGCCGAGAGGGTCCGTCGGTCCAGATTGGCGCGGGCCTGGCCTCGTGGGCCGGACAGTGGCTGCGCCTGTCACCAAGCCAGATGCGCAACATCGTTCCGGTCGGTGCGTCGGCGGCGCTGGCGGCCGCGTTCAACACACCGATTGCTGCGGTGTTGTTTTCGCTTGAGGAAGTCATTGGCGACATGAACGCGCCGCTCTTGGGGTCGACCGTCGTCGCCTCAGTTTCGGCCGTGATCGTCGAGCGGTCGATTCTCGGGAACGAACCGCTATTTCACGTCCCCGGGTACCAAATGGTGCATCCCAGTGAATTGGCGGCATACGCGGCGCTGGGCATCATTGGTGGCGTGGCGTCGGTCGCTTTCTGCAAGGGGTTGCTCTCCTTGCGCCTGAGGTTTCAAAAACTTCCCGAGACCACGCGGATGTGGCAACCCGCGATGGGCGGACTCGCCATCGGCCTCATCCTGATCTTCTTTCCTCAAGTGGCCGGGGTCGGCTATCAACACATCGACCAGGCCCTCAACGGCGGCCTGCTGTGGCCGACGATGGCGATGCTGGGTGTCGTCAAGTTGGGCGCGACGATAATTTCGTATTCGAGCGGAAACGCGGGCGGCATTTTTGCCCCGAGCCTTTATATCGGCGCGATGCTTGGCGGCACGGTCGGAATACTGGCGCAGTACATTGCGCCGTTTCCGATTGCTGAGCCCGGCGCCTATGCGCTCGTCGGCATGGGCGCGCTGTTCGCTGGCATCATCCGCGCGCCGCTGACCTCAGTGTTCATGATTTTCGAGATTACACAGGACTACCAGATTCTGGTGCCGCTGATGGTGGCGAATATGCTGAGCCTGGCTATTTCCCGTCGCTATCAGCCTGAGCCCATCTACCGGGCGCTGCTCCGACAAGACGGCATCGTCCTCAAATCTGGTGGCACGAACAAGGCGTCGTCGCCAGCCTAGGACGCGGGCCTTCTGCGGCTTGGGCTTCTCGGCCCTACCGGCTCAGGTACTGCAGCACGACACTCGCCATCGCTTTCATGCCGATGCGCAGGGCGTCTTCATCGATGTCGAAGTATTCGGTGTGCCACATGGCCGTGATGCCTTTGTCAGGGTTGGCGACGCCGAGGAAGAAGTAGAAGCCGGGAATCTTCTTCTGATAGAACGCGAAATCTTCTGCCACCATCTGCGCCGGCGGCGACACCAGATTCTCGGCACCCACGGCCGCTTCCAGCGCCGGCAGCGAGGCCGTCACGAGGGCAGGATTGTTGAACGTGACCGGCGCGGTCTCGACGTATTCGAGCTCAAACGTCGCGCCAGACGCCGAAGTGATGCCCTGCAGTAGCTGGGTCATCTTGGCCTTCACCGTGCTCGGGCCATCTTCACTCAACGACCGCACCGTCCCGGTCATCGTCACGCTGTCGGCAATGATGTTGAACCGACTGCCACCCGAGATGGTGCCGACACTGACCACGGTCGGCTTCTGGGCATCGATTTGACGCGCCGGAATCATCTGCAAGGCTTCGACCACCTGCGCGGCGATTGGCACCGGATCAATGCCCGTGTGCGGCATCGCGCCGTGGGTACTCTTGCCAATGATTTTGATCGTGAATCGGTCGGCACTGGCCATGGCACCGCCCGAGTTGTAGCCAATCTTGCCGACGTGCAGAGTGGGCATGACGTGCAGGCCAAAAATCGCCGCGGGGGTCGGGTTTGTCAGTGGCCAGTCGTCAAGCACTTTCAGTGCTCCTGTGGGTCCGCCGTCAGGGTCCCCCTCCTCAGCAGGCTGAAATAGAAACACCACGGTGCCAGGCAGATCCACGCGCATTCGGGCAAATATTTCCGCAACACCGAGGGCCATCGCGGTATGC
Organism: Acidobacteriota bacterium; assembly: GCA_013203475.1. Taxonomy (GTDB): domain Bacteria; phylum Acidobacteriota; class Vicinamibacteria; order Vicinamibacterales; family SCN-69-37; genus SYFT01. The sequence continues at coordinate 5,316 of JABMNV010000225.1, forward strand.
CCATCATGCCCACACGCGTGTTTCACGTTGGGGACGATGGATTTGTAGGGCACGTCGATTAGTTCCGGCACCGGCAGCGCATCCATGTCGGCGCGCACGGCCACCACGGGCCCGGGACGGGCGCCTTTGAGCACCCCGACCACGCCGGTGCCGCCCACACCGGTCCGTACCTCGTCGAATTTCAGGGCCCGCAACCGATCGGCCACCAGTGCGGCGGTGCGAGTCTCACGAAAGCCGAGTTCCGGATTGCGATGAATGTCGCGGCGGATTTCTATAATGGCGGGATGGAGTTCAGTGGCCAGCGCGTCCACGCGGGCACGCAGGTCTTCCGGCGTACGCCCACTCTGCGCCCCTGCCTGAGAGCCGACGACCCCGGCTGTCACCAGCGTGAGGCCGACAATGAGAATCATCCGTGACTGCATGGGCTGACTATAATCGCTCTATGCGACTCTTAGGACTCTTCTTCTGTGTCATCTGTGTCATGGGCGCGGCCAGCCCGACGGCCCAACAGCCAGACCCGATGGTGGAACGCGCACGACGCCTGCTTCGGGACGTGCCGGTCTTTGATGGTCACAACGACTATCCATGGGCCATCCGTGAGAAAGCCAACGGCGATTTGGCGAACCTCGACCTTCGGCAGCCACAGCCAACGATCCACACAGACTTCGCCCGACTCGCCAAAGGCGGAGTAGGCGCGCAATTCTGGTCGGTCTATGTGCCGGTCGAACTGCAAGGACAGACGGCTGTCACGGCCACGCTCGAGCAAATCGACGTCGTCCACCGCATGGTCGCGCGGTATCCCGACAGACTGGAACTGGCGCTGACTGCGGCCGACGTTGAACGCATCCAGAAGGCTGGCAAGATCGCGTCGCTCATCGGCATGGAGGGCGGCCATTCGATTGACTCGTCGTTGGGGACGCTGCGGATGATGTATCGACTCGGCGCTCGCTACATGACGTTGACGCACAGCCTCAACACCCCCTGGGCGGACTCCTCGACCGACGTCGCCGTGCACAATGGACTGTCAGCCTTTGGCGAGGACGTGGTCCGCGAGATGAATCGCCTGGGCATGCTCGTGGATCTGAGTCACGTGTCGCCGGACACCATGGCGGACGCGCTCGGTGTGACATCGGCACCGGTCATTTTTTCTCATTCATCGGCCCGCGCGTTGACCGACGTCCCTCGTGATGTGCCAGACGCGATCCTGAGGCAGTTGCCAAAAAATGGCGGCGTCGTGATGGTGACCTTCGTGCCGGGGTTCATTTCCCAGGAAGTGGCAGACTTCAACGCCCTGCCAGCCGAAGCGAGGGTGGGCAAAGAAGCGCCACGGGCCACCATCATCCAGGTGGCCGACCACATCGACCACATCAAGGCCGTCGCGGGCATTAACCACATCGGCCTCGGGGGCGACTTTGACGGCATTACCCAGGTCGTGCTGGGACTGGAAGATACGTCCACCTACCCCGACCTGATGGCCGAACTCCTGCGCCGAGGTTACTCGGATGAAGACGTCAGGAAGATCGCGGGGAAGAACATCCTGCGCGTCCTGAAGAAAGCCGAGGACGTCGCCAGAAAACAGTGAGCGATGAATGGTTGACTCCAACACGACAGCGGCGAGACATCAGGACACGACTCCTGTGGTGATCGTGGCGCTTGGCGATTCAACGACCGCGGGAACGCCGCAGTTCAAGTCGCCACTGGAAGCCCCACCCGACGGTGCGGGTCACCGGGAAAGTCAATTCTCGTACTGGTTGATGCGCGCACATCCTGGCTGGACGGTGCTGAACCGGGGAGTGAACGGCGAACGCAGCGACGAGATCGCGGCACGATTCGACCGAGACGTCGTGGCCGTCAAGCCGAGCGTGGTCATCATCATCGCAGGCGTGAACGACGTCTACCAGGGCCGCCCGGCCTCACACGTGACCGCACAGTTGCGCGCGATGTACGACCGTGCGGCTGCGGCAGGCATCCCGGTGGTGGCGGGGTCGATCGTTCCGTTCAACACCGCCACTGACGAGCAGAACGCCCGCATGCACACGATCAACGCGTGGATCGAGGCAGAGGCAGCCGGCGACACACACATTGGGTTTGTTGATACCCGATCCGCGACGGCGGCAGCGGATAACGCCGACCGACTTGCCGGGTCGCCGGATGGCCTGCATCCAGACGTCGACGGTTATCGCAAGATGGCCGACGTCATCAGGACGACGATTGAGGCGGTCCTGGAGTCCTACTGTCCCGAATCTGCGCTGGGGCCGTAGAGGTCAGGCACCTTCGATCCGAGTGCGCGCAGATAGGCCGCCAGTTGACCGCGATGGTGGATGCTGTGATTGTTCGCCAGCCCAAGGAACGAGACAGCGGGCAACTGCATCATCCCGAAGTAGTCCACGGCCCGCGTCAGATCCTCGGCTGACATCGCCTTGACCGCCGCCAGCGTGGCGGGCAGTTCTCTTTCATAAAACGCCACGACTTCAGCCACGGTCTTGAACTGAGCCTCGGCGGCTTTCTGTCGTTCCGCGTCGTGCCACATCCCACGCGGACCGCGACTTCGGGTCCGGCTTGTAGTCACGGGTGTCGTCTTTCACCGCGGCGATCACTTTGCACGTCGCGGGGAATTCACCCTGCATCAAGTTCACCATCTGATCTGCCAAAAACGTTGCCTGGTCCCCGGTCATTGCTGGTTTCCTCCTGTGGCAAGACGACGATTCACTTCGGTCCAATTGATCACATTCCAGAACGCCGCCACGTAGTCGGCGCGGCGATTCTGATACGTCAAATAGTAGGCATGCTCCCAGACATCCAGGCCAAAGATGGGCTTGCGTCCGTCGGCCAGCGGTGTGTCCTGATTGCCTGAGCTATGAATGACCAGCGTGCCGCTGTCATCGCTCAACCACGCCCAGCCGCTCCCGAATCGTGACCCGGCGGCTTGGGCGAACTGTTGCTTGAACGTGTCGAAGTCGCCAAAGGCTCCCGTAATCGCCGCGGCGGCGGCGCCCGTGGGGGCTCCCCCCCCACTGGGCGACATCAACGTCCAGAACTGCGTGTGGTTGTAATGCCCGCCGCCCGAGTTCTGAACGGCCGTGCGAATGCCCTCTGGCACAGCACCGAGATTGCTCAGCATGTCGTCGAGTGAACGTCCCGCCACTGATGGCTCTTTGGCCAGCGCGGCATTGAGACCATTGACGTACCCCTGATGATGCCGGTCGTGATGAATAGTCATCGTTTGCGCATCGATATGTGGTTCGAGCGCGGCCACCGGATACGGCAACGGCGGCAGCGTGAACGGGCCGGTCGCTGCCTGCGGTGGCGCGAACGCCGTCAGCGGCGCGGCGGCGTGGAGTCGGGGACCTGCGACTGCGGCCAGAGCTGCGCCTCCGGCCGTGGATAGAAGTTCACGTCGTGTCAGCATGGTCAATACTCTAGCACCCAGCACGCAGCACGCAGCACGCAGCACGCAGCACGCAGCACGCAGCACGCAGCGCGCAGCGTTAAGATAGTCACGTGCTGGTCAACTGTGTGGCGTACAAAGCGGGGCGGAAGGTCGCTGACATCCCCATCGGAGCCATTCGGGAATATCTGACTGATCCGGAGTGTTTTGTCTGGATCGCGTTGATGGACCCGGATTCGACTGAGTTAACCACGCTTCAAACCGAGTTCGACTGGCACGAACTGGCGGTCGAAGACGCCCACCATGGACATCAGCGCCCTAAGATCGAGGAATACGACGGGTCGTTGTTTGTGGTCCTTCACATGATCGAAGCGCAGGACCGCGAGCTGCGCGTGGGCGAAGTCGCGTTATTTGTCGGACCGCAATACATCGTCTCGGTGCGGCGCAATGCGGGGCGAGGCTTCGCTGAAGTCAGACGCCGCTGTGAACAGGAACCCGACCTCTTGCGCCACGGCCCGGGGTACGTGATGTATGAGTTGATGGACACCGTGGTCGATCGCTATTTTCCCTTGATCGATGAACTGACACGCGAGATTGAAGAAATCGAAGAACGAGTCTTTGCCGGTGAGACCACGCGTGCACAAATTGAGGCCCTGTATACGTATAAACAGCGACTGATGGTGCTCGACCATGCGATCGCTCCCTTGCTTGAGGTCACCGCCAGGTTGCACGGGGGACGAGTGCCGCCGATGTGCGCCGGACTCCAAAATTATTTTCGTGATGTCTACGACCATCTGCACCGGCTGAGGCACGCCACGGAAAACCTCCGCGACATGGTCAACACCGCCCTGTCGGTGACGCTGTCGCTCATCACCTTGCAGGAGAGTCAAGTGACCAAGCGGCTCGCCGCCTACGCGGCCATTGTCGCGGTACCGACGATGATCGCTGGCGTGTACGGGATGAACTTCAAGCACATGCCGGAACTCGACTCCGTTTATGGTTACCCTGTGGCGCTGAGTGTCATGGCAATCATCGACGCGTACCTCGTCTATCGTTTGAGGAAGGCGAAGTGGCTCTAGTGGACTCTCACTTTCGCAAGACGTTCCTGCTGGTGCTGGTCTCCACCGTCACCATCGCTCTGATGGTTCTGCTTTGGACGTTTCTGCTGACCATCGTTGTGGCAGCGATCATGGCGGGACTGCTGTATCCCGTCTACGTCTGGCTTGGTGCACGTCTGGGCGGGCGCACGGGATTGGCGGCCGGCCTGACCCTGCTGGCCACCTTTCTCCTCATCATCGGCCCCCTGCTCGGCATCGTCAGTCTGGTCGTGAGTCAGGCGGTCGCCGTCACCGGAAATATCCGGCCCGTTGTTGAACGATTCGTGTCGGAACCGACCTACCTCGACGAGCAACTTCAGCGGCTGCCAGGATACGACTTGCTGGAACCACACCGAGGAGAGATCTTGCGAACGACCGGCGAGATGGTGAAGTCGGCCGGCAGTTTCCTAGTGTCGTCGTTGTCAAACACCACCAAGGGCACAGTGGCGTTTGTCTTTCACTTCTTCATCGCGCTGTATACGATGTTTTTTTTCCTGATCGACGGACCAGCACTGCTTGGCGCCGTACTCGATCACATCCCGCTTCAGCGCAACGAGAAACAACTACTGACAGAGCGGTTCATGTCAGTCACGCGCGCCACGATCAAGGGCACGATCGTGATCGGCGTGATTCAGGGCGCCATGGCAGGCGTGGCGTTCTGGCTGGTCGGCATTCCCAACGCCGTCTTCTGGACGGTGCTGATGACGGCCTTGTCTATTCTGCCTCTGATTGGAAGCGCCCTGGTGTGGGTGCCTGCCAGCATTATCCTGTTCGCCACCGGCGCGGTGACTCAAGCCATCGTGCTGGTGCTGTTCTGCGCACTGATTGTCGGGTCGGTTGACAACGTACTGCGTCCACGCTTGGTGGGACACGACACGAAGATGCACGACTTGATGATCTTGTTCTCGACCCTGGGCGGCATTCTTGTTTTCGGGCCGATCGGGTTCATCATCGGCCCGGTGCTGGCCGGTCTGTTCGTGACGTCATGGCAGATCTTCGGCATTGCGTACCATGACCAGCTCGACGACGGCACCCCGAGAATTTTGGATGCCGGCGGCGAGGTGGCAGGATTCGAAGACGGCGACTAGCCGCCGCAGACGTAGGCGCGCCCACCTCTGCTGGATGCCGTCGTTGGCCACACGTTGTCGTCCGGGTCGCGGTCAGGGAAACGGCACATCGGATCGAGTGTGACTGATTCGATCGACCGTCCACCAAAGTCCAGTACGGCTTCAAATGTTCGACGTCCATCGAACCAGACGTCCACGGGCCAGGTGACGATCGCCGTCCGTGCGTCTGTCATCGTCGCGTTAGCCATCGCCTTGACCGCCGGACCGGTCGCGGCCAGTGTCACCTTCAACACGATCGGCGACGGCATCGCGCCGTCCTGTCGCACGAACACCTTCGTGCCTCCGGCATCAGCAGACACGCCGTCGATCCGCCCGTCGACCGATTCAGTGGTCCACAGCCAGTAGTACCAGAACCAGTTCAGGTCCTGCTTGAGCGCGGTGTTCATGAAGAAGATGTAGTCCCACGGAGACGGATGTTTGAACGCCCAGGCCTTGGTGTAGTCACTCATGGCACGTTGCACGGCTTCGTCGCCCACAATGCCGCCGAGCATCGACAACATCAGCGGCGTCTTTGAGTAGGTCTGAAAGCCGTACATCGGGCCGGCGTTGTTGGCGGCCCACATCATGGCCGCTTCGTCTTCGTTGCCGCTTGTACGCCCGTAGTTCTGCCCCGGACCATTCAGGTTCGGCGCGTCCCCTCTCCGGTCAGCACCGGACAGGATGTTCATGTACTGATTGAAGCCTTCATCCATCCACCCGTAGTAGGTCTCGTTGGCACCCACCATCATCGGCCACCACTGGTGCCCCGTCTCATGGTCGGCAGCGCCTTGGTTCGAGTTGATGACCATCGGATACTCCATGCCGGCGCTGGGGCCATCCTGCAAGGTCAATTGGGGAAACGGGTACGGCGCCCACAACTTCGAATAGAACTCGAGGGCGTGGCGCGTGATCGGTCCGGCATTGGCAAATAGCCCGGCGCGATCGGGGAGAAACACCATGTGGATCGGCACAGGCCCCTTGGTGGGAATGGTCGCGCGCGTCGCTTGCCACACGAACTTCTTCGCCGTCGCCCAGGCGAAGTCGTTCACTTTGTCTGCAACGAAATGCCATACCAGACGATCACCGGCAGCCGTGGCCTGACCCGGTCCAATCTCGTCAGGACCAACGATCGTCACCACGGCATCAGAGTCAAGCACGGTGGACAATCGCTGCCGGGCCGTTGCCGTGAGCACCTGTTCGGGGTTCTGCAACACGCCGGTTCCGCTGACGATCCACCCTGCCGGCACATCAATGCGCACATCGAACTTGCCGAAGTTGTTATAGAACTCGGCGGGTCCCAGGTAGATCTGGGTATCCCAGCCGCGCAAATCGTCGTATTTGGCGAGCCGAGGGAACCACTGTGTGGGCTGAAACAAGGTGTCGTCCCACCGCTGCGTCATGCGGTGGCCTTGGCCGGCGGAGCCCCCCGGCAACTTGGTGTGCCACGCCACTTCGAGCGTCGCCGTCGATTGTGGAGCGATTGGCGAGGCGAGCGAAATACGTGCAGCCGTCTGGTCGAGTCCTGACACCGAGAGTTGTCTGGGCGCACTGGTACCACCACGACGTCCACCACCACCACCACCACCGGCGGGCGCGTCAAGATTCACCTCGGCGCCATTGACCGCCAGACGCGTGACAATCATCCCTTCCGTGTTCTCAGCCGGCACAGACGTACCGCGCGGCACCAAGCCCCGGAAAATATTGTGATCAAGACGCATCACGATTTCGTTGAGTGCGGCCGTGCTGTTGTTGTGAATCAGGATAGTTTCAGTCCCGGTCAGGACCTGAGTGGCTGGGTCAAGGCGGGCCTGAATCGTGAAATCCGTCTCCAACTGCCAGTAGCTGGGTCCGGGACTCCCGCTCAAGTCGCGGGTGCCGGCATCAAAAGCCCGTCTAATCGCATTCGTGAGCGGCACATCGCGCCGAATCGCTCGGGGATAGCTGTTCTGCATCTGCAGCGCCGCCGCCGCCGCCTTTTGAGCCACAACCGGCGTGGAATCGACGACCATCATGCCAACGAAGAGAAGGAAAAGAAGAAGGCGAGAAGTCATGGATGGATTCTAGACATTTATCGGCTAGTATCCCACCACCATGCTCACACCCCTTCTTGGACTTCAAACGGCCCTGGCAGCGCTGACGGCAACCTACATCTTCTCGTGGTGGCGGGGTGCGGCGTCCGCGGCGCCTGTCAGTGGCGGAGCGGCAGAGGCACTTGATCGCGGCGCCCCATCGGCAGTGCAACTAATCACGGGTGCCGTCACCAACTTCTTCGACACGCTCGGCATCGGGTCGTTCGCGCCGACGACGGCCGTCTTCAAGTTCCTGAAGATGGTGCCCGACCGACTGATGCCAGGCACACTCAACGTCGGACACACACTGCCCGCCATTGCGCAGGCGTTTATTTACACGCTGGTCATCGAAGTGGATCCCCTCACCCTGATTCTGATGATCGCAGCGGCGGTCGCCGGGTCTTGGATCGGCGCCGGCATTGTGGCCGGCTGGCCGAAACGCTACATCCAGATCGGCATGGGCCTGGCGTTGCTCGTCGCCGGGGCGCTCTTTGCCTGGAGCAATCTCGGTGGTGGAGCCACAGACGTCGGTACGCTCGGCCTGCAGGGCACCAGACTCGCGCTGGGCATGGTGGGCAATTTTGTCCTCGGCGCCCTGATGTCGCTCGGGATTGGGCTCTATGCGCCCTGCATGATCCTGGTCGGACTCCTGGGCATGAACGCGTCCGCCGCGTTCCCCATCATGATGGGTTCGTGCGCGTTCCTCATGCCCATCGGGAGCACGCGGTTTGTCCTGAAGCAGGCGTATTCGCTCAAGCCGGCCCTCGGCCTCACGCTGGGCGGCATCCCTGCCGTGCTCGTGGCCGCCTTCATCGTCAAATCGATGGATGTCACGACGATGAAGTGGTTGGTGGTGGTCGTCGTGGTCATTGCCGCCGCCATGATGTTGCGAAGCGCGGCGAAGAACGAATAGACACTACACTGGGGCCATGACGCCCTCAGCCCTGAAACGTTCAGCCCTCGTCATCTGTTGCGCGGTCGCGGCAGCGACTGGGTGTGGCGGTGAAAGCGAGCCCCCCATGCACAGTGTCTCTGCCGACGCCTCATCGTACGCAAACGTCTCCGCGTTTGTCACGACCCACCTGACGCTGGACCTGACGGCCAACTTTGAACAGGAAACGCTGGCTGGCACCGCGGAGTTGACAGTTGACCGCCGCGACCCGGCGGCGACTGAGCTTGTGCTCGACACCAGAGATCTGACGATTCAGAACGCCGAGGCGGCGATGGCAACCGGCGATTGGGTGCCGACGTCGTTCACATTGGACGCCGCTACGCCCGCATTCGGCAGCGCGCTTCGCATTGTGATGCCCCCTGGCGCTGACCGCGTCCGCGTGACATATGCCACGTCGCCCGCTGCACGCGGCTTGCAATGGCTGTCCCCATCGCAGACGGCAGGGCGAGAGCAGCCATTCCTGTTCACGCAGGCTCAGGCCATTCAGGCGCGGTCGTTCATTCCGTTGCAGGACTTGCCAGGTGTCCGGATCACCTACGACGCGACCATTCGCACGCCGAAGGCACTGGTCGCTGTGATGGCGGCAGAGATGACTCCGGGCGGTGAAGGCACCGGAGTGTTCACCTTCAAGATGCCGCAGCCGATTCCGTCGTATCTCATCGCGCTGGCCATCGGCGATCTCGCATTCACGCCCATGGGCACTCGCACGGGCGTCTGGGCCGAGCCCTCAATGGTCGAGGCAGCGGCCAGGGAGTTTGAAGATACCGAGCAAATGATTGCGGCGACGGAAGGCTTGTATGGTCCGTACCGGTGGGGCCGGTACGACCTGCTGGTCTTGCCGCCGTCGTTTCCCTTTGGCGGCATGGAAAACCCGCGACTGACGTTTGCGACCCCCACCGTCATCGCCGGCGACAAGTCTCTGGTCTCGTTGGTAGCCCACGAGTTGGCACACTCGTGGTCAGGCAATCTGGTGACCAATGCCACGTGGCCTGACTTCTGGCTCAACGAAGGATTCACGACGTACCTCGAACGTCGCATCATCGAAGCCGTGTACGGCAAGGCCCGGGCCGACATGGAGGCCATGATCGGTGTCAGTGATCTCGAAGACTCACGGTCGACAATCGAAATCGCCCAGGACAAGACGTTGCTTCCCGACATGACCGGACGGGACCCAGATGACGCGTATTCCACGGTGCCGTATGAGCAGGGCGCGTTGTTCCTGGCGTTCCTGGAAGCGAAATTCGGACGGGACACATTTGATGCGTTCCTCCGACTCTGGTTCGACACCCACGCGTTCCGCGGTGCGACCACGGACGACTTTCTCACGTTCCTCCGAACTGAACTCATGGACCAGTCTCCCGGCGTCGTCACCGAGGCTCAGGTTCAGGAGTGGCTGCACACCGAAGGGATCCCGAGCTTTGCCGTACTGCCGCAGTCGGACGCGTTCGTGAAGGTCGAGCAGGCACGTGACGCCTTTGTTACCGGCGGCTCGGCGCAGACGTTGGCCCAAGCCTCCAGGGCCTGGTCGACGCACGAGTGGATGCACTTTGTCGACGCCCTGCCTCGCGACCTGTCGCTGGATCACATGCGCGCACTGGACGACCAGGTCGGCTTCACGAAGTCAACCAACTCGGAAATCGCCCATGTCTGGTTCCGCCTCGCGATCGCCGCGAACTACGCCGCCGCCGACTCGGAAATGGAGGCGTACATGATCCGGATCGGACGCCGAAAGCTCATCCTGCCGCTCTATCGGGACTTGGCGGCGACGCCTGCGGGCAAAATCCGCGCAGCCACCATCTTCGCGAAAGCAAGAGACGGCTATCACCCAATGGCCGTCACAAGTGTGGCAGACATTGTGAGATAGGCTGCACGAGGGGACATCACCCGAGTCCGGGCGACGCGTACGGCGATGGCACGTCGCTCGTCACCCGCAGCAACCGGCCGTCATCAACTTGACCTCGGCACCCGATCATGAAGAATAGGGGCTGCGATCGCACCGTGGGCAAGCGGTCCCGGGGCGACGAATGAGGGAGGCCCCACCATGGCAGTGATTCGAAGTTTAGAAGGCGGCGACATCAACGTTGACGACATAAGCACTCAGAAACTTGGCGCGAGCCTCGAGGGAGCACTGCTCTTTCCAGACGATGCCGGGTTTGACGAAGCGCGAACGGTCTGGAACGGCATGGTGGATCGCCGTCCCGCCCTGGTGGCCCGTTGCGTCTCCTCGGCTGACGTGGTGAAGGCCGTCACCTTCGCGCGCCAACACGGCACGCTGGTCTCCATCCGCGGTGCCGGTCACCACATTGCCGGCAATTCAGTGGCGGATGGTGGTTTTTTGATTGACCTTTCCTCGATGCGCGATGTCAAGCTCGACTCCCACACAGGCGTCGTCACGGCGTCAGGCGACGTACTGACCGCCAGCGCGACCAAGAACCCGGATCTCTTCTGGGCCCTGCGCGGAGGCGGCGGCAACTTCGGTGTGGTGACCAGCTTTCGCTTTCAGGCCCACCGCGTGGGCCCCGATGTCTTGGCAGGATTGATCGTGCACCCTGTCTCGGCGGCTCGGGAAGCGCTCGCCTTCTATCGCGACTTCACTGCGGCGGCGCCGGACGAACTCACGGTCTGGATGGTGCTGCGGAAGGCGCCGCCATTGCCGTTCCTGCCTGCCGACGTGCACGGCAAGGAGGTTGTCATCTTCGCACTGGCGTATTGCGGAGCCCCGGCCGAGGGTCAGCAGGCCATTGCGCCCCTGCAGGCGTTCGGCGTGCCGGTTGGCGCGCACATCGGCGTCCAGCCGTTCGCCGCCTGGCAACAGGCGTTCGATCCGCTGCTCACGCCCGGTGCTCGCAACTACTGGAAATCACATAACTTCACGGCGGTCGATGACGGCCTCCTCGATCAGTTGATTGCGGCCGTCGGTGCACTGCCGTCAGACGACACTGAGATCTTCGTGGCCCACCTCGGTGGCGCCCAGGGACGCATCGCTGGCGACGCCACAGCGTATCCTCACCGGGACACCCGTTACGTCATGAACATCCACACGCGGTGGGACGCGGCCGACGACGACAACCGATGTATCGCCTGGGCGCGCGCACAGTTCGCGGCGACGGCTCCGTTCGCGACTGGTGGCTCCTACAGCAACTTCATGCCGGACGATGGTGAAGATCCCGTGGCCGCGGCGTACGGCGCGAATGCCGGGCGTCTTGCTGAGATCAAGGCACAGTTCGATCCCGGCAACTTGTTCCGCATGAATCACAACGTACGGCCGCGCGGCTGACGTCGGCCAGGCGAAGACGCTGTGACCACCATCATCCCGGCACCGACGGGCTCGGGACGCGTCTACTTCGTCGACGCGCTTCGCCTCATCGCCTCGTTTCAAATGATCAATGGGCACACGCTGGATGCAGTGATGTTGATGTCCATTCGAGGGGGCGCATTCTATGGTGACTACCTCTGGTTCCGCGGACTCGTATCCGTGGCGTTCCTCGTGGTCGCCGGCATTGCGTTTCATCTTTCAACCTTGTGCCGATTCGACAAGCACAAGGCGGACCAGGCGGCGGTCCGGCATCGATTCACACGCGCCGGACTCATCATTCTTGTGGGCTACTTCCTGCGAATCCCATGGGGGCTCTTCGGCAGCAACGCGGCAGGGTCGCTCGATCGGGCACAACAGACCGATATCCTGCATTGCATCGGCATGACACTGCTCATGCTGGAAGGCATCACCCTCTTGAGCCGAAGGCCATCGCAAGTACAAAGACTGGCCGTGATCGGAATGTTCGTCTTCCTGCTTGCCGCCCCGTGGGCCGACACCCTCATCCAGGACGGGCAGGCTCACTTTGTCTTGAACTGGTTTTCCCACCAAGGTGGCTCACTGTTCCCCCTCTTCCCCTGGTCTGGCTTCGTCTTCGCCGGTGTCGTCATCGGCACTGTCGCATTCCCGATGGGCGGGCATACCAGCTTCAGGCGAATCATCGCTGCCCTGGTCTTGCTGAGCTTGGCATCGTTCGCGGTCACGTTCCTGGACGGGTCCCTGGGCGCTCGTCTGTTCGACACCGCCCGCCATCATGCGTCAACCAACCCACTCTTTTCGTTCGAGAAGCTCTCGGCCGTCCTGGCATTTCTGACGGTGCTGGCCGTGCTGTGCAGGCCGATGGTAAGGCTTCCGCGCGTTCTCGCGACCTTGTCACGGGAGACGTTGGCCATCTACGCCATTCACTTGATGCTGCTCTACTACCCAGGGGTAGCCATCGCGCGACGATTCGACCACAGCCTGGACCTGGCCGGGTCCTTCACGGCCTCGCTCTTCATGCTGCCCACAACGATCGTCCTGACGCTACTCTGGCACCGGTTCAAGGTCGGTCGGTCCTGAGGTCCTGGGGTCCTGAGGGTCTTGGACCCCCGGCCCCCCTGGACTACTTGGTTCTAATCTCGTACACCCTCGGCCACTGCTTGCCCGTCACGAAGATGCGCTTGGTGCTCGGGTCGTAGGCAATGCCATTGAGGACGTCAGCGGGAGGCATCCGGCGGGACAGGGGCCACAGCAGGGAGAGGTCCACCCACGCGTTCACGTTCCCCGTTGCCGGGTTGATGCGGGCGATGCGATCGGTCTGCCAGACGTTGGCCCAAATCTCGCCCTCAATCCATTCCAGCTCGTTCAGATCGCGAATGGGCCGACCAGCATCAGACACGTTGATGGTCTTGGTCACGGCGTAGGTTTCGGGGTTGAGAAAAAACAGCTGGGCCGATCCATCACTCATCACCAATCCGCCCTTGGCGTCGTAGGTGATGCCCCACCCTTCGGTCGGGTACTTGAACGTCCCTTTCGGCGCAAACGTCTTCCGGTCGTAGACGAACCCAATGTTGTGCTGCCACGTCAGTTGCACCAGCACGTCGCCAACCAACGCCAGGCCTTCTGCGAAGTACTGTGAGTCGACCGCCCGACGCTGCAGCACCTTCCCGGTGGCGATCTCAACACGGCGCAACGACGACTGACCATTGAGGCCCGTGCTCTCCAGGAACTCGCCATCGGCATAGACCAGCCCCTGCGTGAACGCCGACGGGTCGTGCGGGAACGACTGCACGACGGTGAAACTCTGGATCGGCGCACCGGCTTGCTGTGGGAACCGTGCGGCCGGCGCTGCGCCGGAGCCAGCCCCCCACACGATGCCGAGAAACACGATGCCGAAAGACGCAACCGTGCCAACAAGAGTTCGAGCGATGACCTGTCGGTTCATGGCTGCCAGCATCGCACATCTGCCGGGCGACTCACCACCAGGTGGGCCCGTCACCACCCAAGGACGCGGGCGAAGATCAGGGGCGCGACGATGGTGGCATCGGATTCGATGAGGTAAGACGGCGTGTCCGGGCCGAGTTTGCCCCAGGTGATCTTTTCATTGGGCACCGCACCCGAGTACGACCCGTAACTCGTGGTTGAGTCGCTGATCTGGCAAAAGTATCCCCAGAGCCTGGTGTTGGTCCGGCCCAGGTCCTGGGTCAGGAGCGGCACCACACAAATCGGAAAGTCGCCCGCGATGCCGCCGCCAATCTGAAAGAACCCGACCGACCGATCGGTGGTGACTCGCTCGTACCAGCCGACCATCTCAGTCATGTAGTCGATGCCACCTCGCACGACGCTCGCTTCCTTGATGCGTCCCGACAACACGTGGGCCGCGAACACATTACCCAGCGTGGAGTCTTCCCAGCCCGGCACGAACATGGGCAGGTCCGCCTCCGCCGCGGCCACCATCCAGGAATCTGCCGGATCGATTTCGTACAGCGACGTCAGTACGCCAGAGCGAATCACTTCATACAAGAACTCATGGGGGAGGCGCTGCTCGCCGATCGCCTCAGCCGCACGCCAGCGCTCGGCCACAAGATGCTCAAGGCGCCGCATCGCGGCCTGTTCAGGAATGCACGTGTCGGTCACACGATTCATCTGGCGCTTGAGCAACGCCAACTCATCAGCAGGGGTCAGGTCCCGGTAGTTGGGAATGCGTTCGTACTGCTTGTGGGCCACCAGATTGAACACATCTTCTTCAAGATTGGCACCGGTGCAGGAAATCGCGTGCACCTTCCCAGCTCGAATCATCTCGGCCAGTGACAGGCCCAACTCCGCCGTGCTCATCGCGCCGGCCACCGTAACCATCATCAGGCCACCGGCGTCCACGTGACGCACATACCCTTCGGCCGCTTCCTTGACGACCGCCGCGTTGAAGTGACGATAGTGGCGGTCGATGAAGCGCGAGACTGGGCCTGACATTCTGCCGACCATTTTATCTCCACCCCCGACGGGCGGCAGGAATCGGTCCACACCGCGCACTCAGGGACGCCTGATCCACGCGTCGATCACACCGGCGACGTCGTGGCTCGTCTCAGCGATCCACTCGTCCCCTCGTAGGGCCAGGTCACCGCGAGCGTTCCCAAATCCGTACTTCGCGACGCAGATGGCGGTCTCCGCCCGCCGTGCGGTCTCCACGTCCACCATTGAATCGCCGACCAGCATCGTCTCGGCTGCCGACGCGCCAGCCAGTTCCATCAACTCCTGCAGACCGGTCGGGTCCGGTTTACGAGGCGCCGGACCATCGCCTCCGATGACCCGAAGGAAATGTGACGACCAGCCGAACGCTTCCACCAACTGCTCGGACGGGACCAGGGGTTTGTTCGTCAGCATCGCCAGCGTGGCGTGCGCCCCGACGGTGATCAACATCTCGTTGATCCCGGGATACGGCCGGGTCGTCACCAACAGGCGGGGTCCATAGCTGGCTTGAAATCGCCCAAGGGCCTCGTCGAGGTCGGCCATGACGCCGGATGCCTCAAGGGCGCGTGCGACCAGCACCCGCGCGCCCTCGCCCACCATCATGACCACGCGGTCGCGCGGCAGGGGGGCCGCGCCATACGACTCCAGGACATCGTTCGTGCTGTCCGCCAAATCCTGCCGTGAGTCCACCAGCGTGCCATCAAGATCAAACACCACAAGTCTCATGTGCTCGGCCTCATTATTGCTTAGGATACTTGTATGGTCGCCCGACGCCCCCTGTGGATGACACTCGCTGCCGTCATCGTGTGCGCCGTGGCATCGCTGCGAGTCACGGGCGATGAGCCCGAGCAACAGCGCCCCACGTTCACGTCCTCAGCACGAACAGTGCCGATCTACGCCACGGTCACGGACGCCGCTGGTCGGCTCGTGCCCGATCTCGTGAAAGCAGACTTCGAGGTGTACGACGACGGCAAGAAAGTGGAAGTGTCGCTGTTTGAAAACGCCGTCCAGCCCATCACGGTCGTGGTGATGCTCGACACGAGCGGCAGCATGACGATGAATCTGGAACTCCTCAAACAGGCGGCCACGCAGTTCGTCATTCGTCTGCTTCCAGACGATCGCGCCAAGGTGGGCAGCTTCAGCGACAAGATCATCGTGGGCCCTGACGAGTTCACTGGCGATCGCGATGAACTGATGCGCATCCTTCGAGAAGACATCCAATTCGGAAACCCGACGGCGCTCTGGGACGCAACGGATGCAGGCATGGACGCCCTTGACGGCACGGTAGGCCGACGCGTCGTGCTCGTATTCACCGATGGCGCTGACACCTACAGCCGCAAGAAACAGCGCGACATCCTGGATCGCGCGCGCGCCGATGAGTTCATGATTTACGCCATTGGCCTGCGGTCAGTGATGCGCGGACAGGGCGTCAGTCGCCCGGACCCTGGCCTGAGGAAGGTTGCCGAAGAAACCGGTGGCGGCTATTTCGAACTGCGGCGCACCGATGAACTCAATGCCACGTTTACACGCGTGGCGTCGGAGTTACATAGCCAGTACGTGCTCGGTTTTACACCACAGGCGCTCGACGGCAAAATCCACAAACTCGAAGTCAAGATCACCAGGCCGGGACTGGTATCTCGCGCCAGAAAGAGTTACGTTGCCAAATGAATCGTTCTTTCCTTGTCGCCACTCTCGCGGTCTCGACCGCCTTATTCAGCGTCTCAGCGAAGCCGACTGCAACGGCTCCCACGACCTCGGCCCAGCAGCAGCCGACGTTCCGGTCCGGCACCCGGACCGTTCCTGTCTATGCCACGGTCATGGACGACGACGGACGCCTGGTCACGGACCTGGAGCAAGCCGACTTCGAGATCTACGACAACGGCAAGAAACAAGACATCACGATCTTCGACAACCAGACGGTGCCCTTCTCGGCCGTGCTGACACTCGACTCGAGCATCAGCATGACGATGAATCTTTCACGGGTGCAGGACGCGGCCGTGCAATTCGTCACCCGAATGTTGCCAGTCGACCAGGGGATGATCTGTTACTTCAATTCCAAGATCCAATTCAGCCCGGAACTCACGTCCAACCGCGACAGCTTGATTAGCCACATTCGCAACAACATGCAGTTTGGCAACTCCACCCGCGTGTGGGACGCCATCAACAGCTCAATGGATCAGCTCGCGGAGGTGCCTGGACGCCGCGTGGTGGTGGCCTTAACCGACGGTGAGGATTTTGCCAGCAACCTCGGCAATGGTGAAGTCCTCGATCGGGCGCAACTTGACGACGTCATGATTTACGGCATCGGCCTCGAGTCCAACTACTTCAACGGGGAACGCCAGACCACCAGTCGTCCTGGCCGCGCCTTCAAGAACATGGCGGCAGACACCGGCGGCGGCTATTTTGAACTGAAGGAATCGGCCGACCTCAACTCAACATTCACCCGCGTCGTGGAGGAACTGCACAGCCAGTACGTTCTGGGGTTCTCGCCACAGGCGTTGGACGGCAAGACCCACAAGCTCGAAGTCAAGATGGTCAAACGCGGGTTCAAGGCGCGCGCGCGAAAAAATTACCTCGCAAAATAGCAGATCGAATCTGCTATGGTGTGCGCGGAGGTTACCGTGCCCATCAGTCGACGCCGATTTCTGGAAACCACTGCCCTTGGCGCTGGAGCGCTTGCGGCAGGTTGTGCTGCATCACCCACGCCGTCAACATCTGACGAGACGCCCGCGTTTCTCAGAGGCGTCACACCGATGACGTCGGGCGTCGTCCCCATCAGCGACGATGAGCGCCGGGCCCGGATCGCCAAGGCGCAGCGACTCATGGAGGAGGAGAAGCTCGACGCCATCTTCCTGGAAGGCACCGCGGCCTGTTTCTATTTCGCCAACATGCGATGGGGACAGAGCGAGCGTACGTTCGGTGTGGTCATTCCGGCACAGGGCGAACTCGCGTACGTCTGCCCCGGGTTTGAGGAAGACCGCGCGCGCGAACTGATCACATTTGGCACTGACGTCCGGGTCTGGCAGGAACACGAAAGCCCGTACACACTCATCGCCGACATCATCAAGGACCGCGGCGTGCGACATGGTCGCGTCGGCATTGAGGAACGCGTACGCTTTTTCATCGCGGACGGCATCCGCAAAGCCTCGTCCCTCGAACTGGCCGATGCCACACCAGTGACCGCAGGTTGTCGAGTGATCAAGACGGCGGCGGAAATCGCGCTGATGCAGCGCGCCAACGACGTCACGATTGAAGCCTATCGCCTCGCGCTGACGACACTGCAGCCAGGGATGACGCAAGGCGACCTGAGCAACAATATCTCCGCAGCGTTCACCGCGCTGGGATACGACGGCGGTGCAAGCGCACAATTCGGCATCTATACGGCGTTCCCCCACGGCAGCCGAACACCACAGTCCCTCAAAGAAGGCGATGTCGTCATGATCGATGGCGGAACCGGCTGTGAAGGATACCGCTCAGACATCACCCGAACGGTGGTCATGGGCCAGGCGACCCAACGCCAGACGGACATCTGGAACCTCGAAAAACGCGCACAGGACGCCGGTTTCGCCGCCGCTGAGATTGGTGCTCCCTGCGAAAACGTCGACATCGCCGCCAGAAAGGTGATTATTGACGCCGGCTTTGGGCCGGGATACCAGGTGCCAGGATTGCCGCATCGCACCGGACATGGCATCGGCATCGAGGGTCACGAGTGGACCAACTTCGTGTTGGGCAACAAGACTCCGCTAGCCGCCGGCATGTGTTTCAGCGACGAGCCCATGATCGCCATCTATGGCGAGTTCGGCATCCGGCTCGAAGATTGCCTCTACATGACCGACGACGGCCCCAGGTTCTTCACCAAGCAGAGTGTGGCGATCGATCAGCCGTTTGGCTGAGCCGTCGAAACAATGACAAAGGCAGTCTTGGTGACCGTCGCGATCGCAATCGCCACTGTGGGCTGCGGCCGGGCGGAAGAACCCGCGTCGGTTCCACCTGACGCGGTCGACGCCAGCGGGCCAGTGTTGGTCAGCTTGGCTGACTTGCGCGCATCGGTGCCGCACCTGGACGGCTGGACGCGCGGCAACATCGTCGCGGAGTCGGCGACGGCGCCCGATCCGTCGACCCATGCGGTCGTGACATTTACGAGTGCCTCTGGTGCGCTGGAGTTGGAGATCGCTGACACGGGCGGTGCCGAGCGCGTATTCGAATCACTCGAACACATGGCTGGATCCGAGGTCAATCGGGTCGTCGACAACGGGTATTTCAAGGGAACAACGATCCTGGGGTTTCCTGCTGTGGAATCGTGGAACACGGTCGACAAGCTGGGAGAACTCAGCGTACTCATCAAACGCCGGTACATCATTCACGTGACCGGAACGGGCCTGGCCGATGCGGCCCCCATGCGGGCGCTGGCCGAAGCCGTCGATACGTCGCGGCTACGATAGCGAGTTAAAGCCGGAACCCCTCGGGCAACACATCGTCGGCGCCGACCACAAATGAATGGTCGCCCGTGATTGATGCCGACCCGGTCAGTTCCGGCACGATGGCTGCGTGGTCGCCCACGGATGTCCGTTCCATGACCCGAGCGCTGAATGTGGTGCCGATGATGCTCTCGTGCACAAACGGCTCGTCGTCGTTGACCAGTCCCATCGCATCGAGCACAGCCAGCACGGCACAGGTGCCAGTACCGCATGGCGAGCGATCCACCTCATGGTTGGCAAAGACCGTCACGTTGCGAAGGTGTGCGTCGGGCACGGAGGGGGGGCCGGTGAAAATCGTCCCATAGATGCCCGCGAGCCCTGGCTCAAGCGGATGCACCACGGTCATGATCCGATCCACCTCGCGGGCGATGGCCATGCCCACGGCCTTGAGGTCATCGAGCCGCTCGGGCACGACGGCAAGTCCGATGCTTTCGGCATCCACGACTGCATAGAATGCCCCACCGAATGCCACGTCGACGGGGACGTCGCGGCCACCGATTTTCACCACGAGGCCGGCAGCGAGCACAAATGACGGCACGTTCACGAAGGACACACGCGTCACGCGTGTGCCCTCCATTTCCGCCGTAGCGCGAATCTGCCCGGCGGGGGCGTCCAGGACCAGCGTCCGCCGACCGTCGACATGGGTGATCAGTCCTCGTTCGAACGCGATGGTCGTGACGGCGATGATGCCGTGGCCACACATGGTGCTGTACCCGTCGTTGTGCATGAACAAGACACCCGCATCCGAGTCGCCACGCTCGGGCGCCGTCAGCAGCGCGCCGTACATGTCGGCATGTCCGCGGGGCTCCTGAATGAGGACTCTGCGAAGATGGTCCTGATGATCAAGGGCCCACGCCCGGCGCTCAAGCATGGTGGTGCCCTCCGGGGCTGGCCACCCGGCGGTGATGAGGCGGAGCGGTTCTCCTGCCGTATGCGCGTCAATCGTGCGTAAGATGGGGGACGACATGCCCCTATTGTTATCGGAACACGATGTACGGCGCGTGCTGCCCATGCAGGACTTGATTGAGGCGATGGCGTCTGCGCTGTCGGAGTACTCGGCTCGCCGTGTGGCGCAGCCTGTGCGCACGGTGCTCGAGGTGGGCCCCGAGCGATCGTACTTCGGAGTCATGCCGGCCGTGATCGACCGTCCGGCAGCCATGGGCGCCAAACTGGTGACCGTCTACGCCGCCAACCATGCCCTGGGCCTGACGTCGCACTTGGCGACGATCATCCTGATGGATCCAGCGACTGGCGCGCTGGTCGCGCTGCTGGACGGCCGCTACATTACCGAAGCCCGCACGGCTGCGGTGTCGGCGGTGTCGGTGGACCGGCTCGCGAGAGCCGGTGCCCATCGGCTCGCGATTCTGGGGAGCGGCGTCCAGGCCCGCAGCCATCTGGACGCCATCCGCCACGTACGCGCCATTGACGATGTGCGGGTGTGGAGCCCGAAGGCGGCAAGCCGAGAGGCATTCGCCTCGTCCGCAGGGGCCGAGACCGGCCTGAGCGTGCGCGCGATGGCCGATGCCGCGTCGGCCACTGCCGACGCCGACATTGTCGTGATCGTAACGGCCTCACCGACTGCCGTCGTCCGTGACGAAGACATCGCCCCGGGCACGCACATCTGTGCAGTCGGGGCTTGTCGGCCGACGCAACGGGAGATGCCGACCGGCTTGATGGCTCGCGCCAGGCTCTATGTCGACTCGCGCGAAGCGGCGATCGTCGAAGCGGGTGACATCGTGCTGCCACTGGCCGAGGGAGCCTTTGGCGTAGAGCACATTGTGGGAGAGCTTGGCGCGCTGGTGCTCGGGCACTGCGAGGGCCGGCAATCTGACGAAGACATCACGATCTTCAAGTCACTCGGCATGGCAGTGGAAGACGTGGTCGCGGCGCAACTGGCAGTGGAGCGCGCACACGCTGCCGGCCTGGGGACGAGGTTCTCATTGTCGTGAAGGGACCAGTGCTGACGCTCGTCTTCCTGCTCGTGGCCTCACCGCTCAGGGTCGGCGGGGTCGCACCGCAGGAGGCCGAGTCTGCCACAGCGTACGTCGCCGCCTACAACCTCAACTATGACGAGGCGTTGCGAATCGCGCGGTTGGGCGTCAACGCGCAGCCAGACGAGCCTGTCGCGCATCGAACACTGGCGACCATCGTGTGGATGCATATGCTGTTCACCCGTGGTGGCGCCACGATCGACCACTACCTTGGTGGCCTGACGTCGTCTCAGATCACACTGCCTCCTCCGCCAGCGCAACAAGATGCTGAGTTTCGCGAACATCTGCAGAAAGCCATCACATTGTCGGAGGCGGCAGTGCGGCGTAACTCAGGGGATGTCTCCGCCCGTTACAACCTTGGCGCGACGTATGGGCTGCAGGCCTCGTATATCGCAACCGTCGAAGGAAGGGTCACTGCGGCATTTGGAGCGGCCAAACGCGCCTACAACGCGCATGAGTGGGTACTCGACCGCGCACCAGACCGTCAGGAAGCGGGCCTGGTCGTAGGCACGTATCGTTATGCCGTGGCCGCGCTGTCCATGCCCAAACGTCTGGTGGCGTACCTGGCGGGGTTTGGGGGCGGCAAAGAACGGGGCCTCAAGCAAATTGAAGCCGCCGCCACTCGCCCGTTGACCCGGCCTGATGCCCTGATTGCTCTGGCGCTGATGTACAGCCGGGAGGCGCGGCAGACCGACGCACTCGGCATTCTCAAAGAATTGGCCGCCCAGTTCCCGGAGAATCGGCTGCTTCAACTGGAAATTGGATCGGCCGCCTGGCGGGCGGGGCTGGCCTCCGAGGCCGAGGCCGTGCTGACCGCCGGACTCGCATGGCACGATCGTGATCCTCAGCCCAAGACGCCGGGCGAACGGGCCCTGTGGCTGTACAAACGGGGCATGGCTCGTGTCTCGCTGAACCATCTCGATGCGGCCGTCGGCGACCTGGACCTGGCTCTCACGAACGATCCGACCGGGTGGGTGCGTGGGCGCATCCACCTTGAACTGGGAAAAGTCGCCGATCTGCGCGGGCAACGCGCCGCCGCACTCACCGAATACCTCAGCGCCAGCGCTCTGTGTCAGACCCACCAGGACCCCTGGTGCATCGAGCAGGCAGGACAGTGGCGGAAAGAGCCATTTCGGTTCTCAAAAGAATCAGACGGCACGGACTTCTCGTAGACTCATAGCAGGACCTATATTCTTCATGTCATCTGCCAAGAGCTGGCTCAAGATCGTTCTCGTCCTCATCGTGCTGCTGATGCTGGGGATGTGTGCGATCGCGGGAGCCGGCGTCTATTTCGTTTCTCAGCACGTCAGCACATCGACAGTCTCGAGTGGCAGTGCTCTGAAGCAGTTTGACGAGATGAAGGCCCAATTCAAGGGCCAGATGCCCCTCCTTGAGATCGACAGCCGTGATCGCGTCAAGCGCCTACGGGACCTGAGCGAGCTACCCAGTGCGCCCACCAGAGCCACGACCTTGGGGATCATGATCTGGGACCCAGATGATGAACGTCTGGTAAATCTCAAGCTGCCGCTCTGGATTCTCGAGATGGGACGACAGCACGTTGACATCGGCACGGGACCTGACGGCTTTGATCTCCGTCGGTTGCAATTGGACGTCAAAGAGATTGCGCGCGTGGGGCCACTCCTGATTGCCGATGTCCACACGGACTCTGGCGAGCGCGTGCTTCTTTGGACTCAATAGAAGTGGTAGCGGTACGGGGACTTGAACCCCGGTTCCGTGGTTGAGAACCACGTGTCCTAACCCCTAGACGATACCGCCATGTGGCAACAAGAACATTGAAAGTAGCACCGTGGCAAGGAGGCGGTCAAGTCAGCGATAATGGACGGGATAGCCATGACTGAATTCCGCTGCTCCGTTCTTCTCTTGATTCTGACTCTCGCCATCTCCACCACGGGAGCGGCCTGCGGGTCGGCGTCGTCACCACCCACACCCGCCGTGACGGAAGCGAAAATGGTTGACCAGGCCACCGCCGGTTCCATCAGCGGACGCGTCAACTTCACCGGCGAGGCTCCGCGACCGGAACTCCTGCGAATGGGAACCGATGCCGCCTGCGTGGCGGGCTCAGGTCCGAATCCTCAAAGCCAGGCCGTCTTGATCGGGACCGATGGCGGACTGAAGAACACGTTCGTCTACATCAAAGACTCATTCGACGAGTACACGTTCGAGATGCCGACGGGCGCCGTGACCATGGACCAGCAGGGCTGCGTCTACGTCCCTCGGGTCTTCGGGGTACGTGTCGGCCAGCCCATCGAGATTCTGAACAGTGACGCCACGGTGCACAACGTACACGCGCTCCCCATGATGAATCAGGAATTCAACGAGAGCCAGCCACGCCAGGGCATGCGCACATCGAAAATTTTTACGGTTCCCGAGGTGATGGTACGTTTCAAGTGTGACTTCCACGGCTGGATGGCCGCGCACGTCGGCGTGATGAGCCACCCGTTTTTCGCCGTCACCGATGCGATCGGCCGCTTCGACATCGGGGGCCTGCCGCCGGGCACGTACACGCTTGAGGCATGGCACGAAACGTTCGGTACGCGTACACAACAAGTCACAATCGGCGCGAGCAGCCAGCAGACTGTGGCGCTGACGTTCAACGCATCGTGAGTACCACCATCGCCGCCTCGCCGTCACGAGTGGCCGACTGGATCACGCTGGCAAAGATCCGCGTGAACGCCTTGGTGGTGGCCACTACCGGCGGCGGGTACTACATGGCGGCCCAGGGAGACGTGGACCTGATCCGCCTGGCGGTCACCTGCGCGGGCACGGCGCTGGTGGCCGGAGGCGCTGCCGCATTCAATCAGGTCTCCGAGCGCGATACCGACGCCCTGATGGAGCGCACCAAACGTCGACCCGTGGCTGGGCAGCGCATGTCCCCACAGGAGGGCCGGGTGGTCAGCGCGATTCTCTCTGCTGCTGGTCTCGGCATCCTGGGTGGCGCGGTGAGCCTGCTGGCCGCCGGCGTCGCGCTTGCCACGTTGTTCAGCTACGTCCTCTGCTATACACCTCTGAAACGGTATACGTCACTGGCCACCATCGTCGGCGCCGTTCCCGGTGCGCTTCCTCCCATGATCGGGTGGGCCGCCGGACGGGGGTCGATCGATGAAGTGGCCGGATGGTCACTGTTCTTCATCATGTTCATCTGGCAGTTGCCGCACTTCCTGGCCATTGCCTGGATCTACCGAGAGGACTACGGCCGCGCAGGGCTCCCGATGTTGCCGGTCATTGATCACTCGGGAATCATGACTGGTCGTCAATCGGTGCTCTGGGCCGCCACGCTGCTGCCGGTCAGCGTGCTGCCCACAGTGGCCGGGTTGGCCAGTCAGACGTACGGGATCGGCGTGCTCATCCTCGGCCTGTTCCAGTTCGGCCTCACCATCAAGTTCGCCTTCTCGCGCACACAGGGCAATGCCCGACTGGTGTTCTACGCGTCGATCATCTACCTGCCACTGCTGTGGGCGCTGATGGCGTTCGCCAAGACGTAAGGAGTCGGCACATCCCATGTTTTCTGTCACCGACCTGCCCGCGCTCAACGCATCACTCAACGCCCTGTGCACGGTGCTGTTGGTCATCGCGGTCATGCACGTGAAGGCGGGACGTATCGAACAACATCGCCGCACGATGTTGATGGCGTTCACCACGTCGGTCCTGTTCCTGGTGTCGTATGTCGCGTATCACGCGCAGGTGGGCTCGAAACCGTTTCTCGGGACGGGCCTGATCCGCACCGTCTATTTCGCCATCCTGATCCCGCATGTGATCCTGGCCGCCGCAGTGGTCCCGCTCGCGCTCGTGACCTTGCGACGGGGACTGCGGCGCGACGACGCGCGTCACCGCGCGATCGCGAAGTGGACGTTTCCGATCTGGCTCTTCGTCTCGGTCACCGGAGTCATCGTCTATCTGATGTTGTACTGGCTACCGACGTCCTGAGATTCGCGATCGTCAGCGCGGTGTTGTTGAGCGTCCGCCGGTTGTCGGCATCGCAACCCGTGTCCAGATTACCCGGGCCACAGTCCGTTCGGGTGCCTTCGACCACACCGAGCGGTGGAGGCACGCCCGGCAGGAACCACAGCTGTGGCAGACACCGGAAGGCGCCGCCAAGGCACGGCGTCGTCAGGCGATTCTCAGGATTCGACCACGCCAGGAGTCGACTGCACGAGAATCCCTGCACCGAACACTGATCGTTGTACGACATGATCGTCCGCCAACGCGCGCCCACGGCAGGATTGGCATACCCGTGCGCGTAGGTGAACGGACGGGTGGCCGTGCTGACATACCAATCGTGCTGCGCCCCCATGTTGTGCCCAAGTTCATGCGCGAAGGTGTAGTTCGGGCTGAGACACGCGGTGTCGGTCACGCTATATCCAAATGGCTCAAAGGCTGTGGAGACCGTGGTCATCACGTACGCGATGCCGCACGCGCTTGGGGATGTTGGATGAATCAGCATCGCGACCAGGTCCGCTCCGTACTGGTTCCGCAATGCCTCCACACCACCGAGTCCGGTGCCGGAGCCTGACCTGACACGGGACAGGTTGGTGCCAAACGAACTGACTTCGGTATAGGTGACAGGCGCGGTGTGGACCAACCGCAGACGCTGGACCACGTCACTGTTGGCGTAGGACGTGTTGGTTTCGCTGATCGACAGGTTGATCAGGTTCAACATCGCGGCCTGACTCCCGGCGTGGAGTTGTGCGGTGGCTGTATAGATCACCATCACATCAATCACACCGGCCGAGTCGGCCATCGTGGCCGCGTCTGCCGTGGACAAACCATCGGCGTCAGGCAGCACCACCTCCACGGGTTCGGCTTCGGGCGGCAATTGGGACGTGTCGATCTGCGTGATGAGGTGCATTTGCCCCGAGGCCTGCGGATTGGCGAGCCGTGCCGCTTCTGACGCGGGGCGAATCTGAAACTGGCCGTCAGGCGTCGACAACGTCCCGGCCAATAGGCCGCCCCCGTAGACGAGCGTGACCGCACTGAGCGGTGCGCCCGACACGTGGCCGACCCAGGTGACCCCGTCGGCATTGGCGTCAAATCGATCAAACACGGCGTCAACAAACGCATCCGGGAACAATTCGAGCGTCAGGCCCGGTTCCCGAGCGAGTTGCGCACGGACGCGGGGGTCAGGAAGCGTCGCCACGTCGATCGCCACCGCCCGCGACCGGATCGCCCCCGCCACGCCTGACGCCACCGATTGCAGCGTGGCATCAGTCGAGAGTGGACTGAGCGGAGCCGCCGCCGGACCTTTCAAGAACACGCCCAGCGCCACGAACAGGGCCACGGCCGTCACCGGCACACGAGCTGAGATCAAGTTGTTGCGCATGACGCTCCTCCAGCCGCTACTATAACCGCGGACTCCCTATGGTTCGAAGGATGCACATGCGAACTGTTTCAAGCTATTCCTGCGCGGCGTCGCTCGTGGCCCTGCTGGCTGTCCTGCTGGTGCCCCAGCCCGGTTGGGCCCAGACCACGTCGGGCCAACCGCAGAGCAGTCGCTGGACATTCGAAGTCTACGGCGGCGGGGCGGCACCAACGATATCCACCAGCGGCAGTCCGTTGACCACTTTTCCCATCGGCCCCTCCTTCACGACGGACGCCGGTCGCCCCAGTCGGCTTCAATCATCCTGGTACTTCGGCGACGGTGCCAGGATGCTCAACGACGCCCTGGCTGAGTTCGCGCGCCTCAACGGCACGTCGTTCGCACGCGTGGTTTCCCTTGATGCCGCACTGACGGCCAACGCGCTCAGCAAGTCTGGCGGCGCGACCTTCGGGGCCCGACTCGGACGTTCCCTGTCGCCGAAACTTGGGATTGAGATTGGCGTCGAACGTAGCAAGACGCCGCTCGCGTTCACAAACGCATTCACGAATGCACTCGAGGCATCGAGCAACAGTTTCCAGGCCGCGTTCCAGGACCTGCTCAACAGTGCGCCGGCCAGCGGCGTCGACGTGACCTCAACGCTCGACGTCTCCGGAGTCTCCGGCCGCGAGACGAGAGTGACCGGAGCCCTCAGGTATACCCTCGTCCAGAACGGCAAGACGACGGCCTATGCCACCGTCGGCGGCGGACTGGCCATGGCGGACGGCGACGGGCCGGAAGCGACCCTGGTCGGCTCCTATGCCTTCAGGTACTTCGGCGCGTTTCCCATCCGCGAACGTGACCGCACCTTCATCCGGGTCGATCAGCCGGGCAAGACTGCCATGGCCATGGTCGGTGGAGGAATCACCTACGACATGACTCCCCGGGTTGGTGTTCGGGTAGACGTCCGCATGTCACTGAGTGGCAACAAGGCGTCACTTCTGGTGAGCGGGTCGCCGGACATCACGGAACAGACCACCGCTGCGGTGCTCAGTTCCGCGACAACGCCTGGCCTTCAGTTCAGCAGCCGCGCGGGCACTTTGTCCTCGCTCGGCGGCGCGAATTCGACGCTGACGACATTTGTCGGCAGCGGGCGGAACCGGCACGGCAGCTTCACGATCGGACTCTTCCGGAGATTCTGAGCACAGGATGGAACACGTAACACAACTGTCGCTGAGACATTGCCTCGCCGCAGTGGCGTACCGCGGAGGAAAGGTCCTCCGGGATGTGCCGCGCGACTTCAGCCACTTCGCGCTGGACCCCCACGACGAGTCGTTTCGCACACCGGGTCAACTTCTCAGCCACCTCTGCGACTTGTACGACTGGGCCTTGTGCATGGCGAACGGTGAGTATCGCTGGAAGGACACGCCCCAGGGGGAATGGCCGGACGACGTGGCGCGGTTTTTTGCTGCGCTTGAACGACTCGACGCCGTGCTGGCGTCGGACGATGGCTTCAAGGGGTCACCGGAACGCATCTTCCAGGGACCGATCGCCGACTCACTCACCCATATCGGCCAACTCGCCCTGCTCCGCCGAGCGGCAGGCGCCCCGATCAAGGGCGAAAACTACTATCGCGCCGAGATCGAAGCCGGCCGGGTCGGCGCGGAGCAGGCGACGCCGATTCGTGAATTCTGATCAGTACAACAGATACTTTGCCCTGAGTCGGCGCCAGCGGGCCTCCGCGCCGCTCCAAGACGAGGCAATCGCTGCCGGATCGTCGCCGGACGTGAGTCGCGCCAGCCCGGACGCGGATCCAAACAGGCGCGTTGCCGACTCAATCTCGAACTGCCCCGGAAAGAGCGTCAACAGCGCCGACGCCATCTCCACGCCTACACGTACGGGCCGGACCACATCGCGATCGGTGACCACGACAAACACGCCCTGGCAGAGTTCGTTCGCAAACTTGCTCGCCACTGGCGTGAACTGTTCCGGATAGAAGCGCACACCCGGTATCGCCCGCGCGTTGAGCGCGGCCGCGAGGCGGACCCCATCAATCCACGGCGCACCGATGTGCTCAAACGGCGTATCGGTGCCGCGTCCGACGGAAAGATTCGTGCTCTCGAACGACGCGATGCCCGTGTAGAGCGTGGCCGCGTACAGGTTCCGCATGTTCGGCGATGGGCCGATCCACATCAGCCCGGTCTCGTCAAACCAGGCGTCGCGACGCCAGTGCCGCATGGCGACCACGGTCAGGTCCGCGCCGATCTTCTTCTCCGCGTTGAACAGCGACGCCAGTTCCCCAAGCGTCATCCCGTGGCGGGTGGGCATGGCGGGCAGATACCCGATGAAGCTGACGGCGTCAGGATCCAACGACGGTCCTTCGATCGACACGCCCCCGATCGGGTTCGGTCGGTCCAACACAAAGACCTTGATCTTGCGCGGCGCGGCCTCCTCCATCACATAGGCCATGGTGGTCATGTAGGTGTAGAAGCGCGCGCCCACATCCTGCAGGTCGATCACGATCGCGTCGAGACCGGCAAGCATGTCAGCGGTGGGGCGGCGGGTCTCGCCATAGAGCGAGTAAATCGGCAGGCCTGTCGTCTCGTCGCGTGCCGAAGGGACAGTCGCGTCGAGTACGCCACGGATGCCGTGTTCGGGACTAAAGAGCGCGACAAGTGTCACGTCAGGTGCGGCCGCCAGCACATCAATCGTCGGAACGCCGTCGCTGGCGCGCCCGGTGTGATTGGTGAGCACTCCCACGCGAAGCCCCTTGAGGGCCGAAAAATCTGTCGCGCGTAACACGTCGATACCGGTCTGCACTGGCCGGTACGTCGGCGCAGGCACCGCCCGCGTCTGCGAATCAAACGTCCTCCGCGTCGCGGGAAAGCCGGTGGCCGGCAACGCGGTGAAGGCCGATGCCGCGATGGTCGCCACTCGAGCCCGCACGGGAGTGACGTCTCCTTTGCCGTCGGGGTGCACCCGATTCGACATGAAGACCACGAACACCTGTGTGGCTGGATCCACCCAGATGGACGTTCCTGTGAAACCCGTATGTCCGAAGGACCCGGTCGGAAGCAGCTCTCCCCGGTTACTCGAAAATGCCGAGTCGATATCCCAACCAAGTCCACGGACATTGCTTTCGTCCACGGGCGTTGAAGGACTGGTCATCCGTGCCACGGTCAGCGGCGAGAGGATGCGCACGCCGTCAAGCTCTCCTCCGCGCAACAGCATGCGGGCGAAGCGGGCCGTGTCATCCGCCGTGCTGAAGAGTCCTGCGTGACCCGCCACGCCACCCATGCGCCTCGAGGTGGGGTCATGCACCGTCCCTCGGAGCATCTCGGCACCAGGGCCGGCACATGGCCAGCCGTACGGCGTGCAGACTTCTGTCGGCGCAATGCGCGCACCCAGGCCGGCTGACGGCTTGAACATCGTGTCGTGCATTCCGAGCGGATCGAACAGGCGTGACGCGACGAATGCCTCAAACGGCTGTCCACTGACGCGCGCGACGATCTCGGCCAGGAGGAAGAAGCCAATGTCGCTGTAGACAAATCGGCTCCCGGGTACCGCGGTCAACACCTCTTCGGTGGCCAACTCGATGCCGGCGTCATAACCCACCCAGGGATCACCCAGATCCACGTCAGGCCGCAGACCGGACATGTGCGTCATCAAGTGACGCACGGTCACGCGGCCTTTGCCGTACTTGGCGAAGTCAGGAATGAACGACGCCACGGAATCGTTGAGGCGAATCTTGCCGTCCTCCACGAGCATCATGACGGCGGTGGTGGTCGCCATCACCTTGGTCAGTGACGCCATGTCGAAAATGGTGTCGAGCGTCATCGGCTCCACAGTCGGAACGAGCGCACGATTCCCATAGGCCTTGCGAAAGACGATTGCGTCCCCGCGGCCCACGAGAACTACCGCGCCCGGGAGCTTCTGATCGGCAATCGCCTCAGCGACCACCTCGTCAATCTTCTCCAACCGCGCGGCGTCGAGGCCGTCGCTGGCAGAGCCAACCGCCTGAGCGAGGGGCACCCGGTGGGCATGGAGGGCCACGAGGGCCGAAAACAGACACCAAACTAGCCGGCGAGAGGTCGTGGCACGGATCATGAGCGAATGTTATCCTGACGCTGGAGGTCACGACACACGATGAAAACGTTTTCGATCCGTTCCCGGACGCTGGTTCCCCTCGCGAGCCTGATTGGGCTGGCTGTCATTTTTGCGCCACTGCTGTCTGCAACGGTTCAGGACGAAAAGACCTTATACCTGTCTGCTCTCGACACAGACGGTCAGTCAGTGACGAATCTGACGTTAGGCGACATCCTCATTCGTGAGGACAATCAAGACCGTGAGGTCGTGAGCGTCACGCGAGCGACAGAGCCGATGGCGATCGTCATCCTGGCGGACACGACAAAAGAATCCGGCACTACCGGACTGATGTCTCGACAGGACACGATCTCGGGCTCGGCCGAACTGATCCGCGATATTCGGACCGCGCTGACGGGCTTCGTGAACGCGATCTCGGTCGGGAGTCCTGAATCGACGATGGAGTTGATGGAGTTTGGGCAGGCCGCGATCACGGTGACCCGGATGACGTCTGACGTCGCTGATCTCGAAAAGGGCATCAAGCGACTGTATCCAAAGATCGACGCGGCGTCCGTCCTGCTGGAAGGCATCGTGGAGGCAAGCAAGACGCTCGCGAAAGTCAAGACGCCTCGTCGGGTGATCATGATTCTCAACATCGAACCTGGCGACGAACAAAGCCGGCAGGATCCCAGAAAGATGAGCGACGAGATGGCCAAGGGAGGCGCCTCACTCTGGGCCGTCTCGCTGCAGAAGGGCACGCTGAAGAATGAACTCCGTGGCGTCGTGCTCGCTGACCTGGCGAAGAACACGGGGGGGCGACGTGAGTTCATTGTCGGCCAGTCGGCACTCAAGGACGTCTTCGAGGAATATGCCGACAATCTGCTGTCGCAGTACGCGGTCACATACCTGCGTCCCGCGGGCCAGACGCCACGCCTGGTGCAGGTCGGCGTCATGCGCCAGGGCCTGAGTCTGCACGCCAACATCTTCGCGCCCAAATAGCTGGCGCGACAACAGGTGGGTTCGAAGAACAGCGGCACGGCAGCCGGTCTCGCGGCCATCGCCGTCATTGGCGTCACAGGGTGGTGGTGGTTCACGCGCGGGCCGGTGTACACCCTCGTACAGGACGCCAATCAGAACGTCCTGCTCATCACCATCGATACGCTCCGAGGCGACGCCCTGGGCGCGGATGGCGGGCAAGCGGCCACACCGAACCTCGACCGACTGGCGGCCGGGGGCGCGCGCTTCACGTTTGCGCACGCCCATGCGGTCGTCACTCTTCCTTCTCACACGTCCATCCTGACGGGACAGTTGCCGTACGAACACGGGATGCGCGACAACAGCGGATTCCGCGTCAAGGACGGCACCGAGACGCTCGCAACCAGGCTCAAACGCCTCGGCTTCGCTACCGGGGCGTTTGTGGGCGGCTTTCCACTCACCAAACGATTCGGACTCTCGCCGGGCTTTGACATCTACGACGATCAAATCCCTGAGCTCAAGGGCGACGTCACGTTCACGATGCCTGAGCGGCCGGCGAACGAAGTGGTCGAGCGCGCGCTGGCGTGGATCGACCGAACACCGGACAAATTTTTTGGCTGGGTGCATGTCTTTGATGCGCACTCGCCGTACACGCCACCGGCCGAGTTCGCGGGGCAGTATGCGCGACCGTACGACGGCGAAGTCGCCTGGGTCGACTCAGCCCTGGGGCCCCTCCTCGACCGGCTCTCCACGCTCTCGCGGCCGACGCTGGTCATCGTGACCGCGGACCACGGCGAGAGCCTCGGCGAACACGGCGAAGCCACCCACGGCATGTTCGCCTACGAGGCCACGCTTCACGTGCCGCTCATCATGGCGACGGTGACACCAGGTGGGCGCTCGCAGGGCCGCGTCATTACCTCACCGGTCCGGCATATCGACATCGCTCCGACCGTCATGGACGCTGTCGGAGAGCCCGCCGACCCGGCGTGGTTGGGCGCCTCCCTCCGATCGGTCATCGCGCAAGGCGACGGCCCCGACCGGCCCAGTTATTTTGAGTCGATGACCTACAACCTCGTGCGCGGCTGGGCACCACTCCGAGGTGTCCTCCAGGACCGCACGAAGTACGTTGACCAGCCAATCCCGGAAGTCTATGACCTGGCGACCGACCCAACCGAACTCCGGAATCTGGCCTCGGCAGACACCCAGCGGCTGCAGGTGCTGACCAACCTGCTGGGCACATTCAACACCGCACCACCAGACAGGCCCGGCGCCGAAACGGTGGAGGTGTCTGCAGCCTTGCGATCACTTGGCTACGCCTCGGGCAGTGCCCCCGCACGCGACGTCTACACCGAAGCCGACGATCTCAAGAATCTGGTGGGGATTGATCAGGCATTGCATCGAGCGTCAGAACTGTTCAAGACGGGTCAGACGGCCGACGGCATCGCCCTGTTGCAAAGCGCCATCGAGCGCCGACCGGATACGGCAGACGCGTACATCTCTCTCGCCTACGCGTTCTGGGAATCTGGCCAGTTGGCGCCTGCGATTCAGACGCTGGAAGACGGACTCAACAGCAGCGCGCCCGATCGCGACATTCGCATCCGCCTGGGGATCTACCTCGCCGAGAGCGGTACGAACATCCCCAAGGCCATCGCGCTCCTGGAAACGTTGCCCGACACGGACGTCGAAGGCTTGAACGGCCTGGGTTTAGCCTACGGTGGGGCCGGTCGATACCAGGACGCCATCGCCACGTTCAAGAAGATCCTGATCCTCGATTCCACAAACGGACTCGCCAATCAGAACATTGCGGCGATGCTGATGCAGGAAGCGGAGCGAACGCCCGCACTGCGCGGGACACGACTACGCGAAGCGGAAGGGTATGCACGACAGGCCCTCGACAACGACCCGTCGCTCGCCAAAGGGTTCACCACACTGGGCGTCATTCTCGCGCAGACCAATCGTCAGGCAGACGCGATCGAGAGTTTGAAGCGCGCCGTGCAGCTCGACCCGTCAGAATTCGACGCGCTCTACAACCTTGTGGTCCTTCTGGCCGAATCGGGCCGCATCGACGAGGCGCGGCCCTACGCCCGCCAGTTCGTCGCGACGGCGACGCCCTCGTTCTACGGCGAGGCCATCGAGCAGCTGCGCAACATTAGATAGGTTCGTCAGATCACGCCCGGTTTCACCTGAAACGTCTTCTGGAGTGTGCCCAAGACCGTCTCGCCCAGGCGAACGGTGGCTCGAATCGTATAGGACCCAGGTTCCAACAGGTCAGTGGAAAACTCGGCGCCGGCGCGTTGAATGCCGTTCATGTTCTGCGCCACCACTTCCCGCTCGTCGACGGGCTCGGTTTCTCCGGCCCTGGAGATGGTCCACGCCACAAAGATGTCTCCTGCCGGAGTGGTCTCTCCAGCTGGATAGAGCTCCATGCTCGCAATCAAGCTCGTCGTCCCGGCCGGCAGCGCCTCGAGTGTGAGCGGATGGGCCTGGCCGCGTTCATCAACCCAGGCCGCCAGCACATCGCTCGAGACAAACGGGCCGAGTGTCGGCAGGGCGGCGTCGAGCGGAACTTCGATCGAGCCCAGGTTGCCCTCAGCATCGGCTGCGGCAAACCGAAGACGATAGGCCCCGGAAGCCACGGGCAACACAAACGAGATCGTGAACGGTTGCCCACTGGGCTGGGCGGGAAGCTCGCGACGGCCGTTGGTGAGCTGGCCGGATCCATCGACAAGGCCGTACATCGTGATCAGGGGACCGTTGATCGAGGCCGGAATCTCGACGTCCACCACGACCTCGAGTGCCATCGCACCGCCCGGACGCGTCGAGACATTTTGCGAACGGCGGATCACCGTGCCGAGTTCAATCGGCACACCAAAGTGCGGAGTCCCGCTTCGGATGGCGCTTGCGAGTTGCTCGTCAATCGTCGGTGGCGCAATTTCCTTCGGGGCTTCGGGCTCGGGAACAACGGCAATGCGATTGGCCGCCACCGTCACGCCGCGGCGATTCTTCACTTTGGCCTCGACCTCAAACTCCCGGCCTACGGACGTCTCGGGCAGCGCCTGCACACCGAGGCGGTACACCGCCGACCCCGCTCGAATGACGCGATCAAAGAACGGGTCGGGGTCACCAATGATGCGGTACAGCTGTCCTCCGGCCATTTCGGTGGCCGTCGCCGCGCCATCCAAGAGCAGCTTGCCGTCCTCGCGACGACGTTGGGGCATGCCAAGGTCGGCCTGGACGGTCGCAGAGCCATCAAGGGCCATGACCCGACGCCCCTCGTCGCCCATGTTCAGGTCCGGCTCCTCCACCATGACGCTAATCCGCACGCCTGCGCGCGCGGCGGCCAACGCCACAGGTTTGAGTGGTGCCACTTCCGCACCGACGGCCAGACCGTCGGTGATGACGACCAATTGCTTGAAGCCAGGCGCATCGCTCATGGACTCGATCACGGACGTCAACACCGAGGCCTGCTGAGCCACAATCGCCTTGGTGAACGTGGCGGTCCGTCGAGCCTGTCGCACCACTGCCGTGACGCAGTCGTTCTCGCCCGTCAGGACACTGATGTTCTGGCTGTCTACCAGCGATCGGTCTCCGTTAAAACACTCCATCGCGATCACGTCCCTCAACATGCCCAGGTCACCATGGTCGATCGCGAGTGCCTGCGCCACGCCGACGGCAGAATCGGGTGTGCCATCATTCCGCCCTCCGGCTGGTTCGCTCGGCGAAAACGACCGCGGGTCCGTCGCACTCCCCACGGCTCGGCTGAGCGCGTCGAGCACGACCGGACGGTCGAGCGTCGGATTGACGATGTGGGTACCACTGGACGTGGCAAACCCGATGTAGTCACGTGCCGGCAGACCTTTCACAAATCGTTGAGCCCCGTGTAACAAGGCACGACCGCGCGTGGGTGACATCGACAGGTCGTCGAGCAGGAACACAAAGACCCGCGGATCAGGCATCGGCACGCTCTCGTTGCTGAACACGGGCCGCTCGGGGAAGACACCGTCGGCTGAAGCGGCTGCGGCCGGTGCGGCGAGTTCAGCGGGGCCAAGTTCGACGAAGGACACGATCTTCACCGGCTGCACCCGGCCGTCAAGCTTGATTTCGAAATCGTCGGCCGTCAGTCCTGGTACTGGACGGCTGTCGCTATCAAGCACCGTCACGTCGATCGTGACCAGATCCACTGTGCCTCTAAATGTGGGCCGTTCTTGCTGCTGGGCGCCTTGCTGAGCACCGGAGACGGTCACGGCCAATCCCAGCATCACGCCGAGCACTCTCAATAGTCTGTGCATAATCAACTCTCCCACAACCTGACCCAAGGGTCCTCTCGGTATAGTAAGCGCATGGCCAAGAGACGACCAGTCGCCCCCGTCCCACACAAGGCGTCCCCGGTCGAGGCGTCTGGCGCTCCTGCATCAGGGCCGAAGCGAATCGTTGCCGCGATCGTTGCCGTGGTCCTGTTGGCTGCCGGAGCGTGGTGGTGGATGCGAACTCCAATATTTACCCTCGAAGGCAGTGCCGATCGCAATGTGGTGCTGATCACGATCGACACCCTGCGGGCCGACGCCCTGGGCACGTACGGCGGCCGTGCGGTCACGCCCAATCTCGATCGACTGGCGGCCCATGGCGCGCGCTTCGACTTTGCGCACGCCCACGCGGTGGTGACACTGCCATCGCATACCTCGATCCTGACCGGACGTTACCCCTATGACCACGGGGTGCGCGACAACACGGGCTACCGACTCGCGCCGGCAACGCCCACGCTCGCGACCTACCTCAAGGCTCAGGGATTTGCTACCGGCGCCTTTGTGGGCGGCTTCCCTCTCGACCACCGCTTCGGCCTGAATGTCGGCTTCGACACCTACGACGACAGGTTGGACGGAGGCGAAGCGTCAGAGCGGGAACGACGTGCCGACGCGGTCGTGTCGTCGACCGTGGACTGGATCACTCAACAATCCGGCAAATGGTTTTCGTGGGTTCACGTCTACGACCCACACGCGGTGTACGACCCGCCCGACGAATGGAAGACACGCTTTCCGGCCGACCCGTATCTTGGCGAAGTGTCATGGACCGATCAGGCACTTGGGGTGTTACTCGACCATCTGGCGACGCTGTCTCGTCCCACGTTGGTGATCGTCACCGCCGATCACGGTGAAAGCCTCGGAGAACACGGGGAATTGACGCATGGCGTTTTTGCCTACGAACCTGTCCTGCGCGTCCCCCTGATTATCGCGCAGGTGGGAGGAGGAGGCGCGCGGCCATCGGGGCGCGTCATTGCGTCCCCTGCACGACACGTCGATCTGCTGCCGACCATCCTTGAGTCAACCGGCGACGCGATTCCGGTCGGCGCCGGGACGTCGCTGATTCCCGTCATCAATGCGGGCCGAGGCGACGACCGTCCGTCGTACTTCGAAGCAATGACGGCCACTGTGCAGCGCGGATGGGCGCCCCTGCGCGGCGTGGTTGTCGGTCAGGACAAATTTATCGACCTGCCCATCAGCGAGTTGTATGACTTGGCGAACGACGCGGGAGAGTCGAGGAACATCGTGGGTGTCGAACCGACTCGCGCAGACGTGCTGCTGAACACGCTGCGCGGCTTCAACGTGGCGCCCCCGGGCCAACCGCAGCAGGAATCAGCGGAGAACATCGAGCGCATGCGTTCACTGGGCTACATCAGCGGCGGGTCCGCGACCGTGCGGGAACGGTATACGGACGCTGACGACCCGAAGCAGTTGATCGAACTCGACCAGATGCTGACCCGCGCCGGAGAGGCCCAGCGCGCAGGCCAGGCCGATGTCGCCATCACGCTCTACAAGAGCGTCATCGAGAAGCGCCCGGACACCGAAGACGCCTATCGCAAGCTCGCGCTGGTGTACTGGCGTGCGAGCCAACCGGCTGACGCCATCGCCACGCTTGAAGCGGCGCTCAACATTGGCGTCACGCAAAGCGAAGTTCGGATCAAACTCGCGCAGTACCTGGCTGAATCCGGGCAGCCCAAGCGGGCGATCGAACTCCTTGAAGAAATGACCGGGGACGATCCGGACGCGCTCATCGGTCTGGGCAACGCGTATCTCGCTGCCGGCCGCCCGAGCGACGCACTCGACACATTCACCCATCTCCTCGAAGTCGATCCATCCAATGGTCTCGCCTACGAAAACATCGGCATCACCCACCTGCGCAATGAGACACCGGGTCTGGCAGAATCGGCCCTGCGTCGCGCCGTGGCACTTGACCCTGGCTTGTCGGGTGCCTGGACGGCGCTCGGGGTGCTCCTCACCCAAACGAGTCGCGAGGCCGAGGGTATCGCGGCATGGCAGCAAGCCGTGAACGTCGATTCGACGGCCTTTGACGCGCTCTTCAATCTGACGATCAATCTGGGACGCCTGGGACGTGCCGACGAGGCCCGTCAGTATGGCGAGCGATACCTGGCCACTGCCCCGGCCCAACTTTCTCAGGATGCGGAGACCATTCGTCGCCTTCTGGGCCGATAGCCCGTTATAATCTCGGGAGGGAGTATCCAAAGAAATGCGATTCACACGACTCGTCTTTAGCGGCGTCGCAGGGCTCCTGCTGCTCGGACCTGCCTCGCCACGCCCAGTGATGGACGGCCAACAGGCCGTGCCTGCTCAGACGGCCACGTCGGACACGCAGCAATTGACGTTTAAGTCGACCACGGCACTCGTGGAAGTGGACGTCGTCGTCCACAACCGCAAGGGCGATTTCGTTCCCGGGTTGGTGGCCGAGGATCTCCAGATTTTTGAGGACGGCAAGCCACAAGACATTCAGCAGTTCTATTTGGTCAGTCACGAACGCGGTGGCCAGCCGTTTTCAATGGCCGCCGACGACCAGCGCGGCATCCAACCGGACGCACTGTCTGAGGATCGCGCGCGCCGCATTTTCGTCATGATGTTTGACGAGGCGCATCTGGCGAACGATTCGTTGCTGCGCGCCAAAGCGGGCGCGGAAGAATTCATTCGCGAGAACATCGGCCCCGGAGACTTCGGGGGCATCTTCAGCGCGAACGGCATGTATCACGGACGCCTGACGACCAGCCCTTCCGAATTGCTGACCGGTGTCAGCACCGTCAAGGTCGGCTTTGAGAATCGGCAGTCGCTGCTGGCCCCCTTCCGAGAGTTCCCGATGATTCCCGGAGAAATCGACGCGGCCCGCATCGCGAGTGGTGGGCGTGAGGTGGCCCAAAGAATACGTGAGACGATCTGCGCTGCGGACCCTCTCTCGTGTCAATTCGCCGGCGGTGAAGACCAGGTCGAGAACCAGCTGCAACAGAAGGCGCGCATGTACGTGCGACAGGCGCGGATCCTGACGTCGAATACGCTCCATAATTTGCGCTACCTCGTCAATCGACTGACCCGGATTCCCGGCCGCAAGACGGTCGTGTTTATCAGTGAAGGGTTCTACGTCGAAGAGTCGCGAAGCGACATTGAAGCGATCGCCGCGGAGGCCGCCCGTGGCGGCACGACGATTTATTCCATCGATGGACGAGGACTCATCGGAGGCTCCTCGGCGACACCCGACGTGCTGAGTGCCTCAGCAGGTCGCAGCACCACGTTTGATACCGGCGAAGATGGTCCGGTGATTCTGACCGCTGCCACCGGCGGCATTCGCGTACACAACGTGGACGATATTTCCAGAGCCTTCAACATGATCGTCCGCGACACCAGCACCTACTACGTGATCGGGTACCAGCCCGACAACGCCGTGATGGACGGCAAGTTTCGCAAGATCGAAGTCAAGAGCCGCGTGTCAGGCCTGACGATCCGATCGCGAAAAGGCTATGCCGCAGTGAAGTTGCCGCCGATGGAAACCGTCAGAGGCGGGTGGCAGTAAGTAGTAGCGTCGGTGAAGGAACGGAAGGCGAAACACCAGTCAATCGCATGGATGACGGTGGCCCTCATGGCCGCCGTCATGATCACGTATTCAAACAGTCTCGATGGCCCGTTCGTGTTCGACGACCGCGGCACCATTCTGGACAACCAGACGATTGAGTCCCTGACGGACTCGGCCGTCCTGGCTGCTCCATTCGAAACTCCCGTGGCCGGTCGCCCACTGGTCAACCTTTCATTCGCGTTGAATTACGCCCTCGGGGGCCGTGACGTCACCGGGTACCACGTCGGCAACATCGCCATTCATCTGGCGTGTGTGCTGGTGCTGTTCGGACTGGTACGTCGCGCCACAGGCGACCCTGAACACACGGAGTACACGGCTGTGGGCTTCGCGGTGGCGCTGCTCTGGGGCGTACATCCCCTCAACAGCGAAGCCGTGAACTACATCACCCAGCGGACAGAGTCGCTGATGGCACTGTGTCTCCTGCTGACGATGTACTGTTCCGTCCGCGCGTTGGATGGACGAAAACGCTTGAGGTGGGAATTGCTCGCGGTGGGCGCTTGTGTTGCCGGCATGGCGAGTAAAGAGACGATGGTGGTCGCACCGCTGCTGGTCGTGCTGTATGACCGCCTGGTGCGTTTTGAGTCGTGGTCTGCCGCCTGGCGCGAGCGTCGGCGACTGTATCTTGGCCTCGCCGCCACTTGGGTGGTCTTGGCCGGCCTCGTGATGACCGCGCCGAGGTCGTTGTCGGCCGGCTTCACCGCCCACGATGCCGATGTCTGGACCTACCTGCTGAACCAGACGGTCATGATCACGCACTATCTGGGGCTGGCCGTGTGGCCCCAGGCGCTGGCGGTCTACTATGGTTGGCCCCAGGCACTGACCATCACCGATGTCTGGCCTCAGGCGCTCCTGGTGACCAGTCTGCTGGCAGCCACCGGTGTGGCATGCGTGCGGTGGCCACGAGTCGGCTTTCTCGCCCTGTGTGTCTGGCTAGTGCTGGCACCGACGTCAAGCATCCTCCCCATCGCGACCGAGGTCGGTGCCGAGCGGCGCATGTACCTGCCGCTGGCCGCTCTGCTGCTGCTGACGGTCGCCGGCTGGCGCCACGTGAGTATTCGACGCCAACTGGCACCAGTCATCAGCATTGGCCTCCTGATCGTGGCCACGGTCGGCCTGTCGGCGCGGACGGTCGCCAGGAATCGTGATTACGCCTCGACCTTGCAGCTCGCGGAAACAACGTTGGCCCACTGGCCAACTCCCGCCGCCCATTCGATGCTGGGCACGGAGTTGGCGAATCTCGGCCGGTTTGACGAAGCAGAAACACACCTTCGGCAAGCGGCGGGTGTCTATCCACCGGCCCAGTACTACCTGGCGACCGTGCTCGACAGACTGGAACACACCTCAGAGGCCGTCATGTACTACCGGGCGTTTGTCGCCAGCCAGCCCGGCACCCTGGATCAGGTCAGGCTTGCCCGATCACTGTTGGCAGATATCTACATGAGCCGGCAGCAGTGGCCTGAAGCCATCGACCAATATCGGGCCATGCTGGCCGGGGCGCCAGACGACATCAACGTCCACGCCTCGTTAGGCAATGCCCTGGTGCGTCAGCAGGCCTTCGACGAAGCCATCCGGCACTACGAACAGTATCTCGCCGCGGTGCCCGATGACGACCGCGCGCTCTCGGGATTGGCCATCGCGCTGTCTGGCGTGGGCCGAACGGACGACAGCCTGCGCGCGTTTCGTCAGGTGGTGGGATTGATGCCTCAGGACAGCCGGGCCAGGCAGAATCTCGCACGGGCCTTGGCGAACGCAGGCAAACTCGACGAGGCCCTCCTCGAAGCGACCGAGGCCTTGCGGCTTGTGCCGGACGATCCGGCGGCCATCGATCTCTACGAGTCTTTGAAGCGGTCATGAAGCGGTAACGGATAGTGCCCAAACCGACAGCACGACAATCGACCCAGCAGAAACACCGCCCCATCCCTGCCCACGGGGCTGCTCGCGCAGCAGACGTTGCCCGGTCGGCGCCTCTGGCCCCTCTTGCCACGCTGGTCGCCGTGGCCGCGGTGCTGAAACTGATCGTGGTCTGGCAACTGGCAGATCACCCGATGGTGCAGCCCGGCGTGGGGCTCGACACGACCGCGTACGCCGATCTGGCCCGCCGGGTCGTCAGTGGAGATCTGGGACTGGGTCCCGGACTCTACTACCTCTCGCCGCTTTACATTTATCTGCTGGCTTCCGGCCTGTGGGTCACCGACTCGTTCACGGCAGTTCGAGTGCTGCAGTCGCTCGTCGGCGCCCTGGCTGTCGGCGGCGTCTGGACGATGACGCGTGCGTGGGCCGGGACGCGAGCCGCCTGGTGTGCGGCGGCGCTCATGACGCTGACGGGACTCATGACGTTTTACGAGGCCATGATCCTGCAAGCGTCGGTTGACGTCGCGCTCACCACGGCCGCCCTGTTGGCGCTCACGTGGGCACTGCATCACGGTCACCGCGCGGAAGGCGCCGGCTCGCGATGGCATGTGGCCTCGGGCATCGTGTTTGGACTGGCGGCCCTCAATCGGCCCAACATGGCGCTGGCCGCGGCAGGACTCGTGGTCGTACTCGTTGGTGTCAAACGCTTCCGTCCGGCCGTCCTTCTCGTACTCGGGATCGCCGCGGGGATGGCGCCCGTGGTCGTGAGAAACGTGATCGTGGCAGATCAGTGGTCACTCGGATCTTCCCACGGTGGGCTCAATTTCTACATTGGCAACTCGGACACCGCGACGGGGTTCTATCATGTGGTCCCTGGCATTGCGCCAGACATCGCCGGCCAGTCACGTGATGCGCGACGCGTCGCCGAGCGGGCGCTCGGTCGGCCTGTTTCGGACACTGAAGCGTCAAACTATTTCTTTAGTCTCTCGTTAGATTGGGCGATCGCACACCCCGGTCAGGCCGTTAATTTATTCCTGAAGAAACTTGGATGGGTCTTCCACGCGCAACATATCGCGCTGCCGTATTCCTACCCGTTTTATGCGTACGATGCCCAGACGGCCCTTCGTTTCTACGTTGTCGGCCCATGGCTCCTGATTCCACTCGGCATCGTCGGTCTTGGCGTGTTCATTCGTCGCTACCCGGACCGTGCTGACGCACTGGTGTGGGCAACGTTCGTCCCGGCGTATGCCGCATCGGTCGCCCTCTTCTTCGTCGCCGAACGTTACCGGCTCCCCCTCCTTGTGCCGTTGTGCGTGGGCTCCGGCATCGCGCTGGACGCACTTGCCGGGACCATCACCAATCGGCACTGGCGCGCGCTGGTCCTGCCGATGATCGCGTTTGTCGTCATCCTTGGCCTGGCCAATTGGAAAACGACACTCAGCGACGGGCGATGGGACGAGGGCATTCGATTGGCGCAGCGCTACGCGATTCTTGGTCAGGACGCCGAGGCGAACCAGTGGGTTCAGCGGCTGGCCGTGACCGCGCCGAGACCTGGGTTGGCCCACTATTCCGTCGGCATGCAGTATTACGCGTCGAACAAGCCGGGCCAGGCGATTGAGTATCTCAGTGAGGCCCTGCGCCTTGATTCCGGCCGGGCCAATACCGAGTACGGGTTGGGGCAGGCGTTGCTCAAAGCCGACCGCGCAGCCGAGGCCTTGCCTCACTTGCAGCGGGGTTTTGATGCGGGCGCAGACGTGCCAATGCCCGGCTACGATCTGGCGCTCGCATTGCGGGCGACCGGCGACGCCTCAGGGGCGGCGGCGATGATCCAGGGGATTACGCCGAGCCCTGCGGATGACCCTGAAGTGTGGATGAGCCTTGGCCGAATCGCTTCGTCAGTGCAGGCGTCTGACGTTGCCGAACCCTTCTTCCGACAGGCGGCGCTCCTCCAGCCCAGTTTGGCGAGCGCCCGATTGCAGTACGGACTCAACTTGTTGGTCCTCAATCGCATCGAAGATGCCCTGCGTGAACTCACTGAGGCGGTGCGCCTTGACCCGCGGGATCCGGACGCGCTGGCCCATCTTGGGTATTGCGAGCTCTTGCTCGGTCGAAGAGAAGACGCGCTGCGTCACGCCGAAGCCGCGCTGGCGATTGACCCTGCCAACGACATGGCGTTCCAGGTTCGGGGCGCGAAGTAGTCCGAACGAAAAACGGCCGCGGGGAGTAGAATCCCCGCGGCCGGTGTGTCTATGCGAATCGCCTTCGTTAGAAGTTGATTTGCGTGCCGACGCGGAACACACGTGCCGGCAGAATGCTGCTGACCCGGCTCGAGTTCGCGATGCTCAGGTTGTTGCTGGAGTAACCACGCACCGTCGCCTGGTTCAAGACGTTGAACCCGTCCAGCATGAATTTGACGCGGTTCTGGCCGCCACGGAACGTGAACGTCTTCTGCAGACTCAGGTCCAGCAAC
>JABMNV010000226.1 GCA_013203475.1 Acidobacteriota bacterium
GTACCAGACAGTCGGCACGCCCGCCAGTCGCGCAGCCACGCCGAGCGTGATGAGCGCGCGAATGCCGTTGCAGTAAATTACATCGACCTGCGACTGGCGCAACCATCGACGCAAGTAGCGTGTGTAGGTCCACCACGCACCGACACTGCGAAGCTGCTGCCACCGTCCTCCGGTCAACACCTTTCCGCCGTATTGATTGAGCTGAGCCGGGGGCGGCAGTACCTGCCAGTTCACGTCGAAAGCCGCGACCAACTGCTTCAGGGGCGTTTCAAACGGCACCGCGAGCGTCAGCTGAAATTTCGAACGATCCGTGTGGGCCAGAATATAGAGGAGCGTTCGCAAGTTGCCGGCCACCTGCGCGAACGGGTACGGTTCAAAGATCAGCACATGGATCGGCCGCGTTGCGTCAACTCCGGAAATATTCATGGAAGCGGTTACCGCACCGACAGCCAGTCGAGCAACTGCACCGCCAGGGCGGAGGTTCTCTGACGCCGACCCTCAATGCTGAGATGGTAATACGAGTCGCTAAAAAGCGACGGGTCTGACCGAAGCCCATCGCCCGAATCGGCCAGGACCGGTGCGATCTGTCTCAACTGCCGAACCATGCTCGCCACGGCTCCGGCCGACTTGGCGT
This sequence comes from Acidobacteriota bacterium, assembly GCA_013203475.1. Taxonomy (GTDB): domain Bacteria; phylum Acidobacteriota; class Vicinamibacteria; order Vicinamibacterales; family SCN-69-37; genus SYFT01. The sequence goes on from JABMNV010000226.1 coordinate 635, forward strand.
CATCCGGCGTCACGAACAACCACGGCAGCGCGACGACGAGGCGAGCCCCCCGTTGCTGCGTCAGCGCGGCAAAGTCCTCAATTCGCCGCATGGCGTGGGGCGTAATCAGATCCCTGACCGGTTCATGAGGCGTGGCCACGCCCTCAGGAAGCCCGTCGGCGCTGCCACGCGCATCAACCGCTGTCACCCCACGTCCTTCGATCGAGGTCAGCAGTCGAATCACCGAACGGCCCAGCGAGGGCAGGCTGACCGTGCCTGACCGGAGGACCTCCCGGACCGTCTGCTGTGGTCCGACGGCGCCAATCCACGGACGCCCCAGCGACGCACCAAACGCAGCCGCCAGCCACCCGATCCCGTTATCAGCCAGGATCCCGTACTCCGGGATCAGAAGCACGACGTCTCCCTTCGCAATTTCCGGCTCCACCGTGGCCAGAATTGCGTTGAGGCCGAGCCCCGCGTGAAGTCCGAAATTGACCGACGCCCGCGACACTTCGCGCTCAAACTGCACCGCGTCCACTGAATAGTGAACGCCAGAACCACCGACGATCAGCACACGCGACTGTCCCTCCAGTTGCCTGGAGATACTCCGCTTTTGCTCAAACCGCCCGTAGGTCCACGCCAAGTCGCTGTCGAGGGCGACAAAATTGCAGAGGAACCCGAGGCCCCATGCCACGAGGGCCGTGATCACCCACGGCCACAAGCGGGACCACCCGATGCGTCCAGTGAGGGGGCGGCCTTCCGCCTCCGAGGTTGTACGAGGGTCAGAACGCAAAGTACACAAACTCCGTCGCCGTTCTGGCGGACATCAGGAAGATCGCGACAAGCAGGACGCGGGCGACAACGGGCTTGATGAAGTACTCATGGGTTTCATCATGCTCCCGCCAGACCGCCACGTGTTCGAGCACGAGGACTCCGGCCGACAGGGCCATCACCACCCCGAGCATGGCTCCTTCGGCCAAGCCCAGCTTCGACAGGGTCGCCCCGACCGACGTAAGGTCGTACGCCCCCGGAGACACCAGCACCTCAAGCTTCTGCCACAACCGGTCGCTCCTGGTCTCCATGAAGAACAGCCATCCGAACATCGCTGCGCCGAACGTCGCGGCCCACGCCACACTGTCAGGAATCCGCCGCACCAGCGACCACCCCCGGGTGTGACGAAAGATCATCAGAAGAACGCCGTGATAGGCACCCCAGAGGACGTAGTTCCAACCTGCACCGTGCCACAATCCTGAGACGGTGAACACGAATAACACATTGAGTGAGACCCACTTCACCCGGGAGCCGCCGAGGGCGAGGTACAGGTAATCGCGGAACCACCGGCTGAGAGTGACATGCCATCGCCGCCAGAAATCCTGGACGTTCTTCGCGGCGTAGGGCGCAAGAAAGTTGAAGGTCAATCGCACGCCCAATATCCGTGCAAGACCGACCGCCACGAAGCTGTACCCCGCAAAATCAAAGTAGATTTTCAACCCGAACAGGAACACCGACAGAAGAATGGCAAACGCACTCGATACATCGGCCAGATTGACGAAGGGAGCAATGTTGTCGGCGAGCACGAACTTCAGGAACATGCCAAACACCACGACCGCGATCCCGGAGTCCAGGTGGTCGGCACGAATCGCAAACTTGAATTGCTGCATCTGCGGCAGCAGGTCTGCCCGGCGTTCGATCGGGCCAGCCACCAACTGGGGGAAGAATGCGGCAAAGTTCATGAAATCCGTCAGGCTCGCCCGTTCCCGACTCCCCGAGCGCAGGGTATCGACGGCGTAGCCCACCTGCTGGAAGGAATAGAATGAAATCCCGGGGGGAATGGCCACGGCACCGGCCACCGCCGCGCTTGACGTGAATGCTGAGAGACTCGGCACCCACGGCGACAACGTCTCGGCAATGAATCCCAGGTACTTGAAATAGGCCAGCGCGCCAAGATTGAGCGCAATGAGCACGCCTGCGAGCAGGGTGA
>JABMNV010000027.1 GCA_013203475.1 Acidobacteriota bacterium
CGTGATGGCCTGGCGGATCCACCAGGTGGCGTAAGTCGAGAATTTGTAACCGCGGCGGTACTCAAACTTATCAACGGCCTTCATCAGGCCGATGTTGCCTTCCTGAATGAGATCCAGGAACTGCAGGCCGCGGTTCGTGTATTTCTTGGCAATAGACACGACCAGGCGAAGGTTGGCTTCGACCAGTTCCTTCTTGGCCTGTTCCGCTTGCGCCTCACCTTCGAGAATCGTCCGCAGCATCAATGTCAGGTCATCGGCCGGCTGCTCGAGCTTGCTGGCCATGACGCGGACCTCCTTACGGAGCTCCTCCTTGTGCTTGAGCAGAATCTTCTTCTCCTCTTCGCGGAGCTTCTTCTTGCCCTTGGGCTCAAGCCGCAGGTCGATCTGCCGCATCTCGCGTTGCTTCCACTGGATGTCTTCCACGGCCGACTTGAGGCCCTCAATCAGGCGTCGCTTGACCGCCTCGGTGAACGCAATCCTCCGAATCGCCCGTGAGACGGCTACCTTGCCGCGCAAGATCTTCCAACGCGCCTTCCGATATCGTCTCTTTTCGGCCTTGGGAACTGTGCCGATCTTGTCCTCGATCTTGGTCGCGGCCTCCTGCGCAATCCGCACGGCGTCGAGCTGCTTCTCGAGCTGCTTCCGGCGTCGTTCCAGTTTTTCATCGGTGACTTCTTCTTCGTTGAAGATCACCAGCTCTCGAATTGTGCGCTCGCCACGTTTGAGTTGCTCGCCCATCTCGACCACTTCCTGCGTCACCTTCGAGGTGCGGGAAATGAGCTTGATGACGGTCAGCTTGCCGCGCTCAATGCGCTTGGCGATCGCCACTTCACCCTCACGGGTGAGCAGCGGCACGGTACCCATCTCGCGCAGGTACATGCGGACCGGGTCGTTCGTCTTGTCGAGCGCGCCTGGCGTGAGGTCCAGGTCAGGGCTGCTCTCTCCCTCGTCGCCGCCGACCTTTTCGTCACGGTAGGTCTTTTCGGAATCGACGATTTCGATACCGGCCGCCCCGAACGCGCTGAACAAGTCGTCGAGCTCCTCGGCCGACGTCACGTCGGCGGGCAGCAGCTCATTGATCTCCTCATACAGGAGATAACCCTTTTCCTTGCCCATCGTGATGAGCGCTCTAATTTCGTCGTACTTTTCCTCAATAGACAAAGTGTCTCTCCTGGCGTCGCGTTAATCGTCCAAAGCCTCGAGCCGCCGATGCAGCTCCAATTTTCGTGCCCACAACTCGGCGAGTGGCTGGTTCTCTCCAGCGCCGGGACTGTTCTGCAGGCGGTCGATGTCGTCCTGGATCCCTGCCACTTCCCGTTCGTATCGCCGACGTTTGAGGGCGTTCACACAATCTGCCGGGGGTGCGGCCGCCTCAGTGGCCGCAGCACGGGCCAGCAGCGCCCGCTCTCCTTCATTCAGACGCTCACCGAGCAGCTCCGGCAACACGTTGTCCGGCATTTCCACCAGACTCCGCGCCATTTCGAACACCGGCGCCGACAGCAGCCCGTCCAAATCCCCTGGTTCCAACCGCGCCAGCGCTTCCATCCCTTCAATCGGGTGATGCACCAGCGCCCACAACAACCCCCGCTCGGCATCGAGCAGCCGCGCGGTCAGCGGAACTGCCACGGCCGGCGCCTCAGTCCTCTTCTGCCCCGCTGCCTTGCGAATCTCGTCACGCACCACCGACTCAGTGATCCGCGCTTTGTGGGCCAGTCGATCCGCGAACTGATCCCGCGCGGCCGCGTCAGGAATCGTTGCCGCGACAGACAACATCTGCCCAATAAACATCCGTCGACCTTCAGGACGGCTCAGGTCCAGTCGCTCCGCAGCCCGATCGAGCAGAAACTCCAGATACGGACGCGAGCCCTTCAGACGCTCTACATACCCGTGCCGACCAGCCGTCCGAATAAACGTATCGGGGTCGCTACCCTCGGGCAGCAGGGCCACGTTGACCTGGAATCCTTCCGACACCAGCAACTCGGACGACCGAGCTGCCGCACCTTGACCCGCCGCATCGGGATCAAAACTTAGAACGATTTTCCCGGCAAATCGTTTCAACAGTCGAGCCTGCGACACAGTGAGTGCGGTGCCGCTAGACGCAACAACAGGTTCCACACCAGCCTGCCAGACTTGAGCCACGTCGAAGTACCCTTCGACCAGTACACAGTAATTGTGCTTCCGAATGGCCCCTTTCGTCACGTCTAACCCGTACAAATTGCGGCCTTTGGAGTAAATAGGTGTTTCTGGCGAATTTAGATATTTGGGCACTTGCCCTTCGTCCAGGGCCCTCCCCCCGAACCCAATCAAGGCCCCGGTGTCACGCCGAATCGGAATCATCAGCCGGTGCCGAAACCGATCCACCACCCGCCCCCCGTCGCGCTCCATCACGAGGCCGCTCTTGACCTGGAGGGCCAGTGGAACCTTTCTCTCAGCAAACAGGCCGTGAACACTGTCTCGTCCCGCAGCCGGGGCGTACCCGTAGCCAAACGTCGTCAATGTGGCGCCCGACAGCCCTCGAACGTCCAGTTCGTGCCTGGCCCGAGCCCCGCCGGGAGCCGCCAGCTGCTCTTGAAAGAACACCTGGGCGTCTTCATGCAGCTTGACCAATGCCTCGCGTTCCCCGGCCGCCGCGCGGTCTTCGGACCCGTCCACGGTCTCCGGGATCGGCAGACTGGCACGTTGCGCAAGGTATCGAACCGCCTCGGGGAACGTAAGCTTCTGGTACAGCTCGACAAATTTGACCACGTCCCCCTTGGCGTCGCAGCCAAAACACTTGAAAAACCCTTTGTCCGGACTCACGTTGAACGATGGCGTCTTTTCTGTGTGGAATGGGCACAGTCCCTTCCAGGTGCTGCCCGCCTTCTTGAGTGGCGTGACGTCACCAATGATCGACACAATGTCGGTCTGTGCCTTGAGGTCGTCGACAAAAGACTGAGGAAACAAGGCCATCAGTCTTTGAGCTCCACGATGGTGGCGCCGTTGCCGCCCTCGTTGTCTGGCGCCGGCGAGACGCTCGCCACAAGCGGGTGTTCACGGAAGAACTTCGTCATGGCGACCCGAAGGCGTCCGGTCCCGTGACCGTGCACGACGCGCAAGCGTCTGGAGTCGGCGAGTAACGCGCCGTCTAGGAATTTTTCAGCTTCATCAAGTGCCTGATCGACTCGCTTGCCGATCACCATCAATTCCCGCTCGGCGCTGACAAGCCCAGAGGGAGCGGGTGTTGTGACGCCCCCTCCCTGGGGTTTCTTGCCACCGGCAGGCACACGGGCGTTGCCCAGGTCGCGCCATACGACTTTCATACGCTTGCCGCGCAGATCGACCTCGGCGTGTTTCCCCGACACGCTGGTGACGATGCCGTCAGCGGCGAAGGCGGAGACAAACACCCGGTCACCAACGGCCGGAGCGCGGTCCAGTGTGGTGGGCAACTCAGGCGCCGTCGGGTTGTCCAGTGGCGACGCGATGGTGTCGAGCGCTGATCGACCTTGCGCACGCAGTTGGCCCAGATCGCCGGTCGAGACTACCAGCCGACCTGGCATCGGTCGCGCCTGCGCCTGATGGGCCAGGGCCTCGGCCTTGGTTTTGACTTGGGCGACGACGCGATCGATTTCAGCGCGGGCCTCGCGCAAGCGTTCGTTCACGCGGTCGTCCAGGCGCTTGCGCAGGACTGCCTCGCGTTCGGTGACGTGCGATTCCCGCACGAGAATCGCCCTGCGATTCTCTGCCAGCGCCTGCCGCTCCAGCTTGACGCCCTGCCGCTCTTGTTCAAGGACGGCGATTTCCCTGTCGACGCGGGCGAGGTGTTCGGCCAACTGGCTCTCCCGATCTGACCGCCGACTGCGGGCGGCGCTGATCACCGAGGCCGGCATCCCCAGACGCTCTGCGATTTCCAGCGCCAGGCTTCGCCCTGGTGCCCCGTACACCAGACGGTACGTTGGTGCGTACGTCTCGGGGACAAACCCCATTGCTGCCGCGGCAATCCCATCCGTTGTCGCCGCATACGACTTCAAGGCATCGTCATGGGTCGTGGCGACCACGGTAGCGCCGCGAGTGCGAAAGTGATCGATGACGGCTGTCCCGAGGGCCCCGCCTTCAATGGGGTCAGTCCCGCCGCCCACTTCGTCGAGAAGGACAAGGGCCGGTAGTTCCAGCGCTCGTTCCATTTCCACGAGGTGGGCGATCCGGGCGGAGAACGTGGAGAGACTCGCGGCGATGGATTGGTCGTCGCCAATGTCGGCAAAGATCGAACGAAACGGCGTCAGCAGACTGCCGGGTTCCACCGGGATGTGCAGGCCAGCTTGAGCCATCAGCGCCAGGAGTCCCGCGGCTTTGAGCGCCACCGTCTTGCCGCCGGTGTTGGGACCTGAAATCACCAGCGCGCTCGCTGGAGGCACAATCAAGATGTCGTTGGCCACCACTCCGGCTCCACCCTCAAGCAGCGGATGACGCGCGCCGCGCAGTTCCAGTCGTCCGTCGACCGCCAGAGTGGGAGCGACGCCTTGCATGCGTCCCGCGAGCCTGGCTTTGGCCTGCAGCATGTCCAGTGCAGCCGCCACGTGCAGCGTCGTGTCGAGATCGTCAGCGCGGTCGCGATAGGCGTCGGTCAGCGCCAACAGGATACGGAAGACTTCGTCCTTCTCCTGTTCAGCCAGTGCGACGATGTCGTTGTTCGTCTGCACCGTCGCCAACGGTTCCAGATACAAGCTGGCACCACTGGCGGAACTGCCATGGACGATGCCCGGCAACGCGCCCTGGTGCTCGGCGCGTACCATCAGCACATATCGGCCGCCGCGGTCGGCGACGATGTGGTCCTGCAGGTACTTCGCGGTGTCACGCCCGCGGGTGATGCCTTCCAATGTGGATCGGAGACGCGCACGCTGGCGGCGGAGGGAATCTCGAATCTTCCGCAACGCCTCACTGGCATCGTCGACCACGTCGCACGACGGAGCGATCGCGCGGCGGGTGGCGGCCGCCTCCGCGACAAACGAGGCGGCGGCTTCCGCGATGTCCGCCAGCAATGGTGTGGCACCACTGCCGCGACGGACAGCCGCGCAAACCGCATCAACGGATTCGACGAACGTCGCCAGGCTGACCAGGCCGTGCGGTTCCAGAGGCTGGCCTCCGAGGCGCAGTTGCTCCAGCAGGTCGAGGAGATCGTCCGGTGCTGTGATCGACAACGTTTCGCCATCGTCGAGCCAGGCGACGGCCTGCCCGGTGGCGTCGAGTTGATGCTGGACTTCAACCGGGTCGCTCGACGGATCCAGTTGCCGGGCGCGCGCCTGCCCGAGAGGCGTCAGGGTCTCGCGCGCTAATGCCTCGCGGATGCGGTCGAACTCAAGGGTTCGAAGAACAGTGGTATCCATGGGCCTGTCCCCCAGAGGGTGGGGAGCCTGTGATTATCTCACGGCTTTTTCGACACGCACTGGTAAAGAGTGGCGCAATCCTGGCTATCTGCTTGATTCTTCATGGGTTTCGTTTGACTCCACCTTGGTGCCGTCCATAAAATGGAGGGTCGCTACTTGCGGCAGGGTCCCGCCTTATGCAGCCATACGAAACGCTCATTCTCGTCGCGTACTTCTTTGTCTTGAGCATCCTCGGTATTTATGGATGGCATCGGTACTACCTCGTGTACCAGTACATGAAGAACAAAGATCGCGTGCCCGGTCCGCCGCCTCCGATGGCGGAGCTGCCCGTGGTGACCATCCAGTTGCCGATTTTCAACGAGATGTATGTCGTCGATCGACTGATTGATGCCGTGTGCGGAATCGACTACCCGAAGGATAAGCTCGAGATTCAGGTGCTGGACGACTCCACGGACGAGACTCAGGACATTGCACAACTGGCCGTTCGTCGTCAGGCGGCGCGCGGGTTTGATATTGCGTACCTCCATCGTACCAACCGTACGGGCTACAAGGCAGGCGCTCTTGAGGCGGCGCTGGAAGTGGCGCGTGGCGAGTTCGTCGCAATCTTCGACGCAGACTTTGTGCCGGCGCCTGAATTTCTGAGGCAGACGGTCGGGTACTTCCAGGATCCAAAGGTGGCGTTGGTGCAGGCGCGTTGGGGGCACATCAATCGGGGTTACTCCCTGTTGACAAAGATTCAGGCCATTCTGCTGGATGGGCATTTCGTGCTCGAGCACGGCGGCCGTAACCGCGCCGGATGTTTTTTTAACTTCAATGGCACGGCTGGCATCTGGCGCAAGACCGCCATCGCAGACGCCGGAGGCTGGCAGCACGACACGCTGACCGAGGACCTCGACCTGAGCTATCGGGCGCAGTTGCGTGGATGGCAATTCATTTTTCTGCCTGACGTGGTGGCCCCAGCCGAAGTTCCCGTGGAGATGAACGCGTTCAAGTCGCAGCAGCACCGCTGGGCCAAGGGCAGCATCCAGACCTGCCGCAAGGTGTTGCCCGCAATTCTGGCGTCGGACCTGCCACGCAAAGTGAAGGTGGAAGCGTTTTTCCATCTGACCGCCAACTTCAATTACCTGCTGATGTGTGTGCTGTCGGTGCTGATTTTTCCGGCGATGGTCGTGCGGTACAACATGGGGTGGACAGAGGCCTTGCTCATCGACGTGCCGCTGTTCATGGCAGCCACTGCATCGGTCTTGAACTTCTATCTGGTGTCGCAGCGTGAGTTGTATGCCGATTGGAAGACTCGCGTGAAGTACCTGCCGATCGTCATGGCGGTAGGAATCGGCCTGGCGGTCAACAACACCAAGGCCGTGTTCGAGGCGATGTTTGGCGATCCTGGTGAATTTACCCGGACACCGAAGTACGGCATCTCGACCAGACGAGATGACTGGCAGCACAAGAAGTACCGCCAGTCCATGCCGATTCAACCGTTCATCGAACTGGCGCTGGGCATCTACTTTACGGTGACGGTGATTTACGCGATGGCCAATGGGATCTTCGGCACGTTGCCGTTTCTGATGCTCTTCCAGTTTGGATTCATGTACACCGGCGTGGTGTCGCTTCTACAACAACTGGGTGAGGATGTACGGTTGAAGGCTCCGCAGATCGCGAAGTAGGTGGCCGATTGAAGGTCAAATGAAGGTCAGCAAGGCATGAGTAGTGTGACTGAAACAAAGGCCAAGGCTGGGCTGCAAGACGTCGTCGCCGGCGAGTCGGCCATTTGCTATATCGACGGCGAGCGCGGTGTGTTGTCGTACTGCGGTTACGACATCCACGACCTGGCAGACATGGACCGGGGCGTCTCGTTTGAGGAAGTCTGCTTCCTGCTCTGGCATCGTCGCCTGCCAACTCGGGCGGAACTGGGCGATTTGCAGACGCAGCTGGCCGCGGCTCGCGTGCTTCCTGAGCCGATACTCCGCGCAATGAAGTCGTTGCCGGCGGGCGACGGGATGGACGCGCTTCGGACGTTGACGTCGATGCTCGGCCACTACGACTCGGATGCCGGGCTGAGTACCCCTCAGGCCAACTATCGCAAGGCGGTGCGATTAACCGGACAATTGTCTTCTCTGGTCGCGACTTGGGGCCGAATGGCGGCCGGCGGCGGGGCGATTACGCCTGACCCCGCGCTGGGCCATGCCGCCAATTTTCTGTACCTGTTGACGGGCACACGACCGGCGCCGTTGGCGACGCGTGCGTTCGACGTGTCTCTCGTGCTGCATGCAGACCATGAACTGAACGCTTCGACGTTTGCCGCCCGTGTGGCGGCGGCGACCTTGACCGACCTCCACTCGACGATCGTTGGCGCGATCGGTGCGCTGAAGGGGCCGCTGCATGGTGGTGCGAATGCCGAGGTCATGAAGATGCTTCTGAACATCGGTCAGGATGCGGGCATCGAACGCGCCGAGGAACATGTGCGCGCGAAACTTGGCCGCAAGGAAAAGATCTCCGGCTTTGGACATCGTGTGTACCGAACCGAGGATCCGCGTGCGACCCACCTGCGTCGCTTTTCGCAGTCAATTGGAGAGCGGGCGGGGCAACCCCAGTGGTTCGCCATGTCGGAGCGAATCGAACAGGTCGTCAAGGCCGAGAAGAACCTGAATCCGAACGTCGATTTTTATTCGGCCTCGATGTTCTATTCGTTGGGGATTGCCATTGACCTGTACACCCCGATGTTCGCGGTCAGCCGCATCGCCGGATGGACGGCCCACGTGCTGGAGCAGTTCGAGAACAACCGCCTGATTCGCCCACGGACTGACTACATCGGCCCCGCCTACCCGCAGTCTGTTCTGCCGATCGATCAGAGATAGTTCGCGAATGGACCAACGGCTCATTCGGAATTTCTCGATCATCGCCCATATCGATCACGGCAAGTCGACGTTGGCCGACCGTTTCCTTGAAGCCACCGGCGCGCTGCAGGCTCGGGAAATGGAAGCGCAGGTCCTCGATTCGATGGATCTCGAGCGCGAACGCGGCATCACGATCAAGGCGCACGCCGTGCGCCTGAACTACACCGCCGATGATGGGCAGACGTACGTGCTCAACCTGATTGACACGCCAGGCCATGTGGACTTCTCGTACGAAGTCACGCGTTCGCTGGCGGCCTGTGAAGGCGCGCTCCTGCTGGTCGATGCCTCGCAGGGTGTCGAGGCGCAGACGCTGGCCAACGCCTACCTGGCGGTTGAGAGCAACCTCGAAATCATTCCGGTCATTAATAAGATCGACTTGCCCGGGGCGCAACCCGACGAAGCCAAGCGCCAGATTGAGGAAATCATCGGCCTTGATGCCGACGGTGCCATCCTGGCGAGTGCAAAATCAGGGATTGGCGTGCATGAGATTCTCGAAGCGATCGTCCATCGGCTGCCCCCACCGACCGGTGACGCCGAGGCGCCTCTCAAGGCGCTCATTTTCGACTCCTGGTACGACGCCTATCGCGGAGTCGTGATTCTCACCCGGGTCATTGACGGCACCATGCGTCCGGGGCAGAAGATTCGGCTGATGGCCGCTGGGCTGGAGCTGCAGATCGACGCGTTGGGTGTCTTTTCACCCAAACCGGTCGCCGTGGAGTCACTCGGCGTTGGCGAGGCTGGCTTCATGGTCGCCAACATCAAGAACGTCGCGGACGCGAAAGTCGGCGACACGATTACCGATGCCGCCCGACCCGCGTTGGCGGCGTTCCCCGGCTTCAAGGAACTCAAGCCGATGGTCTTCGCTGGTCTGTATCCGGTGGAGAGTTCCGAGTATCAGGATTTGCGCGAGGCGATGGAGAAACTGCGCCTCAACGACTCCGCGTTCTTCTTCGAACCCGAGACCTCGGCGGCGCTCGGGTTCGGCTTTCGCTGCGGGTTTCTCGGTCTGCTCCATATGGAGATTGTCCAGGAGCGGCTCGAGCGTGAATACAACATGGATCTGGTGACAACCGCGCCAGGTGTGCTGTATCGCGTGACGACCACAGACGGTGTGGTTCAGGAAATCGACAGTCCGTCGAAGTTGCCCGAACCTGGCCGAATCCAGAAGTTCGAAGAGCCGATCATCAAGGCGATGATGCTGACGCCAACCGGTCATGTGGGCGCGATCCTGGCGCTGTGTCAGGAGAAGCGGGGTGTTCAGTTGGGAATGGAGTATCTCAAGTCGGACCGCGTCATGATTACCTACGAGCTGCCGTTTAATGAGGTCGTGCTCGATTTCTACGATCGGCTCAAGACGATTTCGCGTGGCTACGCGTCGTTGGATTATCACGTGGTGGGGTACCAGGAGTCGCGACTGGTCAAGCTCGACATCCTGGTGAATGAGGAACCCGTAGATGCGTTGTCGTCGGTCGTACACAGCGATATGGCGTACAGTCGCGGGCGTGCGCTGGCGGCGAAGATGCGCGAACTGATCCCCCGCCAGATGTTCGACATTGCGATTCAGGCGGCCATCGGCAGCCGGATCGTCGCGCGCGAAAGTGTGCGCGCGCTACGCAAGAACGTGCTGGCCAAGTGCTACGGCGGCGACATCTCGCGGAAGCGGAAATTGCTCGAGAAGCAGAAAGAGGGCAAGAAACGCATGAAGCGAGTCGGTCGCGTTGAGATTCCACAGGAGGCGTTTCTCGCTGTCCTTAAGATCGGAACGGAGTCATGAAGAAGTCTGTGCTTCGTGAATACACCGAGTCATTGGTCATCGCCGTCGTGCTGGCGTTGTTCGTTCGCACCTGGGTCTTCCAAGCCTTCAAGATACCCACAGGGTCAATGGAGCCCAATCTCCTCGTTGGTGACCATCTCATCGTCAACAAGATGGTCTTCGCGCCGACGGCCACCTCGTTTGAGCGAGCGATGCTGCCGCAGCGAGACGTGAGTCGCGGCGACATTGTGGTCTTCAAGTATCCAGAGGAACCCGAGCGCGATTTCATCAAACGAGTCATCGGCCTTCCGGGCGACCGCCTCGAACTGCGCCGCAAGGTGGTCTACATCAACGGGGAGCCCCTCGACGAACCATACGCGCACCTCATCGAGCCAGCGTCAGATTCTGCGGGCGTGACAGGCGACCTCCGCGAGTTCTACGGGCCGGTCACGGTGCCCGACGGACAGTACTTCATGATGGGTGACAATCGCGACAATTCTGAGGACAGTCGGTACTGGGGGTTTCTTCCCGCCCATTATGTGAAGGGCCGCGCCCTGTTTATCTACTTCTCGTTCCAGGACGGTGAGTCCGTCAGCCGCGCACTGCAAGGCACGCGGTGGGAACGCCTGTTCGCCACCGTCAAATAGCCCCAGCGTCGTCAGACTGCGAGCACGGACCGCCCATGCGCGGCGGCTTCGTTCATCAGCGTTGTGACCTCGTCACGGATGACGGTTTGCAGCGCGACGTCGGTCAGTCCGCTCAGGTTGATATCCACATTGTCGCGCGCACCCTCTGCGGCGGCGATGAGGAGGCGGTAGCCGACCTTGACATCACTGGCCGCCGAAGAGTTCCCATGCGTCGCCGTCGCTCGACCTTCCCGGATGGCGCTGACGCACGCGCGGATTGTCTCGAGCGGTACCTCGGTCGCGACGCGCGTGGCCTCCTGAATCGCGGCCCGGCGTTCGGCCTTTTCCTGATCCGTGCCTTTTGGTTTGCGGAACGCGGCGATGACGAGGTCGTACGCGGAGGCATCACGATCGATGAGATCGGTCAGCAGGTGTCGAAGCTTGAGCAGTTCGGCTGCGGCCACACCGAGCGCCTGGCGCTCGGCGACGGCGTTGGTTCTTGATTTGGGCATGCCCGCCACCATGGCCAGCAGGGCGGCTCCGGTGGCGCCAGCCAGCGCGGCGGCGGACCCGCCTCCGGGAGTCGGGTCGGCGGCGCTGAAGGCCTCCAGGAGGCCAGTGACTGTGCGATCGGTCAACATAAAACACCCTTCTTGTAGACGCCAACAATGGGCGTCGCATTCACGCGTAGGAGATTGACGGCAGGCCCCGACACCAGGACGCCGTCAAATTGTTTGCCGGGCTCCAGGCTTCCGACACGATCGTGAAGATCCAGAGATGCTGCCGCATTGATCGTTGCAGCGACCAAGGCTTCTTCGAAGGTGAGATTCATCGCGAAACAGGCCAGTGCCATGGCGAACGGCATCGACGGTGAAAATCCTCCACCCGGGTTCACGTCAGTGGCCAGAGCGACCGGCACACCGGCCTCGATCAGATCCCTCGCAGGAGCGAATTGGCCAAGCTTGAGGTGGAATGCAGCACACGGCAACAGGGTGGCGATAACGCCGCCGGCGCGCAGCGCCGCGATGCCGTCGCTGTCGACGCGCACCAAATGATCGGCTGAGCGGGCACCGACGGCCGCCGCCACCTGCGAACCGCCGCTGGCCGCCAGCTCGTCCGCGTGGATTCTGGGCTTCATGCCACATCGGATCCCCGCTTCCAGAATTGCCTGTGATTCTTCGGGCGTAAAAAAACCGCGGTCGCAAAACACGTCGCACCACACCGCGTGCGGCGCGGCTGCCGGAATCATCTCGTCAATGATCAGTCGCACAAAGTCGGCCTGACGTCCCCGGAACTCAGGCGGCACTTCGTGCGCGCCAATAAACGTGGGCACCAACTCAATCGGCTGCGTGCCGTTGAGTCGCCCGACGACGCGCAGCATCCTCACTTCGCTCTCGGTGTCGAGTCCGTAGCCACTCTTCGCCTCTGCGGTCGTCGTGCCTTGTGCGAGCATTTCAGCCAGCCGTACGGCCGTCTGTTCGGCCAGTGCTTCTTCGGACGCCTCGCGCGTGGCGCGGACCGTCGACAGGATGCCCCCGCCGGCCGACGCGATTGCGGCATACGTGTCACCAGCGAGGCGTCGTCGCAACTCGTCGCGTCGGTCTCCGGCGAAGACCACGTGTGTGTGCGGGTCGACAAATCCAGGGACCAGCGATTGACCTCGGCCGGCAATCACGACTGTGTGTGGTGCGATGGTGACCCGGGCACGCACCTCGGCCGTCGTCCCGACGGCGAGGATCCGCTCGCCGTCGCACGCGATGGCTCCGTCGGTGATTGGACCAATGTTGTGCTGGCGGAGGCCTGCTCTCGGACCCGGGCCGGCAACGGTATACAACTGGTCGAGGTGTTCGATGATTAGCGTTGGCGTGAGCGTGGTCAATGGCCCGCCTCAGGCGACGGGCGCCGGCCAAAGATTGCCGTGCCCACGCGCACCATCGTGGCGCCTTCGGCAACCGCCACCTCGAAGTCGTGGCTCATCCCCATGGACAATTCGCCCAGCGCCTTGGCTGGAATCTGCTGTTCCACCAGGCTGTCGCGAAGCTGGCGCAGCTGGGCAAACCACGGTCGTGCTTCCTCCGGGTCGGTCGCGATTGGCGGGACGGTCATCAAGCCTCTCAGTTGCACTGAGGGCGAGGCAACTGCAGCCGCTGCGATGTCAGCGACCAGCGCGACGTCAGCACCGAACTTCGTGTGTTCGCGCGCCAGGTCAACCTGGATGAGGATGTTCGGGCAGGTACCGGCGTCGGCGGCGCCCGCCGCGACTTTACACAGCAGGTCCATCGAGTCAATAGAGTGAATCCACTGAAACGCGGCGGCCGCTTTTCTGGCCTTGTTGGTTTGCAGGTGCCCGATGAGGTGCCAGATCAGGTGTGTGTCCGCGGTGAGGGCGATCTTGTCCAATCCTTCCTGGACACGGTTTTCGCCGAAGTCGAGCTGACCGTACGCCGCAGCGGCGACCACGGCGTCAACGGGAAACGTTTTCGAGACGGCAATCAGCCTGAGGCTGTCAGAAGAACGACGTGCGCGGTGCGTCGCCGCTTCCAACTGGCGACGCACCGTGGTGAGATTCGCTGAGATGTGAACGCCCAGCGCAGAGCCGGGCATGCTACTTGATCTGCTTCAGGATGTCCGTGGCCATTTTGGCAAACTCGCCGGTCGGCGCCAGCTTGAGGTAGGCCTCGAATCCCTTGACGGCGTCTGGAATCTGACCAAGGTTGATGCTCGCCATGCCGAACCAGTAGTGCGCCTCCGCCATCGTCGGATCCATCGTGAGGGCCCTTTCGAACTCGGCCTTGGCTTCCGCGGCTTTGCCTCCCTGATTCCAGAAAATGATGCCTTGGTTGAAGACATTCGCCGGGTCTCCCCCGGTGGTCGATGTCCCGAGCAGGGCATTGGCTTTCTGGCTCATGGCCATGGCGTCTTCGAATTTCTGCTGCTGGTTGTACAGCGTCGCCAACGCCGAGTACGAATCGGCCAACTCGGGATCGAACACAATGGCTTGTTTGTAGGAGGCTTCCGCGGCAGCTTCGTCGCCAAGCTTCATGTGGGCGTTACCGATTTTTGCGGAGCAGAGGGCGCAGTCTGGAACCTCGGCGGCGATTCTGATCAGGACCGCAAGCGATGCCGCCGGGTCGGTGTCCGTGCCCGCGACTGCGGCGTTGAACTCCACCTGCATCGCTTCCATGAGCGCATTCTTTTTCTTGATGTCCTCGTCACTCATGCCCGACGTGTCAGTGCGCGTCCCAGTCACCGGCGGTTTGATCACCAAGTCATCCGTGGGGGTCATCGCAGCAATGTTGACGCTCACGTTCTGGGTGCCCGAGAGATCGCCCTTGGAGGCATCCATCCTCCATGAGCCGGTCCGAAGCCCGGCGCGGGCAAACTCTCCCTTATCGTTGGTCTTGACGGTCACCGTGATCTCCAGGTCACCGAGATACGTGAACACAACCTCAGCCTCCGGCACCGGTTCGCCCAGTTCATTAACGATCTTGCCTCGCAATGATCCGATCGCCTGAGCAACGACAGGGCTGGCCGATGCCAGAATCCCAAGGGTAATCATGCCTACTATCCACACACGACACAGTGACTGACGATTCATGGCGTCCTCCGCTTGGTATTTTATATCGGGAGTGGCTCAGGTGAGGAACATCCGTGCGACGGCTTCCAGATCCCGTGTGACTGGCGCCGGAGGAAACGACGACAGGAAGCGACGCCCGTACCCCATGCTTGTCAGCCGAGGGTCCAGCACCGCGAGCACACCTCGGTCGGACTTGGTGCGAATCAGGCGGCCCATGCCCTGCAGCAAACTCAGGGTCGCGAGTGGCACCTGGTAGTCATGGAACGGATGCCCACCCGCTGCCTGGATCGCGGCAATACGGGCGGCGACCAGCGGGTCACCGGGCGACGCAAACGGCAAGCGGTCGATGATCACGCAACTGAGCGACTCACCCGCGACATCCACTCCCTGCCAAAAGCTGGCCGTCGCAAAAAGGACGGCATTCGGCGTGGCTCGAAAATCACGGAGCAGAGACGGACGGGGCGCGGTGCCCTGCAGGAGCAGGGGCCACGGCACGTGCGGTTCGACTTGAGCGAAGACGTCCCGCATCGCGGCGTAGGACGTGAAGAGGACGAACGCCCGGCCTTGAGACCGTTCCAGCAGCTCTGCGATGACGCCGGCGGCAGCCTGATTGAACTCGGGTGAACGAGGCTCAGGCATGTCTGGCGGCAAGTAGATCAGGGCCTGCGTGCGGAAATCGAACTCGGACGGCAGGCGGAGCGTCTTCGCCGTCGCGAGACCCAGCCGACCCTGCACGTAATCAAATGCACCAGCCACCGTCAGCGTCGCTGACGTCAAGACGGTCGCGTATCGATCCCCGATGACTTTGTCACGTACCAATGCCGACACATCAATGGGCGCGGCGCGCAGCGCGACGCCGCGGCCGCGGCTTTCGATGAAGTGGACAAACGCCGGGTCGTCTGCGGCTACCAGAATCCGAACATCCTCCCGCAGCGCGACCGTGCGCATGAGAATGGCCTTGACGTCATCGGGGACTGGTTCGAACGCCTTGATCGCCGATATCAGTCGGTCGAGTTCTTCCTCGACGATGGTTCCCTGGTCGCTCAGGCGGGCCGCAGAATCCGGCGTCAGGGTCGTGCGATCGCCACCGCGCTGGCGCGCGGATTCCTGTCGAGCGCAGTCAAACAGGCGATGCGCGGCCCGCTCCACGTCGCCGATAGCGTGTTGCAGGGCGATGGCCTTGCGTCCTTCACTGGCCGGCACAGAGGCAACGGACTGCAGAGCATCTCGGACGAACTCATCCAGCCGATACGTACTGACGGAGACACCGAAGTACTGCGTCACCACATCTTCAAGTTGATGCGCCTCATCGATCACGGCCAGGTCGCAGACCGGGATCACCGCGCCAAAATCACCCTGGCGCACTGAGGCATCGGCGCACAGCAGGTGATGGTTCACCACGACCACGTCCGCCGCGTCAGCGCGTTCGCGCATTCGGGTGATGAAACACTCGGCGAACTGTGGACACTCGCGGCCCAGGCACTGTTCGCTTGTCGCTGTCAGTTCTGACCAGAAGGGGAGTTGGTCCGGCAGGTCCGATATCTCCGACCGGTCGCCCGTCTCTGTTGCAGGGAGCCATTCCTCCACGGCAGCCATCCAGCGCTGCTCATCTTCGCTCAGTGCGCTGCGGGCCTCCTGCAGCCGGCTGTAGCGATGACGGCAGAGGTAGTTCGTCCGCCCCTTCATGTAGGCCGTCCGAAGGTCCAGATCCAGCGCCTTGGCCAGGGCCGGAAGGTCTTTGTAGAAAATCTGGTCCTGCAACGTGCGGGTGCCCGTTGACACCAGAACACGGCGGCCCGACAGAGCAGCCGGGACCAGATAGGCCAGTGTCTTGCCCGTGCCCGTGCCCGCTTCGGCCACCAACACCCCGCCTTGCTCAAACGTCTCGGCGACCCTGACGGCCAGCTCGCGCTGCCCGGGCCGGGCCTCGAAGGCGTGGACTCTTTGCGCCAAGGGGCCTGCGTCGGCAAAGACCGCCGCAGTCCGTGACGTCAGAGCGCCCAGTCGGGATAGAGCGGGAATGTCCGGCACAGGGCTTCGACATCGGAACGCACCGCGCGCGCGACGGCCTCGTCGTCCGGTGTGGCGAGCACCCGGGCGATGAACTCGGCGATCCGATCCATCTCGGCTTCGCCCAGGCCACGAGTGGTGACGGCTGGAGTACCGAGGCGGATGCCGCTGGCAACCATTGGCGGGTGCTGATCAAACGGAATCGCGTTCTTGTTGACCGTAATCGCGGCTCGGCCCAATGCCGTCTCTGCCACTGTGCCCGTCAAACCTTTCGAAAAGACATCCACCATGAAGAGGTGGGTGTCCGTGCCGCCGCTGACGATGCGAAAGCCGACGTCTGCCAGCCTTGCCGCGAGTCGGGCAGCGTTATCAATCACCTGCTGTTGGTAGGCGCGAAACGTGTCAGCTGCGGCCTCCTTGAAGCAGACAGCCTTGCCAGCGATGACGTGCATCAATGGCCCGCCCTGCACGCCAGGAAACAGGGCCCGGTTGATCGCTTTTGCAAACTCCCTGCGACACAGAATCAGGCCGCCGCGGGGCCCCCGCAGCGTCTTGTGGGTGGTCGTCGTGACGAAATCTGAGTGGGGGACAGGGCTGGGATGCAGCCCCGCAGCCACCAGACCGGCGATGTGGGCCATATCGGTCATGACGAGCGCACCCACGTCGGTCGCCACCGCACGAATGCGCGCGTAGTCGATGGTGCGGGCATACGCACTGGCGCCGACGACGATCATCTGGGGCCGGTGTTCGCGAGCCAACCGCTCCAGTTCGTCATAGTCGAGCCGTTCGTCGTCCTTGCGCACGCCGTACGGCACGATGTTGAAGTACTTGCCGGAGAAGTTCAGGGGATGACCATGGGTCAGATGGCCGCCGTGGGCGAGGTTCATGCCGAGAATGGTGTCGCCCGGCTTGAGCATCGCGAGGTAGACGGTCATGTTCGCCTGTGCGCCCGAGTGTGGCTGGACATTGGCGTGCTCGGCACCAAACAGTGCCTTCGCACGGTCAATGGCCAGCGTCTCAGCGACATCCACGAATTCGCAACCGCCGTAGTATCGTTTGCCCGGGTAGCCTTCCGCGTATTTGTTTGTCATCACGCAGCCCACGGCTTCGAGCACCGCTGGACTTACGAAATTTTCAGAGGCAATGAGTTCCAGGCCGCCCTGCTGGCGACTCAATTCCTGGCGAATGAGGTGCGCAATTTCGGGGTCAGTTTCGGTCAGGTATGTCACGGTCAGTTCCGATCGGTCGTTGATGCGATGGCATCCAAGTGTGTCAGTTTGTCGATGCGGCGCTGGTGGCGCCCACCTTCGAAGGGGGTGTTCAAGAATGCTGTCACAATGTCGCGCGCCTTCCCGGAGGGCGTCAGACGGGCCCCAAGCGCTAACACGTTGGCGTTGTTGTGGCTGCGGCTGAGTCGCGCCGATTCTTCTTCGGTCGCGACCGCGGCTCGAATTCCCGGCACCTTATTGGCGGCCATGGCCATTCCGATTCCTGAGCCACAGACCAACAGTCCACGATCGTAGTCGCCAGACGCCACTGCCCGAGCCACCGCGACGGCAAAATCTGGATAGTCCACCGATTCTGACCCGGCGGTTCCGAAATCCGTGAACGCGATACCCGTGTCTTTCAAGAAATTGGCCAAATCGTTCTTCAAATCGACGCCAGCGTGATCGGCGCCAAGAGCGATGCGCATAGGTTGAGTATAGTCCGACGGTCTACAATCATGTGTGCTTCCTGTTGCTATCATTTCTGTTCGGGGTGTTGAACGCTGGCGCGCCGGGCATCCTTGGATCTATCGATCGGATGTGGGGTCGGTGGAAGCCGACCCCGGCGACCTCGTTGAGGTCAAGTCCGAACGCGGGCGCCCGCTGGGTCTGGCCTTCTTCAGCAGTACGTCCCAAATCACCCTTCGCATGCTGGGCGAAGGGCCGCGCGATGAGCGGGCGTTGTTGTCCGGAAGACTCCAGGCCGCTCTGGCGTACCGTGAGCACCTCGCCCCCGACGGTACGGCATATCGACTGGTGAGTGCCGAGGCCGACGGCTTGCCGGCGCTTATCGTCGACAGGTATGCCGACTGGTTGGTGGTGCAGACCCTGTGTCAGGGCAGTGACCGGCGGCTCGATGTGATTGTGGAACTACTGGCCGAGGCCGTCCAGCCGAAGGGCATTTTGGTTCGCAATGACGCCAAAGTTCGCCGGTTGGAGGATCTGGCCGAATTGGTCGAGGTGCGGATGGGCGACGTGCCCGATGTGATTGAAATCCGGGAAGGGACGATCACGCATCAGGTGGATGTGCGCCACGGCCAAAAAACTGGACTGTTTCTTGACCAACGGGAGAATCATCTGGTCGCCGGCCAGTATGCGCGCGGCCGGGCACTCGATGCGTTTTCTTATACCGGCGGGTTTGCCTTGCAGATGGCCCGCCAGTGCGAGTCCGTCCTGGCTCTGGACGGTTCGGAACTGGCGGTAGCCGCTCTGGTGAACAATGCGCGGCGCAATGGCCTGACCAACGTCGAGGCGCGAACGGTCAATGTGTTCGATGAACTGCGTGAACTCGAAATCTCGCGCGAGCGTTTTGACACCATCGTGCTCGATCCGCCAGCCTTCGCCAAGAACAAGGCGACGCTGGCCAAGGCGTTGGGGGGCTATAAGGAAATCAATCTGCGCGCCCTCAAGTTGCTCAGACCGGGGGGAATCCTGATGACATGCAGTTGCTCCTATCACGTCGACGAGGTGCTGTTTGAGGACATGCTGCTGCACGCGGCCAACGATGCGGGCGCGTCGGTGGTCCTGGTTGAAAAGCGTCTCCAGGCCAGAGACCATCCTGTTTTGCTGGGCGTTCCGGAGACCGCGTATCTGAAGTGCTCTGTCCTCCGGCGTCTGTAGGCCCGAACCACTCGCTGTGGCACCCGCGCCGAATGTTATAGTCCGGTTATGAGTCGATCCACGTACGAACCTCTGACCGAGGCTGATTTTGACCGAGCGTATCCCGCCTCGAAGAAAGTGTATGTGGACGGCGCGCAAGGCGTGCGTGTCCCCATGCGCGAGATTTCTCTGACAGGAGACGAACCCCCGTTGAGGGTGTACGACACCAGTGGGCCCAGGGGGTTTGACGCACATGTCGGCCTGCCATCGCTGCGCCGCGACTGGATCCTCTCGCGTGGTGACGTCGAGGAAACTGGTCGGGGGCGGGCCCTGCGCGCACGGCAGGGCCAGTCGGTGTCGCAGCTTCATTACGCCAGGACAGGCGTGGTGACGCCTGAAATGGAGTTCATCGCGCTTCGCGAAGGGTTCGACGCCGAATTCGTTCGTTCAGAGGTGGCGCGCGGGCGCGCGATCATCCCGGCGAATATCAATCATCCCGAGGTTGAGCCCATGATTATCGGGCGCAATTTCCTCGTAAAAATCAATGCCAACATCGGCAACTCTGCCGTGTCGTCCTCAATTGTCGAAGAGGTCGACAAGTTGCGCTGGTCCACGTTGTGGGGCGCAGACACCGTGATGGATTTGTCGACGGGCAAGAATATTCACGAAACCCGTGAGTGGATTCTCCGCAACGCTCCGGTGCCGATCGGGACCGTCCCGCTCTATCAGGCGCTCGAGAAGGTCGGCGGTCGCCCAGAAGACCTTACCTGGGAGGTGTATCGCGACACGCTGATCGAACAGGCGGAGCAGGGCGTGGACTACTTCACGGTTCACGCCGGTGTGCTGCTGAGGTACATCCCCATGACCGCGCGTCGCCTGACGGGAATTGTGTCTCGCGGCGGATCCATCATTGCCAAATGGTGCCTGGCGCATCATCAGGAGAGTTTTCTCTACACACATTTCCGCGAAATCTGCGAAATCATGCAAGCCTACGACGTGTCGTTCTCCCTCGGGGATGGTCTGCGCCCAGGGTCGATTGCTGATGCCAACGACGAAGCGCAGTTCGCCGAGCTCAAGACTCAAGGAGCATTGACAAAAATTGCCTGGGAGTACGACGTCCAGGTCATGAACGAGGGTCCGGGCCATGTGCCGATGCATCTGATTCGGGAAAACATGGAAAAGCAGCTCGAGTGGTGCGACGAAGCACCGTTCTATACGCTCGGGCCGCTGACGACCGATATCGAACCCGGCTACGACCACATCACTTCAGCCATCGGTGCGGCCATGATCGGTTGGTACGGCACCGCGATGCTGTGCTATGTCACTCCGAAGGAACACCTTGGTCTGCCGAATAGAGACGACGTGAAAGCCGGCGTGATTACCTACAAGATCGCGGCTCACGCGGCCGACCTGGCCAAGGGGCACCCGCGCGCGCAGGTGTGGGATGACACGTTGTCGAAAGCCCGCTTCGAATTTCGATGGGAGGATCAGTTCAATCTGGCCCTTGATCCGGTCACCGCGCGCGAGTTCCA
This sequence comes from Acidobacteriota bacterium, assembly GCA_013203475.1. GTDB lineage: Bacteria > Acidobacteriota > Vicinamibacteria > Vicinamibacterales > SCN-69-37 > SYFT01. Next base: position 20,620 of record JABMNV010000027.1, read on the forward strand.
CGACGAGACATTGCCGTCGGATGGCGCCAAGGTGGCGCATTTTTGCTCAATGTGCGGACCGAAGTTCTGCAGTATGGAAATCACGCAGCAGATTCGCGACTACGCCGCGACGCAGGCCGTCGACGTGGAGCAAGCCCGGGTGATGGGCCTGGCGGACAAGGCCGAAGAATATCGGAACAGGGGCCGCTGACTTAACGGGCCTGTGCTGGAACGATCTGAATGATCGTCCTGTAACGCACGCTGGTGGTGCCCAACACGTGTAGGTAGCCCTCCGCCCCATCCCAGGTGTAGTCCTTCACAACGACGCTAGGGGGATAGGCCATCGTTTCTTCGCGGAAGCGACCCAACTCGAATTGGTGCATCATCGGCCCCTGGAATATCACCCGACCGCCGTTGTTCAGTGTGGTCTTGTAGTAGGTGACGATGTCTTCGTACGGGGTGTCGGTGCCATACAGGTAGTACTGCTGCCCTTTGCCGGCGTCGATCGTCTCAAGAAACGTCGCGGCCGGATAGGCCGGAAGTTCCCGGGCGTCGTCTGGAACGGTTTGAGGTGAGGGCGTGACGGGCCTTGCGCCGGCCGTCGGGAAGGGCTTGGGAATTGGCGGCACGGTCTGGGCCTGTGCCGATGCGGCCGTACACACGAGCGAGACGGTCAGCCAGAGAGCGCCAGATCGAATCATCGAAGTCACCTCCTGAGTATAAGACGCTGAACGGCCTCGATGGTCGGTGCCATTTCTCTTCGCCGTGGGCCCAATCCGCGGCCACTTCACAGAACATAGGCCAACGCGAAGCCAATTTGCAGGACGAACATCATGCGATACATGTGCGCCCACGAGACGTGGTTCTCGTCAATCGCCAGATCCTCCGGGCGACGTAACATCAGATAACACACGTAGATGCCGTAGAGCGCCATGCCGATGCCGAGCGCGTGGAGCAGGAGGCGTCGCCCGGTCAGGATGCCCAGCCACGTGCCCACGTTAATCATGAGGAACGGCACGACAAACGACGGTGAGATCATCCAGGCGGCCTTGGTGACGCCATGGACAATTGGCAGCGTGCGGCACCCGCCACGCGCATCCCCCTCCATGTCGGCGAAGTCCTTAGTCGTAGACGCGCCCAGTAGAAACAGCCCGAAGACTCCTCCGATAAACCAGGGCTCTACCCCTACCACCGTCTTGACGGCCGACCATCCGGCCACCTTGAGGAGAACCCCCCGGGGAATGGCGATCGTGATGTTGGCCCACATGCCACGCTGCTTGGTGCGCAACGGCGGCGCCGAGTAGACGATTGTGGCCACGACTGCCACAGCCACGATCCAGAAACACTCATGGCGTCCGTCGGGCGCCACCAGCCACGCCAAGACCAGGGTGAGTGCATACGCCCATCCGGTGAACGACCAGGCGTGACGGATCGTCAGTCGGCCGGACGGGAGTGGCCGCCCAGGTTTGTTGACACGATCGATTTCAAGGTCGTAGATCTGATTCAACGCGTTGCTGCCAGCGTTGAACATCGCCGCCATCGCGGCGCCGATGAGGGCCGGCACAAACAGTCCGGGACTCCACGGCGAGTGGGGTGCCGCGCCGATGGCGGTGACGGCCCCAGAGAAAAACCCAAGGGCTGGAGCCACCAGAGTGAACGGGCGTGAGAGTTCCGAATAGAGGCGCCAGTGGGACATGTCTGTTTACAGAAGCGACCACGCCGTCAAGGTGAGGCCCGCGCCCATCGCTGAATTCACGAAATTGACGACGTCGTTGGTCAGCATACCTCGGGCTTCCAGCGTTGCGCCGATCACGCCTTCCAGCAGCGACGCCACCGTCGCGGCCAACCCGATAAGCGGGATGGATGCAATCGGCACGAGGCCGACCGCTGCGCCCAGGCTGGCCAACCCCACGCTGGCCACTGCGCCCGCCCCTGTCCCTTCCAGCGACACGGCGCCAGTCGTGCCAGGGGGCACCTGTCGTCTGGTGGTGATTTGCCAAGCGGTGCGGCCCCAGGCCTTGCCCACCTCGCTGGCGACGGTGTCGCCACCTGCCGTCGCCAGGGCTGCGACGAGGGCAAGATGCGCCAGGGTCGGGTCTGTGAGGCCTGCGGCGACCAGGGCAGCCCAGGCCGCAAGTCCTGTGTTGGCGATGGCATTGCCCGGCCCACGTCGGCCCCCGCGATCTTCCGCGATACCTGCCGCGGCTTTTCGCGCGTGTCCGAGTCGTGTGGTACCAGACGCGATCAGGAATGTCGCGATCAGCATCAACCACCCAGGGGCGCCGCCGCCCACAATCATGGCGCCACCGATCGCCGCGCCCGTCACGGATCCCATACCGGTGACCAGCCCCGCTCGCCACCCCAGTAGCGCTGCCGCAGCGTTGACCGCCATCAGGCTCCAGACCAGCGTATTTGTCGGTGCCAATTGTGCAGTGAGGTGAGTCAGCAGGACTGCAGCCTGAGTATCGCCCGTGCTCCACAAGATGAGTGTTGTCACAGCCGGCACGGTGATGTTGTCATCGAGGGCGATTGGCACCGTCTCGGCAAAGGCCGCGACGGTCGCCGCCAGAATGCCCACGGACAGTAACCAGGCGCTGACCGGTGCGGGTGAGCTCCACCATAGGGTCCCGGCGGCGGCGGCACTGCCAAATATCAGAAACGACACCAGACCCGCCACGGATTTATTGGCGTTCCACGAAAGTGCTGGGCTCTTGACATGGATGCCGACCAGCGTCGCCATGCCATCGCCGACCGCGAGAATGGCCCAAGCCATCGCCGCCAACGGAAGGTCGTGTCGAAAGACCAGGATCAGTGCGAGCACGGCGACGGGATACAGGATGACGCCCGTGTTCCAGGAGCGAGTCCGGTCCGCGGCACGCAGCACCTGGGGGAGGATGCGTGGAAGGACGAAGGCGTTAAAGGCGATCGCGATGATGGCCAGCAGTACGGCCTGTGGCCACGTGAGCCAGCGCAGCGTGAGCGCGCCGCTGCCGACGGCGATGTGCAGGAGTTGGCGACGTGTTTCCATCGGCCTGAACGTCAGCGCACGTCGCGTCCAGCCGCGACCTCTTCCCGCCACCAGTCGAGTGTGTCCCCCAGGGTGTCTGCGATGGCTCGCTGAGGGAGCCATCCCACTTCCGCCCGAAGGCGCGACGCGTCACCCACCAACCTCGGAAGGTCGCTCGGCCGCAGGCGTGCAGGATCCACAGCCCGAGTTACCGGAGCGCGTGCCAACGCGATCAGCTGATCGAGCAGGTCGCCGATGCGTACGGCGAGTCCCGTGCAGATGTTGTACGCACGGCCCGATTGTCCAGTGTCGAGTAGCTGAGCGTAGGCCCGGACCGTGTCGCGCACGTCGGTGAGGTCACGTTCGGCGTCGAGGTTGCCGACGCGCACCTCCGCGGGTGTCAGCCCGTGTTCGATGCGTGCGATCTGCCGGGCGAAACTTGACAGCGCAAAACTCGGGTCCTGACCAGGCCCAACATGGTTAAACGGGCGGGCGATCACCACATCCAGATGGTCGGTCTCAGCGGCCAGCAATGCGAGTTGATCCTGGGCCAGTTTGGCGAGACCGTAGGGGTTGGTCGGCACCAGTGGCGCGTCTTCCGTGAGCGGGGTGTCCGAGGCGTGGTAGATCATCGCCGATGTTACGACCAGAACACGGCACGACGGACAATGTTGACGCACGGCTTCGAGGATGTGATGGGTGCCCATGACGTTTGTGCGCAAGGGGGCCATCGAATTTTTCCAGGACTGTCCAACGTGAGGAGAACCGGCCAGGTGCGCGATGCGCGTCGGCCGCGCCTCAGCGATCGCCCGATCGACCGCCTCCTTGTCGGTGACGTCGACCACCCGCCACGCAACCCCTGCCTCGTTGGGCTGTGGCCTTCGGCTCCAGGCCAGGAGCGGTCCGGCTGCGGCGTCGGCTTGCAGGTGGGCAAGCAGGTGTCGCCCAGCGAAGCCCGCCGCGCCCGTGATCAGGGTCGTCTCAGACGTTGGCTCGGCTGCCGTATTGGGTGTGATAGTAGGCACGGTAGGCTTGATCTTGTTCTTTGATCGGGCGCCACCATGATTCGTTTTGGCAGTACCAATCGACCGTGGACGCCAGCCCTTCTTCAAATGGCACGTGCGGGGCCCATCCAAGTCCCCGGAGTTTGGTTGTGTCCAACGCATACCGTCGATCGTGGCCGAGGCGGTCAGCCACGCGCGTGATCAGGGCGTCGGAGCGTCCAGCCAACTCAAGAATGCGGTGTGTCAGGTCGACGTTCGTGACTTCGTTGCCGCCGCCAACGTTGTAGACCTCGCCATCGGTCCCCTGGGCCATCACCACGTCAATGGCCCGGCAGTGATCGTCGACGTGGAGCCAGTCTCGGACATTGAGTCCGTCTCCGTAGAGGGGGACCGGGATGTTGTCGACGGCGTTGGTGATGAAGAGGGGAATGACTTTCTCTGGAAACTGGTTCGGCCCGTAGTTATTCGAGGCGCGTGTAATGACCACCGGGATGCCGTAGGTGGCCCAGTAGCTGTACGCCAATCGGTCCGCACCCGCCTTGCTGGCTGAATACGGATTGCGCGGCCGGAGTTCGTCGGTCTCCACGCTGGCACCCGAAGGCACGCTGCCGTAGACCTCGTCCGTTGAAATCTGGACGAAGCGTTTCAGGTGCGTGGCCTGTCGTGCCGCTTCCAAGAGCACAAACGTCCCGATGACGTCTGTCGTGATGAAGGCGGCCGCAGACTGGATCGACCTGTCCACGTGGGTTTCAGCCGCGAAGTGCACGACCATGTCAGAGTCGTGCACGAGCGGGCCCGCGATTGCGGCGTCCGCGATATCGCCTTGAACAAAATGGTGCCGCGCGCTGTCCATGACGGACGACAGATTCTCGAGCCGTCCCGCATAGGTCAGCTTGTCGAGGGTCGTGATCTGCCAATCGGGGTGCGCGTTGTGAGCCCATCGCACGAAGTTAGAGCCGATAAAGCCGGCACCGCCGGTCACCAATACCTTTGTCATTTCACTCATCGCCGATTGTCATTATCCCCGAAAACGCCCAGGAGGTTTGTGAAGGACCCGATGCCGGCGAGCGTCAGCGACATACTGAATCGCCGGTCATTGGGTAGGCCCAGGTGACCCAGGTTCGTGACTGCGTAGTCGATGGCTATTCCACAACACTGGGCGTTATAGAAGCCAGTCAACCGCTGCTGCAGGAGCCGTTCGCGCAGGACGTCGTAGTAAATGCTGTACGCGAGCGAGGCGCCGCCCTCGCGCTTCTTGAGACGTGTGGAACCACCGATAAAATGGTCCGCACTCAAAGGATTGTCATAGCCGACCAGTCCCGGGATCAGTTGTCGTTTTGACCAGTTCACCGAAAAATCCAGCGTTGGGCGAGTCACATTGGCTGACGCTCGATAACTGCGGACTGCTCCGAACTGGGTGTCGTATTCAATGCCGACCTGTCCAGCTAGTGCCGGGGAGGGGGTGACGCTGATGGTGCCGCGCACAGGGGAAAAGTTGCCCGGGGGCGTCGCGTAGTAATACAGGCCGCCGTAGCTCGACTGGTACTGGAGGTCATATGACGCAGCTCGTGCGTCCGTGTAATACGTCTGGTTGACCTCCACATTCAGAATCTCCCGGACCATCGCTGGTGCATCACCCTGACGAACCTTGGCCAAGAGGCTGTTTGAGATCCCATACGTCACCTGCGTGACGCCTCCGACAATCGTGTCCACGCCATCGAATTGGACGACTTCGTCAAACCGCTCAAACGCTGATTTTTTTTGAATCGTCACCGAAGGTTCGATCACATGCTTGAACCGCTCAGCGAATCCACTCCCAGGAGTGTCGAACACTCGAGTAAAGACGGGGCCTCGGATTCGGAAACGCCCCTCAATCAGATTGCGAGTCAGGGGGGCTTTGAGAAAGGCACCGCTGACGGGGTCGCGCGATTGATCCCAACCCGTCCGCCGTATCGACAGGCTGCCGTTGAGCGTCAGTGCTGACCCCAATGCGAGTGGTGCCCGCACCGTCACTGAGCCGTCAGTCCTGAGCACGCCTGTTCGCGTCTCAGGACGGTCGACGTCGACATAGCGGACCATGTTCTGGATGTCGTAAGAGCCACCAATGGAGATACTGGTACGCGCGATTGGCGCCTCCGATACACTCACGCTGATGCGAGGCTGGTATCGATAACTGGAGGCGGTTGTGCCATAAAAGACGTCGGTCCGTTCAGCCTGCGCACTGGCACGTAGTCGTCCCCAACTCCCGCTGGCATTCGCTGCGAAATATCGTGATCGTCTGGCGAAGGCTGCCAGGTCGACCTGATACAGCTGCTGGGCCGTCGCATCAGTGAAATAGTCGGCGCGAGCCTGGAATCGAATCCCTCCTGGGAGCGCCTGCGCGATATTGCCTTTTACTTCGAATGATTGCCTCGCCAGTGACGTGACGGTGCCCTCGGTGTCCCGTTGCGCTCTCTCTCGAATGACGTAGACGCGCGCGTCGCCGCGCGAACTCGGCCCTGCGACATACCGATAGTCCGCCCCGAGCCCCTGGCCCCTGGCCGGAAACCAGTCGTGGTAAATGGTCGCGTCTTGACTCCGACCGAGCGCCAGGAAAAACGCATTGCTCAGAGAAAACCCGCGGTAGCTGGATGTGCCGTAACTAGGCATCAGGAACCCAGTCGCGCGTCCACCTTCCTGAATCGGGTAGTAAAACACCGGGAGGTAGAGGAGTGGGACGTCTTTGACCTGAAGGACCGCGTTGCGCAGGATGGCGTATTTGTCGACGGTGAAGGTCATGCGTGAGGCCGTCATCTCCCACCGGCGGCTTGGCTGAACGCAGGCCGTAAAGATGGCGTTCGTCAGGCGGTAGGTCTGTGGTCCGGTCTTTTCAATACGGGCTGCCGAAAAAATCGCCTCTGGTTCCTGGGCCCCAAACAACGTCCGATCAATTTCCCGATTCGTCAGTTGCAGCGTGCCGCTGGCTTGTTCAAAGAACCCGGTCCGAGTCTTGACATCAAACTCGCCCCTGATGGCCGCGATACGGGTGCCTGTCTGCTGAAAGACCACCTGCCCGCGCGCGATCAGGCGTTCCTCTGGCAAGAGGTAGTCAATTTCCTGTGCGATGAGTTGCACCTCGCCACAGCGGATTTCGATCGGCTGCCCGTTTGTGCCGCGCAGTTCAAGCCGACTCGAGCCCGCAGGACCGTCAATGTTCGTCCGGAGGGCGCTGTCATATGTCCCCAGTTCGCAGCTGTTCACGACTTGTGCCGCGCCGGTCGTCGGCCATAGAAGCGCACCGGCGAGCACACACACGGATGGGAAGAATCGAGAGATGCTGGGTGTTATTCGGTCAGACGTGCTGGTCACGAAGATGGCCGAAGAATATCACGCACACAACAGCAGCACGTCACCAGCGAGAAACAATGACCCCGCTACCACCACTGGGCTGCCCATCAGCACGGCGTGTCCCAAGGCCTCCTCCGGCGACTGGGCGATCACGCAAGGCGCCGCCGGTGCCATGGTCGCGACAATCTGAGCCAACTGGGAGGGCTTGGCGGCACGCGGCGATCCGGAGGCGGTCACGATGAATGCCGACGCGCACGGCGCGAGAATGGCGATCACGTCGGCGATGTGCTTGTCCCGCATCATGCCGAACACCATCGGCACCCGCTCGCACGTGGTCTCGGCCAGGTAAGCCACCAGGGCGCGTGCGCCATCCGGATTGTGTGCGCCGTCCACCAGGACGTCGCAGTGCCTCCACCGCCGCCACTCGAGACGGCCGGCCCACTGCACATCTTCGATGGCCAGACGGACTGCCGCATGGCTGACTGGCGCGAACCCGAGGCGACCGGCTTCTTCCAGCGCGCGCACCGCTGTGACGGCATTGTCCACCTGATGCCGTCCGGGCAAGTTCAGCCGCAGCGTGCCGTAGCGGCTGTGGGGTGTCGTTAGCGTCACGTCCGAAAACCGACGGCCGACCGCGGCAGGCGCGACGACGCCGTCCGGGGCGTACACCAGGGAGGCGCCCGCGCGCGCGGCTATGGCGGCGATCACGTCGAGCGCTCTCGCCCTCGTCTGTCCGACGACCACGGTCGCCCCGGCTTTGATGACCCCTGCTTTTTCCGCCGCGATCGCCTCAATTGTGTCGCCGAGATACGCCTGGTGATCCAATCCAATGTTCGTAATGACGGCCAGGGGCGCATCAACCACGTTCGTGGCGTCGAGGCGTCCGCCCAGTCCCACTTCCAGGACCGCGGTTTCCACACCGGCGTCACGAAAGGCCACTAACGCCAGCGCCGTGGTCGCCTCAAAAAAACTCGGCGGGGACGACAACGCCTGCGCCGCGTCGTGGACGCGCGCGCCCGCCCGGTCAAACGCCGCCGCGTCAATGGGCCTGCCGTCGATGACGATGCGCTCTTCGATGTGTGTGAGGTGGGGCGATGTGTAGCGGCCAGTGCGTCTACCGGAGGCCCGCAACCCGCGTTCGATCACGGCGGCGACCGAGCCCTTCCCGTTGGTGCCGGCCACCGTCACCGCAACGAATGTCTTGTCGGGACGACCCAAGCGGTCCAGCATGGCCCGCATCGGATCGAGGCCAAGCTTGATGCCCACGACTTCAAGCTCGAACAGCCACTGCCGAACCGTGAGGTCCACGTCAGGAATCCCCAACCTAGGAATCAGAGCCCACCGCGACGTCAACGTCCGTGTCAGACGGCGGCAGGCCCATCATGATGCGCAACGCGCCGGCGATTGCCGCTTTCATCTCACGCCGATCGACGATGACATCGATCATGCCTTTGTCGAGCAGGAACTCGCTGCGCTGAAACCCCTCTGGAAGTTTCTGGCGAATCGTCTGTTCGATCACGCGCGGGCCGGCGAACCCGATCAAGGCCTTAGGCTCGGCGATGTTGAGGTCACCCAGCATGGCAAAACTCGCCGTGACGCCGCCCGTAGTTGGGTCGGTCATCACGGACAGATAGGGCAGGCCGGCCCGATCGAGGCGGCCCAGCGCCGCGCTGATCTTCGCCATCTGCATGAGAGAGAGCGTGCCTTCCATCATGCGGGCCCCACCCGAGCAGCACACCACGACGACGGGCTGGCGGTTGGCTATTCCGTACTCGATCGCGCGAGTGATTTTCTCACCCACCACCACACCCATACTCCCGCCGATGAAGCTGTACTCCATCGCCGCGACGACCGCAGGGATGCCATCGATCAGACCGGTGGCAGACACCAGAGCGTCCTGTCGTCCCGTCGCAAGGATGCTCGCGGTCAGGCGGTTGCGGTAGGGCTTGGTATCCGTGAATTGCAACGGGTCGGTCGACCGCAGGTTCGCGTCGTGCTCGACCCACTGACCTTCGTCGAACAGCAGGGCGAGTCGGTCGGCGGCGTTCATGCGGAAGTGGTGTGCACACTTCGGGCAGACTCGACGGTTCGCCTCCAGTTCCTTGTTATAAATTACCTGCCCGCAGGAGGGGCACTTGACCCACAGCCCTTCGGGCACACGGCTCGTCTTGTCGGCCTGCGCCTCGATCGGCTTTCGGGTCTTCTTGAACCACGCCATCTATTCACTCTATCAGGCGCGAGGAACGTAGTAGCGCGTCCCACCTGTCATCGACGTGATCTGACGCAGCAGGTCATCGAGCGCGTCATCACCCCACGAGACATCAAATTGCGACGTTTCGACAACCAGAAGCGGGGTGGCCGTGTAGTGAAAAAAGAAATGATGGTACGCCTCGTTCAATTCAGCCACGTAGGCATCTGTCGGCTGCGGTGGGTCATCTTCGTCGTGACGGACACGACCGCGAACGCGACGGCAGAGGACATCCGTTGGACTCTGCAACAAGACCACCAAATCAGGCTGCGGAAGATCCCGGGCGAGTAACTCGAACAAACGCTGGTAGATGAAGAGTTCGTTGTCGTCCAGATTCAGGTGTGCGTAGATGCGGTCCCGATCAAAAACGTAGTCCGAAACCGTCGTTTGGCTGAACAGATCGCCCTGTCGCAACTCCATCTGTTGTCGATGGCGCGCCAAGGTATAGAAGAGCTGGGTCTGAAAGGCGGCCCCAGGCCGACCGGCGTAGAAATCGCCCAAAAACGGGTTCTCTCCGTCGTCGAGCACGACGGTGGCGTCGAGTCTCGCGCCGAGTCGCTCGGCAAGGCTCGTCTTGCCCAAGCCCAGCGGTCCTTCAATCGCGAGGTAGCGAAAGTCCACGGTGGCGCGAGTATACGATAAGGCAGGGGATACGGTGGGCCACGACAATACGGCGAGACCCCTCGAAGGACATAACGCGTGACAACGGCGACGCATCTACGAACAGCAAGTCTGGTACGGAGCCGGGGTCGGCTCCACTGGCTGGCGTCGGCGCTGGCCGTCGTGGGCACTGCCTGCGCTTCGGCGGCGACGGTGATTCCGGTCGAGCGAGCGGAGCCTCCGGTGCCGCTTGACCAGCGGGTGGCCTGGACGTTGCGATTGGAGGCCCAGCGGCAACTACGCGATTCCGGTCTTCCTGATGCCGCCGCTGCCATGGGCGATGAGGGGAGTCTCCTCGGTGCGCTCGCGGTAGCTCCGGCCCGTGCACCCGACTTGGCGATTCTGGTGCGAGACCTCGAACCCACCGTTCGGGCACGGGCGGCGTTGGCCATCGGCCGGGTAGGTCAAGCGGCGGGCGTCCCGTTGCTGATCGCAGCGCTGGCTGATGATGACGCCGTTGTCCGCGGCGAGGCGGCATTTGGTCTTGGTCTGTTGGGACGTGTCGAGGCCGAGGCCGCGCTGCGTGCGGCGCTGACCGACGTCGATGTGCGTGTGCGGGGCCGAGCGGCGGAAGGCCTGGGCCTGATCGCCTCCCAGCTGTCAGGACCGGAGGCTGAGACGTTTCGCCACGCCGTCGCCGGGCCTGTCGGTGAGGCGTTTGCGTCGTGCGGTGCGTTCACCCAGACGCTGGCGCCCGACGACGATGCGACACCGGTGTCGGATGATCTGGCCGCGTGTCAGTTGGCGATTTTTGCGCTGGCGCGGCTGCGCGATTTTGATGCGTTGGCCCGCGTGGTGCTGACTCCAGAGGGACGCCCCCTCTCTGCGTGGTGGCCGGTGGCGTATGCGCTACAGCGCGTCGGTGGTCCCCGCGCGCTGGCGCCATTGGCGGAGTTGGCGCGTGGCTCCGGAGTCTATGCCGCGGCGTTCGCGATGCGGAGCGTGGCGGCCACCGCCGACGGATTGCCGATCGCGCAGAGGTTCGCGCTTGATGATTCAGCGGATCCGCGTGTGCGCGTGTCGGCGATTCGTGGTCTGGGTCGGCGGGGCTCGGTGCAGAGCGCGGATACGTTGATGACCCTCCTGCAGAGGCGTGGACTCTCCGCGACGCTGACGCTCGAGGCGATGGCGGCGTTGGCGGTGACCGAAGACTCTCGGGCGCTCGACATGATGCTGGACCGCCTGACTGATTCCCGGCCGCAGATCCGCGCTGCGGCTGTTGCTGGCGTGGCCCGGATCGATCCCGACAGTTTTCTGCTGGTGGTGTCGAGTTTGGGACCTGATCCTGACTTTCGTGTTCGCGCGGCATTGGCGACGACCCTCGGGACGCTGGAGCCCGATCGGGTGCGCTCGGGCCTGATTGATCTGACAGACGATCAGGACCAGCGCGTGCGCGGCCCCGCACTCGAGGCGCTCGCGCGTGTGGGCGCACCGGATCTGGTGGCTCGACTTTTTGCCGCGCTCGACGCACCAGACTTCTGGGTGCGGGCGACGGCCGCGCGAATCGTTGGGACCCGAAAGCCGTCTGGAGCCGTGCCTGCGCTGACCGACGCCTATGAGCGCGGAAAGAGCGATGCAGTCAGTGACGGGCGAATTGCCGCCCTCGAGGCCCTGGCCGAGGTCGGGACTGACGACGCGCTTCAGGTCGTGCGATCGGGTCTGGCTGATCGCGACTGGCCCGTGCGCTTGCGTGCGGCGGCCTTGCTCGGCGCCGTGGGAGACGTCGCTGAGCCTGAACGCCCGGCGCCCGTGCGCCAGTCGGCCTCGTTTTTTGAGTCCGCCGCGTTGCTGCATCCTGAGTTTTCGCCCGTTGCTCTTGTTGAGACGCGGCATGGCACGATCGAAATCGCCCTCAACGTGGTGGACGCACCGTTAACCACCTTCAATTTTGTGGAACTGGCGCGCGCGGGATTTTTCAATGGGTTGCGCGTGCACGTTCTGACTCCGAATTTTATCGTGCAGACCGGCGATCCACGAGGCGATGGTGAAGGCGGGCCGGGGTACTCCATTTCAGACGAGTTGAGTGCGCTGCCGTATCGCCGTGGCACCGTGGGCATGGCCACCGATGGGCCCGATCGGGCCGGGAGTCAGTTCTTCATCACCCATTCACCCCAGCCACATCTGAACGGTCGGTACACCGTATTTGGGCAAGTGGTGAAGGGCCTGGATGTGGTGGACCAGTTGTCGTTGTATGACGTCATTGACCGGATTCGCATCTGGGACGGCGTCGTCTTGAAATAGCGTGGTCGTCGTCCATAAAAAAAGGGGGCGACAGTCGCCCCCTTTTCTCTTATGGTGCAAGAGCGACTAGCGCTTCTTGCCGCCCTTCTTCGCCGCCGCCTTCTTCGCTGCCGGCTTCTTCGCTGCCGCCTTCTTCACTACCTTCTTCTTGGCTGCTTTCTTTGCCATGTGGATTCCCCCCCTTCAAGTTGGAATCGCGCGTCGCCGTGCCTTCGTACCCAATAGATGGGCTGAGCGGCCAGTCGTCACGCAAGATGTAGGTTATGGATGAGATGAAAACCTGTCAAGCACAAAATGCGTTTTGTTGTCAAAACTTGACAGGCCTTGCGCGCTGATGTTGGCCTCAGCTGGCGCTCGTCTGACGCCGACGCTGTCCGGAATGTCGATCCACAGCGAGGGTGATCAGTCGATCGATCACGGTGGAATAGTCGACGCCACTGGCTGCCCACAACTGTGTGTACATGCTGATCGTGGTGAACCCAGGCATCGTGTTGATCTCGTTGATGAACAGTCGATTGGTGGATGACAGCAAAAAATCCACGCGCGCCAGGCCTGCGCCGTCGATGGCATCAAATGCGATGAGCGACTGCTGTCGCACATCCTCCGCGATGTGTGTTGGCAGCGACGCAGGAATCTGAATCCGTGATCCACTGCTGATGTACTTGGCGGTGTAGTCGTAAAAGTCGCCCGACGGGATCACTTCTCCCGGGACTGACGCTTCCGGCGTGTCGTTGCCGAGCACGGCGCATTCAATTTCGCGCGCCCCTTTGACGGCGTGTTCGACCACCACCTTGGGATCGAACACACCGGCCAGATCGATGGCGGCGCCAAGGGTGTCGGGCGTGGACACTTTGGAAATGCCCAGACTCGATCCGAGGTTGGCGGGTTTGACGAAGAGCGGGTATTTCAGCGTGGCGCCGATGTGCGCGATCACGGCGTCGCGTTCGGCGGTCCACTGCGGTTGCCGGACCTGCACCCACGGTGCGATGCGCAGGCCACGCGCTTTGAACAACACTTTCATCACGGCCTTGTCCATGCCGACCGCTGAGGCCAGCACTCCGCAACCGACATACGCGACGTCGGCCAGCTCCAAGAGGCCCTGTACGGTGCCGTCCTCCCCATAGGGGCCGTGCAATACCGGGAAAATGACATCAAGCCCGAGACCCGTGACGATAGCCGCAGCGTCGTCAGACCCGCCGGCGCGCCGGTCGACCACCAAGAGGGTGTCGTCGCCCGGGCGGGCCTGCATCATCACTTCTCGGCCGCCGCGCGCGCGATTGCCCTGGCGGACCTGCTCGATCACATCGGCGGCCGAGGCGGCTGATGGTGGGCGATCGGCCAGGACCCATCGCCCGTCCTTTTCGATGCGGATAGCGACGGGTTCGTATTTGTCTCGATCCAGATTGGCAAGTACGGCTGCCGCCGACGCGAGGGACACTTCGTGTTCCCCCGAACGACCCCCGTACACGATGCCGACTCGAAGACGCTTCACGCGCGGACATTATAGGCTATCGGGGTGCCTGCCGACTTCGCGTTCACCGTGACGCACACCGATGGCCGTGCGCGACGTGGTCATCTGCGACTGCCGCACGGCGAGATTGAGACGCCGGTGTTCATGCCGGTCGGCACGCGCGCGGCCATCAAAGGCCTGGCGCACGATCAGGTGATGGCACTCGATCCTGCGATTATTCTCGGGAACACGTATCACCTCCATTTGCGGCCAGGCGATGATCTGATCGCCCGCGCTGGTGGACTGCACGCCTTCATGGGATGGGAGCGCCCGATCCTGACCGATTCGGGTGGCTACCAGGTGTTCAGTTTGGCCGGGCGTCGATCGATCACCGAAAACGGTGCCACGTTTCGATCCCATATTGATGGTCGCGCCCACGTACTCACTCCAGAGACGGCCGTCGATATTCAGGCTCGTTTGGGATCAGACATCGCCATGATCTTCGACGAATGTGCGCCGTGGCCGGCCACCGGGGACGTCGTGGAATCGGCGATGGCGCGAACCCTCCGATGGGCGCGTCGCGGCCGCGATCATTTTCTAGGAGGTCAGTTCCTGGAGGCGTCGGCGAATGACCGCCCCCGCGCCACGCCGGGCCAGGCCCAATTTGGGATCGTGCAAGGTGGAACGGACCTGAACCTGCGTGACGCCAGCGTAGCCGGGACGGTGGCCATTGGATTTGAGGGGTACGCGATCGGCGGACTGTCAGTCGGCGAGCCGGTCGCGGTCATGTACGACGTGGTCGCCCACACCGCCGCGCAGCTGCCGGCCGAGCAGCCCCGCTACCTGATGGGGACGGGGATGCCGGACGACCTGGTGGAATGTGTGGCCAGGGGCATCGACATGTTCGATTGTGTATTACCCACCAGGAACGCGCGGAACGGCCAGCTGTTGACCCGGCATGGCCTGTTGTCCATCAAGAATGCCAGATACGCCGAAGATCTACGGCCGCCTGACCCGGATTGCGATTGCCCGACGTGCCGGAGGCACTCCAGGGCCTACCTGCGTCACCTCTATATGGTGGGCGAGATGGCGGCAGCCACCCTTAATACCGTGCATAATCTCCACTTTTACCTTGACACCATGCGGGGGATTAGAAAGGCTATTGAGTTCGGAACCTTCGACCACTTCAGACAAGAGTTCCATCGAACCTTTTCCCGCCGCCAAGTGACCTAAATGCCTGACTTAATCACACTGCCGCTCATCGTTGCCTTGGCGTCCGCGCCGCAGGCCGGACAGCCCAATATCTGGGTCCAGATTTTCCCCTTTGCCCTCATGCTCGGCGTGTTCTACGTGCTCGTGCTGTTGCCAATGCGGCGCAGGCAGAAGAAGATTCAAGAGTTTCAGGCCGGACTTCAGGTCGGTGACAAGGTCATTACCACGAGCGGCATCTATGGTCAGGTGACCAAACTGGCCGACTCGTCGGTGCAGTTGCAGATTGCCGATAAGGTCAAAATCGAGGTGGCCAAGGCGTCGGTGGGTGGATATCAGGGACAGGAACCGGTAGTCAAAGAAGCCGGTGGGCTCTAAAAAATGTACAAGAACCTTCGTTGGAAAGTCATCACGTGCGTGGCCGCGGCCGTCCTGGCCGTTTTTTCGTTCTATCCACCCAAGGACAAGATCAAGCTCGGTCTTGACCTTCAGGGCGGTGTGCATCTTGTCCTGCGCGTCAATACAGACGACGCGCTGGAACTTGAGACCGACACCACGGCTGAGCAGCTCAAGGCGGCGCTCGCCGACGCCGGGATCACGGTCGGCGCCATTCGGACATCGAGTTTAACCACGTTTCAGGCCGAGGGCGTCCCGCCGGCCAGCGATCAGCAGTTCCGGCAGTTGGCCCAGGATCAAGTGGGCCTGAGCTTCGATCGGGAAACCGGTGTGGGAGGGGCGTACACGTACCGCATGAAGCCCAACATCGCCGCTGACCGCCGACGTGAGGCGGTCGTCCAGGCGATTCAGACGATTGAACGACGCGTCAACGAATATGGTGTCGCCGAACCCATCGTGGCTGAATACGGCAACGCCGGGAATCAAATCGTCGTGCAACTCCCCGGCGTGACCGATGTGCCACGCGCCAAGGAACTCATCAGCAGTACGGCCGTGCTCGAACTCAAGCTCGTCGAGTCTGGCCCGATGCCGGATGAGGTGACGCTGCTTCAGCCGTTTGGCGGCGCCGTCCCCGAAGGCCAGGAGGTCGTGCAGGGCTCGCCGTCAGCGGGGCAGGTGGGCAACCAGTTCTATCTCGTGGGGCGTGTTCCCGTGATCACGGGCAATGACCTGCGCAACGCGAAGTCGACGATCGACATGATTGGGCAGCCTGCGGTCGGGTTCACCCTCAATAGCGAAGGCGTGTCGAAGTTCAGTCGGGTCACGTCCGCCAATGTGGGCCGGTACCTGGCCATCATTCTCGACGATCGTGTGCAGTCGTCTCCCGTCATCGAGAGCGCGATCACGACCGCGGACGCGCAAATCACGGGGACGTTCACGCAGCAGGAAGTGGCAGACTTGTCGCTGGTGCTGCGTTCGGGGGCGCTGCCCGCGTCGTTGACCTACCTCGAAGAGCGCTCGGTCGGGCCGACGTTGGGCGAAGCGTCTGTGCGCGCTGGTGTACAGGCCTCGATTGCCGGTTTGATCGTCGTGGCCCTCTTCATGGTGACGTACTACAAATTGGCCGGGTTCAACTCGGTGGTCACGGTCTCGCTCAATTTGATGATCCTGATGGGCTTCATGGCCTACCTGGGAGCGGTGATGACCCTGCCGGGCATTGCTGGCTTCATCTTGACCATCGGGATGGGCGTCGACTCAAACGTGCTGATTTTTGAGCGCATTCGCGAGGAGCTTGCTAATGGCAAAGGGGCGCGACAGGCCGTGGCTGCGGGATTTGACCGCGTCTTCGTCACCATCCTCGACACGCACGTCGCCTCACTCATTGCCGCTGCGTTTCTGTTTCAGTTCGGCACGGGGCCGATTCGTGGGTTCGCGACGACCCTCTTTTTTGGTCTGGTGTCCAACGTGTTCACCGCGGTGTTTGTATCGCGGACGTTGTTCGAAATTTCTCTCTCGCGGCGGCCTGGGACGGCACGCCTGAGTATTTGATTTTCTTACGGAAAACCCATGCAGATTTTTGGCAAGACGAACATCAATTTCATCAAGTGGCGGTGGCACGCAATCGTTGTCTCGTCACTCGTGATCGTGGCGGGGATTGGACAGATCATCGCCCAGGGCGGCCCAAGGCTCGGTGTCGATTTTTCGGGCGGCACGGCGCTTGTGCTGCGGTTCGATGGGCCCATTAGCGAAGACGCTGTCCGGACGGCGCTCAGTGGCATTGAGGGAAACAAGAGCGTCCAGCAATATGGACCAGCGTCTGCCAATGAGGTGTTCGTGCGACTGCCGCAGGGACCGGTGGCCGAGGAGGGGACGAACCTTGACGACTCGGCCCAGCGGGTTGACGACCTGATTCGCGCGGCGAATCTCGGCGTCTTCACACGAGAGAGTACTGAAATTGTCGGGCCCGTCGTAGGGGCCGACCTGCAGCGGAAGGGGATCTACGCCACGCTGACCGCGATGCTCGGCATCATGGTGTATGTCGGGTTCAGGTTCCGCTTCACGTTCGCGTTCGGTGCCGTGGTGGCCACGTTCCACGACGTCTTGGTGACCCTCGTCATGTTGAACTGGTTCGGTTACGAACTCTCGCTCAACATCGTTGCGGCGCTGTTGACGATGACCGGGTATTCCGTCAACGACACGATCGTCATTTTTGACCGTGTCCGCGAGAACTCGCGCACATCACGGCGGGACGGACTCGAGAATGTGGTGAACACCAGTGTCAATCAGATGCTGGGACGCACAATTATCACGTCAGGCACGACGTTCATCGCGGTGATGGGCTTGTACTTCTACGGTGGGGAAGTGCTCCAGGGCTTTGCGTTCACCATGCTGGTGGGCATCGTCGTCGGCACGTATTCAACTGTCTTTATCGCGGCGGCCGTGGCCATTGGACTGTCCAAACCCAGCCCCGCCGTGGTGGCTGCTGACGCGAAGAGGAATCGCGCCAAGAAGTAGCCCCTAGGCCGCACTTGTGACTCTCGTCGAAGCCGCACTGCTCGGAGTTGTGCAGGGACTCACGGAGTTCCTGCCGATCTCCAGTTCGGCACACCTCATTCTTGCGCGCGCGGTTTTTGGCTGGGACGCCGGCAGTTTCAATCGTGCCTTTGACGTGGCCTGCCACCTTGGCACGCTCGGGGCCGTGGTCGTGTTCTTTCGGGCCGACCTCACCTCGATGATTCGGGCGGTGCCCAGTGCCTTCTCCGCCCGACCTGGGCCGGACGCTCGACGGATCTGGATGATCGCGTTCGCCACCCTGCCAATCGTGATCGTCGGGGCATTGTTTTCCGATGGCGTGAACGCCGTGCGTGGCCGCACCGATCTCACGGCCGCCGCCCTGATCCTGGGGGCAGGATTATTGTTTCTGGTCGAGCGGCTTGGGAGCCGAACGGGAACCGACCGCTCCCTGACCGCCACTCGTGCCGTGCTCGTGGGCATCGCCCAGGCGGTGGCCCTGGTGCCTGGTGTGTCGCGGTCCGGCGCCACGATCACCGTCGGCATGTGGCTGGGCATGAGCCGGCTCGCGGCCGCCAGGTTCGCTTTCCTCATCGCCGTTCCCGCGATCGGTGCCGCGGCGGCCAACGAAGCTTGGGGCCTCAGGACGGCCGTGCTGACCGCACACGATTGGCAACTGTTTGCCACCGGCGTGGTCACGTCTGGGTTGGTCGGATACTTCGCCGTCAGTGTCCTCCTGAAGTTCCTGGTCAGCCATCGTCTGGACGTGTTTTCCTGGTATCGGATCGTGATTGGTCTGGCGATTTTCTACTGGCTGTGAGGCGAGGCTTAATGATTTCTTGGTTACGCAGGGCGTTTATCGCTGGTTTCTTCGTGACGGTGCCACTCGCTGTGTCGTTGGCCGCCGTTGTCTGGATGTTTCGCGTCGTCGATGGCCTCACGCGTGGTTGGTACGAGCAGTGGATGGGCGGGTACTTGCCCGGGCTCGGGTTTGTGACCACGATCCTCATTGTCTTGGCGATTGGGGCGCTGACGACCAATGTGTTTGGTCGCCGCGTCCTCGGGCAAGGCGAAAAAATACTCATGCGCGTGCCGGTGTTTCGAACGGTGTACGCGCCGGTGAAGCAGTTGATTCTGGCCTTTTCTCCCGACAACGAGTCTGGTTTCAAGCGGGTGGTCCTGGTGGAGGAATCGGCCCGTGGGTGTGTCATGGGTTTTCTCACCAAGGAGTTCACGGTTGAGCGCGGCAATGGGCCTGAGCACCTGTTGGCGATCTACGTGCCAACAAATCATCTGTACTTGGGAGACGTGCTCATTTGTCGGCCGTCCCAGGTCACGTTTCCGGACCTGACCGTGGAGCAGGCATCAGAGTGTTTCTGACCGGAGGAATGGGATTGCCCCAGCGATTAACCACCGGTACACATTCGGTACTCGACACCGGGGGTGAGTCCGGGGGATGATGTCGCACTGCAGGGCAGGACGCGTTCTTTCTGGGTTCTGCGGGCCATTTATTTAAGGATGGTGTCAAAGGAAATGGGTGTGCCATTGTTGACACCGTTTTTGGGCTCTGACTATAATCCCGGACTTCATAAAGGCCGGAAATAAAGATTAGCGATCAGGGTACGGTTAGAGGCAGAGTAACAAGGCGCCGAGTGAGGCGCGGCTGACGTTGATTGAGACGTGAGTCAGGTGGAGGAGGTTCAAGCGTGCCACGTGAAATGTTTGGGGACGTGAGCGATCCGTCGGTAAAGCTGGGGACAAAACAGTGGTACACGGTGCCGCTCTCGATTTTGGTCCACACGGTTTTGCTTGGCGCGATGATCGTGATTCCACTCCTGGCGTCTGATATTTTGCCGACGCCTCAGTCGGTGATGGCGTTTGTGGCGGTGCCGCCGCCGCCGCCGCCGCCGCCGCCACCGCCGCCACCGCCGGCGGCACCGGCGCCTCCAACGCCCGTGGTGGATGTCAATCCTGAGGCCGCGCCAATCGAGGCGCCGCCGGAAGTGAAACCCGAACCGCCACCACGTCCTAAAGTCGGGTCGTTTGGTGTGGTCGGAGGCGTGGCTGGTGGTATTCCTGGTGGCACCGGTGGAGGTGTCGTGGGTGGCATTCCCGCCCCGCCTCCGCCCCCCCCACCACAGCCCGTCCGCGTGGGTGGCCAGATTCAGGCGCCGAAGAAGCTCGTTGATGTCGCGCCGATCTACCCGCCGATTGCACAGTCTGCCCGCGTGTCTGGCATTGTGATCATCGAGGCGACGATTGGCGTCGATGGGAGTGTGACGGACGCACGTGTGATTCGTCCGGTGGCACTGCTGGATCAGGCCGCGCTCACTGCGGTGCGCCAGTGGAAGTTCTCGCCCACCACGCTCAACGGAGTGGCCGTGCCGGTCATCATGACGGTGACGGTGAATTTTACTCTGCGCTAGTCGGGTGTTTCAGGTAAGTAATTTGTTTGTGTCGTTTACGTATTTCGGAGGCTTTAATGGGTGAATTGGATCTGCTGCACATGTGGGAACAGATGGGCTACGTCGCGAAGAGCGTCGCGTTTGTCCTCGTCTTTATGTCGATGTGGTCGTTTGGTGTCTCAATTGAGCGTTACTACACGTTCACGCAGGCGAAGAAGCAGTCGAAGCTGTATGCGCCGCAGGTGGCGAAGCACCTCAAGGAAGGCCGCCTCAAGGACGCGCTCGTGGTGTCGCAGTCCAAGACCTATCAATACAGCCATCTGGCCAAGGTCGTGCTCGCCGGCTTGCAGGAATATCAGTTCCAGCTCGATACCGGGGCGAACCTGACTCGCGATGACCTGATGGACACCGTGCGTCGCGCCATTCAGCGGGCCACGGCCCTGACCGCCAACGACCTGAAGAAGGGTGTCCCGGCCCTGGCCACCATCGGAGCCACGGCGCCGTTCGTCGGTTTGCTCGGCACGGTTGTCGGTGTTATCAACGCGTTCGCTGGTATTGGCAGCACGGGCTCGGCCGGTCTCGGCGCGGTCTCGGCCGGTATCTCCGAAGCCCTGATCGAGACGGCGCTCGGCCTCGTTGTGGCCATCCCGGCAGTGTGGCTCTACAACTATTTCTCAGGCAGCCTTGAGTACTTCAACGTCGAGATGGATAACTCGTCGTCGGAACTCGTGGACTACTTCATCAAGAAGACGGCGTAATACAGCCTGGTGTTTGGTCGCGCCCCGAGTGGTGATGTGCCACTCGGGGATGCGTCGAATGCCCTGTTGAAAGGAAGTTTCCATGTCAATGGACATCGGGGGCGCCAAGGGCGGCCCCAAGTCGGATATCAACGTCACGCCGTTAGTCGACGTCATGCTTGTGCTGCTGATCATCGTCATGCTGATTGCGCCGATGTTGCAAAAGGGTGTCGACGTCGCGCTGCCAGAGGCGACCAACGCCGAGGACAAACCCGATACTGCCGACCAGACGGTCGTGCACGTTGACGCGAACAGTAACTTGTACGTGAACGCGCTCCCCGTCAACGAGGGCGACGTGATTACTCGTTTGCAGACGATCCTGGAATCGGTGGCCGACAAGGTCGTCTACCTCAAGGGTGACAAGGACGCACCCTACGGTGCCATCATGAAAATGATGGACGCACTGCGGGGGGCCGGCATTGAAACGGTCGGCCTGATTACCGAAAAACAGGGCGGCAACCGCGAAGAGGGAGGCCAGTAATGGCGCACTTACACATGCACCACGGCGCCGACAAGGTCGTCACCGCGGCCAAGACCGAAGCGTCGTCGGAAATGAACGTGACGCCGCTCATCGACGTCCTTCTCGTGCTCCTCGTGATCTTCATTGCGGCGCTGCCACTGACCCAGAAGGGTGTCGACATCAATCTGCCGCTTGAGGTGAATAAGTCGGCCTCCGCAGCAATCGACTTGAGCCAGATCGTTGTTGATTACACCGCTGACCGGCGCCTGACCGTCAACAAGCAGGAAGTGGCGATGGCGGCCTTGCAGGAGCATCTGCGCGGGGTCTATGAGACGCGCAAAGACAAGACGATCTTCATCATCGGCGACAGCACAGTCCGGTATGGTGAGATTGTCCAGATCATCGACGCAGCCCAGGGCGCAGGTGTGACCAAGGTGGGGATCGTCACTGACGGTATGCGGCAGGCTGCCATGGGCGGCAACTAGTCGTCCGATTCGTCACGATCGTGGGTGTTCAAGCGCGACCGGGTCTTCCCGGTCGCGCTTTTTGTTTGTGCGGCCTGAGATGGGATGGAGCGTGAGTCCGGGAGTCTGGCCACATCTCGATGAAACCCCCTGTCGCCTCCTGGGGGGCACAAGCGGCGCTCCGACACTAGCCCCCCCAAGGAACCATTGGCCAGCTCTCTCCAGTCGGCCTCATGGCGCCCTTGGTGGAGCGCCCTCAGCGGACTGCAGCCTGGACATTCCCGGATTCACGAGCGACCATTCGGCGATTCGGCCCAACCCGATTCCCAATCTCGCATCCGAGTCCTCACGGGCCTTCCCACGGGCGCACAAAAAAAGGCGACCGGCATAAGAAGCCGGCCGCCTTGTTGAAACGAGGGCTCTTCTCTGGCCTCTTGGGACGGGTTAGTTCCCGCCGCCACCCGCGCCCTGGGCCTTCTGGAGCTCCATGGCGCGGTTACGAAGTATGTCGGCTTCGTCGATGAGGGCCTTCTGCTTCTTCGTATCCTTCTCCATGTTGGCCTGGAGGCGCAGAAGGATGTTCTTGAACGTCAAGGCTTCAATGTAGTCACCGTGAAGCGCAAGTGCTGCATCCTCGGCTGCGATGCCTTTGGCAATGTACTCACGCTTCAGTGCGGTAGACAGCCGGAAGTCATTGAACGCCTTGTCCCAGTAGTACTGTCCAATCGTCTGGAAGGCCTCCGGGTTATTTGGCTCAACTTTGGCTCGGTCTTCCCACGCTTGCATCGTCTGTTCGAAATCGCCTTGGCGGTTGAAATATCCGGCCAACACCATGTAGCCGAGTGCTTCGTTCGGACGCACCTCAACGCCCTTGCGGAACATCGCTTCGGCTTCATCATAGCGTCCCTGGTCCTCGTAGAGCTTGCCGAGCGACAGGTAGTTGCCCGGCTCGTTCGGCTCGAGAGAAATGAGCTTCTGGGCAATTGGTTCGGCTGCTTCGAAGTCGTCGATCTTGTCGACGCCGTAGGCGGCGATCAGGTATTCGTAGGACAGTTTGCGGATTTCCGGACCCTGCACGTCTTCGTCCTTGATGATTTCTGTGGCCTTGAGGTAGTTTTCGACGGCCCGGACCAGGTAGGCATCGTTCTCAGGCTCCCCCTGTCTCGACGGCTTATACATGTTGTCGTACGAGTTCCCCAGGAAGAAATAGACGACTCCCATGTCGGGATTGTGAGAGAGGGCCTTCTGATAGGCCTCGATCGCCTGGGGAAACTTACCCCCCCCATAGAGCTGGTTGGCTTCTTTGAAGGCCATCAGCGACCGGAGGTTTCCGATTGAGTACTTGCCACAGGCCGTTGTCGACAACCCGACTGCCAGAACAAGTGCCACAATGGCGACGACGCGCGAGAGCTTGAAGGGAGCGTGCATGTAAATCCTCATGTGTGGCGCCGGGGCGCCGGTCCGTGCGGCTTCTCCCGCCGCAGCTTCGGGATCGTGAAGTGGCGCAAGTATAGTGAACCGAAAAAAGCGCCGTCAAGGGGCTTCCGACAGGAGCCAGCTGACCGTTTCCGATATTCTCTCTTAAAGTTAGACACCAGTCCCATGATTCGGTTCGAAGATCTCATCGATAAAGTAAGGACAGCGACGCCAGAGGCGGATACCGAGTTGCTGAGGCGGGCCTATGTGTTTTCGGCCTATGAACATAAGGGCCAGGTCCGTCGGTCAGGCGAGCCCTACCTGGTCCACCCTCTGGAAGTGGCGGATTTGCTGGCCGATATGCGACTGGACGTCGTGGCCGTGGCGGCTGGCCTCTTGCACGACATCGTGGAAGACACCCCGACGACAATCGAGAAGATTCGGGAGCTCTTTGGCGAGGAGGTGGCCCACGTCGTGGAGGGGGTCACCAAGTTGACGGCCCTCCAGTTTTCCTCCAACGAAGAGCGTCAGGCTGAAAGTTTTCGAAAAATGCTGCTCGCCATGGTGGATGACATCAGGGTCATCATGGTGAAACTTGCCGACCGTTTGCACAATATGCGGACTCTGCAGTACCTGCCGGAGGACCGCCGCCAGCGCATTTCCCAGGAAACCCGAGACATTTACGCGCCCATCGCGAACCGGCTGGGCATGAGCAAGGTCAAGAACGAGCTCGAAGAACTGGCGTTCCGGCACCTCGAACCCCAGGCGTACAAGGCCCTGCGCGCCGACGTTGAGGCCAAGCGCAAGGCCACCGAAGGGTTGATGGAAGAGTTGCGCCAGAACCTTGTTCAGAAGCTGGCCGACGCTCAGATTCCTGTGGTGGCGCTTGAGGGCCGAATCAAGCGCCTGTGGTCCATTCACCAGAAACTCGAGCGCCGGAAGGTCGACCTCGATCAGGTGTACGACTTCATCGCTCTGCGCGTCGTCACCGACGACGTGAAGGATTGTTACGGCGTGCTGGGGATCATCCACCAGACCTGGTCGCCAGTGCCTGGGCGGTTCAAGGACTTTATCGCCATGCCGCGTCCCAACGGCTACCAGTCGTTGCATACCTCGGTCGTGAGCGCGCGAGGGACGCCGTTTGAGGTGCAGATTCGGACCCAGGACATGCACCGCATCGCTGAGGAAGGGATTGCAGCGCACTGGAAGTACAAGGAAGGGCGGGTGGGGGCGGCGCGCGACGAGCAGTACTTCCACTGGCTGCGCCAGTTGCTCGAGTCACAGAAGGACGTACGCGACCCGGCCGAGTTCCTCCAGAACCTGCGGATTGAGCTCTATCCAGACGAGGTGTACATCTTCACACCGCGCGGCGAGGTCAAGTCATTGCCGCTTGGCGCGACGGCTGTGGACTTTGCCTACTCCGTGCACACGGATGTAGGACATCGGTGTGTGGGGGCTCGGGTGAACGGGCGCATGATTCCGCTCCGGACGCGACTCGCCAACGGCGATATTGTCGAGATTCTCACCCAGCAAGGGCACACACCCAGCCGCGACTGGTTGACGTTTGTCGCGACGACGCGGGCCAGAAACAAGATCAAACACTATATTCAGGCGCAGGAAAAGACTCGCAGTGTGGAGTTGGGGCGGCGACTGTTTGAAAAGGAAGCGCGCCGGTTCAGCCTGGACAAGGCCTTGGTCACCGATGAGGCACTCGCCAGAGTGGCCACCGACTACGGGGCTCAGAAGGCCGACGACCTCTATGCAGCCATCGGATACGGCAAAGCCACTGCGCGGGCGGTACTCACAAGACTCGTGGGGCAGGACGGCCTGAGTGAGCGTCCTCCCGATGGCGCAATCGCCAGCGTCGTCAAGCGCGTCCTTGGGGGGGGGGAGGCCAAGATCAAAGTTCGCGGCATGGATGACCTGATGGTCTTCCGGGCGCGTTGCTGCAATCCGATTCGTGGCGAGAAAATCGTGGGCTACATCACCCGCGGCAAAGGAGTCTCCGTCCATTCAGCCGCGTGTCCCAACGTCGTCAACCTGCTCTATGACCCCGAGCGTCGCATGGACGTGGAATGGGACAAGGGGACCGATGCATCACCGTACGTGGTGCGACTCAAGATTGGCGTAGCCGACCGGAAGGGCATTTTGGCCGACATCAGCACCAGAATCGCTGGGATCAACACCAACATCAAGGAGGCCGAAGCGACGACCGATGCCGATCATCGAGGATCGATCAGGATTACGGTCGAAATCACCGACATGAAACACCTCGATCGAGTGGTCAAGGCGCTCAAAGCAATCGACGGCGTGCTGGCGGTGGAGCGGGCGGCCCGCTAATCTGCTACCCGAGGGTAGCGATGAGGTCGATTTCGACGCGAACGTTCTTGGGGAGCCCAGCCGCCTGGATGGTGGCGCGTGCTGGGGCTGGGGCGGGAAAATACGAGGCGTACACTTCGTTGACCGCCGGAAAATCGGCCATGTCCGCCAAATAGACAGTCGTCTTGACGACCCGGTCGTACGAAATACCCGCCGCCGCCAGGACTGCGCCGAGATTCTGCAGGACCTGGTGAGCCTGCGCCGAAATACCACCCTCAGTAATCGTGCCCGTGGCCGGGTCGAGTGGAATCTGGCCGGAGGCAAACAAGAAACCGCCAGCCTTGATCGCCTGGCTGTACGGTCCGATCGCCCCGGGGGCGTCGGCCGTGGCCACGGGTTCGAGCGGTGACGCCACTTTACGCAGCCTTAGTGATCTTGTTGGAGCGGATGCACCGCGTGCAAACGCGCATCCGACGGGTCGCACCGTTGATGACTGCTCGAACTCGCTGGAGATTCGGTTCAAACCGTCGTGCGGTCACGTTGTTTGCGTGGCTGGCCTGTCGGCCGACAACGGGCTTCTTGCCGCATACTTCACACTGCTTTGCCATAGTTCCCTCGCGCTGACTAAACACAGGAGTATAACAGCCTTTCCGACAGGAAAGGCCTCGTGCACCCTGTCTCATTTGGTGACAAACGGTGTCCACAACGGGGGAGAACCTAAATGGGGGTTCTCATCGTCTAATACTGATGGAAAGGCAGACCGAAACGGTCCTAAACGGACAATTTTCTTATAACGCCTTTGTTATGAGTCGTTTATCGCAACACGCCTGACGTAGGGTGTATCCAATACGCTGCATTCAACGTAGGAGAAATTACGCGTCGCTGATGTCGACTGAGACACCATCGAGGATTTTGCGATTGTGGGAACTTCGATTACTATTGGCATTTTATTTGCAAGACAATCCTGTCAACAGGGTGTCCTGAAGCGTCGGAGCGGAGAGAAGGAGTGAAGATCATGAAGGCACGAACAACCACCTCAAAGAAGGCAGTGAAGACCGATACGGCTCGCGAGCGGTACGTGGAATTGAAGCGCATTCTTGAAGAGCGTCGGCGGGAGATTCTCGCGCAGGTGCAGGGAAAGATGCGAAACGTGCGTGCAGAGGGCAGTAGCGGTGAGGGGCAAGGCGTGCTGGACGAGGCAGAGTCTTCGGAATCGGACATCCAGGACGATATCGAGTTTGCCCTGATCCAGATGAAGTCAGAGACGTTGCATCGGATTGAAGAGGCGCTCTCGCGGCTCGACTCCGGCTTGTTCGGGAACTGCTTCGAGTGCGGCGATGAAATCGCCGGACGCCGACTGCGTGCGTTGCCCTTTGCCGTGCGGTGCAAAGACTGTGAAGAGGAACACGAGATGGAAGAGCGCCGCGAGCGAGTGATGTCGCAGCGTCGGCCATCCGGTGTGCTGCTCGACGCGAGCTAACTCCCTCGCGGAACGCGCGATAAATTTGCAGGCTCCGCCTCTGGCGGAGCCTGATATTTTTTAGGAGGTCCTCCATGGGCGAACACGACACTGCGGCTCCCCCGACCAGTGAAACCCCAGGCGCTGACGTCCCGACCACGGTGCCGACCGAGATTCCCGTGTTGCCGCTGCGCGACACGGTGCTGTTTCCCAACTCGTTCATGCCGCTGGCGGTTGCCCGTGAGAGTTCCGTGGCGCTGATTGACGACGCGATCGCGGGTGATAAGCGGGTTGGCGTGTTTACCCAGCGAAATGCGGCCGATGAAGAGCCCGGGCAGGACGGACTGTTTCCGGTCGGTACGCTGGCGCACATTCACAAGATGTTCAAGTTACCAGACGGGAGCCTGCGTCTGATCGTTCAGGGCGTGACTCGGCTGCATCTGGACAGCCTGACGACGTCAGCGCCCTATTTGCGAGCGCACGTGCATGAGGCGGTGGAGGAATTGGCCGACGCCGAGTCCGTGGAGACCGATGCTCGTATCAGGAACATTCGGTCAAATTTTCAGCAGATCGTCGAGTTATCTCCGGTCTTGTCCGAAGACTTGTCCTCTCTGATCGCCAATATCGCCGAGCCGAGCCGTCTGACAGACGTGATTGCGTCAAGCCTGAGCACCGTCTCGACTGGTGTCAAGCAGGACTTGCTGTCGACGACGAATGTCGCAGATCGAATGGAGGCCCTCAATAGAGTCCTGACAAAGGAGCTCGAAGTCCTGGAAGTGGGATCGAAGATCCAGTCCGAGGTGGAATCCGAGGTGGGACGCAACCAGCGAGAGTATTTTCTGCGGGAGCAGATGAAGGCGATCCAGCGCGAACTCGGGGAGGGCGACGACCAAGCGAAGGAAATTGACGAATTCTCAGAAAAGATCAGCGCGTCCGGGATGCCAGAAGCCGTTGAAAAGGATGCGCGTCGCGAACTCGATCGTCTTTCGAAGATGCCAGCCTCAGCTGCCGAATACACGGTGGCGCGCACGTATGTCGACTGGCTCGTCTCTGTCCCGTGGTCCGCGCACAGTGAGGAAGTCATCGAACTCGGTCGCACCAAGGTGACTCTCGATGCCGATCACTCCGGGCTGGAGAAGGTCAAAGATCGCATTCTTGAATACTTGGCCGTGCGCAAGCTCAAGCCTGATGTGAAGGGGCCGATTCTGTGTTTCGCCGGTCCTCCTGGCGTTGGCAAAACGTCGTTGGCCAAGTCCATTGCCAGTTCGATTGGCCGAAAGAGCGTGCGTGTGTCCTTGGGGGGAATGCGCGACGAAGCCGAGATTCGCGGCCACCGCCGCACCTACATCGGCGCCCTCCCTGGGCAGATTATCCAGGGCCTGCGCCGGGTCGGTGTCAACAATCCGGTCTTCGTCCTTGACGAGGTAGACAAACTCGGCAGCGATTTCCGCGGCGATCCTGCGTCGGCGTTGCTTGAGGTTCTGGACCCGGAGCAGAACAACACCTTCCGCGATCACTACCTGGACGTGCCCTTTGATCTGTCCACCGTGTTGTTTATTACGACCGCCAATCGCCTCGACACGATTCCTCCTCCCCTCCGTGATCGCATGGAAGTGATCGAATTGGGGGGCTACACGGAACGGGAGAAGCTTGACATCGCGCGTGATCACCTCGTGGCGCGTCAGGTGGAAAATCACGGGTTGGTGCCCGAGTCGATGGTGTTCACCGACGCCGCTCTGTCAGCCGTGATTCGTGGATACACCCGGGAAGCGGGTGTGCGCAACCTCGAGCGCGCGATCGGGTCGCTGTGTCGCAAGGTGGCCAGGCGCAGGGCGGAGGGTGATCTCGCGCTGGTGACCGTCACGCCAGAACTCGTCGAAGACCTGCTGGGAGCTCCGAGGCATCTCGATGAGTTGCTCGCAGATCGTACCAAGGACCCGGGCGTTGCCATTGGACTGGCTTGGACGCCAGTCGGCGGCGAGGTCCTACTCATCGAAGCGTCGCGGATGGCCGGCAGTAGTGCGCTCACGCTCACGGGGTCACTTGGCGACGTGATGAAGGAATCGGCTCGCATCGCCTTGTCGTGGTTCCGGACACACGCGTCAGCCTGTGGTGTGGATCCGAAGTTTTATGAGGACTCGGAGATTCACATGCACGTGCCGTCCGGAGCGATTCCGAAAGATGGTCCCTCCGCTGGCGTCACGATGGTCGTCGCCCTGGCCTCCGCGTTATCTGGTCGGCCGGTGCGGGGCGATATCGCCATGACTGGCGAAGTCACGCTGTCCGGCCGGGTGCTGCCGGTGGGCGGCATCAAAGAAAAAGTGCTGGCGGCGCGCCGACATGGGATTCACCATGTGATCTTGCCCAAGCAGAACGAAACCCATGTGAAGGAGGATCTCACCGACGAGATTCGACGCGGGCTCACCGTGCACTTCGTGACGGTCATTGACGAAGTGCTGGCCCTCGCGTTGACGCCTGCGGCGCGGACATCCATCAGGGCAAGGACGGCGACGACGGTGCGTCAGCCAAATTGAGTCTCGTGTGAACCGGCCTGGCGCTGTTGCACCAGTGTCAGGCCGACGACCGTCTTCATGTCAACGATGCGACCGTCCGCGATCATCGTGCGGACGTCTGCCAGGCTGAAGGTGGCCGGCTCGATTTGTTCGTCCTCGTCCTGTGCGACGGGGGCCCCCGGTGTGACCAGGTCTTCGCACAGGTAGAAGTGCATGAGTTCGTCGCAGAATCCCGGCGTCGGATACCACGAGGCCAAGTGGGTCACGCGGCGGGGCGTCAGCGTGATTTCCTCTTCGCACTCACGCACGGCAGCCAATGCTGGCGCTTCACCTTCGTCAAGGCTGCCTGCGGGCAGTTCCCAAATCCAGCGGTTGATCACGGGGCGAAACTGTCGCACGAGCACCATCGACTCCGGCGTCGGTTGCGGGATCATCACCACGGAACCGCGATGTCGTACGGCCTCGATCAATGTCGTGCGACCGTTGGCCAGGGTGACCATGTTCCGTTCCACCCGAATCACACGACCATCAAAAACGACCTCGGGGACTACGTTCGACTGGATGGTGGCTGACACGAGTGTGACGTCCTTTCGGTCAACGGCGCGCGGCGGTATGCCGGAGCGCCGTGATTGTGGCGTGGAGATCGTCTGGGAGCGGGGCATCAAAGGTCATCTGACGGCCATCGGCCGGATGTGTGAAAGCCAGATGTGCGGCGTGGAGAAACGGACGTGTGAGCCGCGCGATCGCCGCGAGGTGTGTGGGAAGGCGTTTGCGGAGGCCATTGTAGAGTCCGTCGCCGACGAGCGGAAATCCGTGTTCACTCAGATGCACCCGAATTTGGTGCGTGCGTCCCGTGCCGATCATGACGCGCACGAGTGAGACGCCGCGAAGCGCTTCGACATGAATGACTTCCGTCAAAGCGGTCCGCCCTCGCCGGGCGCGGCCCGACATCCGCTGCCGATGATTCGGATCGCGTCCGATGGGATCTTCGATACGCAACCCGACCGCGGGGGCCCCCCAGACGAGTGCGACATACTCCTTTCGCACCAGGCGATCATGGAACTGTGAGGAGATGGCGCGATGGGCGCGATCATTCTTCGCGACGACCATGACGCCTGACGTGCCTCGGTCGAGCCGATGCACGATGCCTGGCCGCTCGGCGCCGCCGATGCCCGACAGGTCATCGACATGGTGGAGCAGGGCGTTCACCAGAGTGCCTGTCGCGTGTCCGGGGGCCGGATGCACGACCATCCCAGCCGGCTTGTCGATCACGACGAGGTCGGTGTCGTCATAGAGGATCGAGAGTGGTAGCGCCTCGGCTGACGGCGTGGCTGGCAGGGGAGGCGGCACGTCGACGTCGATCTCCAGGCCTTCGGGCACCGCCAGTCCTGGCTTGACTTCGCCTGCCGAGAGCGTCACGCGGTTCTCGCGCATGAGGCGCTGCACCTGGGACCGTGAGACGCTATCCAGGTGCGTGGCGAGGTACTGATCCAACCGCGTGCCGACGTCGTCGGCGCTGACCACGAGTCGCGTGTGTCCGGTCATGGCTTCTCGGCGATCGACAACGGTCAGGAGGTGGCGACCTGACCACGGCGACGCAGATACCACAGCATGGAGAGGCTCAGTGGCACCAACAACAGCGAGATAAACTGGGAGGTCGAAATATCCCCAAACACGGCGCCCCGATTGAGGTCGCCGCGATAGAACTCGATGACGAATCTGGAGACACCGTAGAGCGCGAGGTAGCCCCAGAACGTTCGCCCGGCGAACGGGCGGCCTTTGCGTTCGAAGCCCAGCAGCAGCCCGAGGATCAAAAGTTCGGCACCGGCGTCATAGAGTTGTGTTGGATGGAGCGGCGTCTGCAGTGGAGTCCCCACGTTCGAGAAGGCGACGGGGTCGGTGAACGTGATGGCCCAGGGGACGTCAGTGGGACGGCCATAGCAGCAACCCGCCAGCAGGCACCCGAAGCGCCCCACGACGTGACCCAGCGCGATGCCCGGGGCCATCAGGTCGGCCGTGGACCAGGCGGGCAGGCGATACCGTCGGACCATCCAGAGTCCGACGACCACGGCAGCGATCAGGCCACCGTAGAAGACCCCTCCGGCTCGGACCAACGAGAGCAGTTGGCGCGGCTGTGCTCGAAAGTACTCAAAGTCCACGGCCACCAGCATCAGCTTGGCGCCGACGAGCGCCGCGATAATCAGGTAGATACCGAGGTCCATCACCCGAGCCGGATCGACGCCGGCTCGTCGTGCGCGGGCAACCGCCAACTGCAAACCGATGAGGTAGGCCGCGGCCAGCAGGACGCCGTAGGAATAGACAGGCCAGTCGCCAATTTCAAACAGGATCGGATACATGAGGTTTCACCAGAAGGAGATCCACGAAGACGAGAAATGCGCCGATTGTGATGGCCGCGTCGGCCACGTTGAAGGCCCAGAAGTGCCATGAATTCCAGTAGACGTCAACGAAATCGAGCACGAAACCCTGCCGTGCCCGATCAATCAGGTTACCCACCGCACCGCCAAGAATGCACGCCAGGCCCAGCCGGGCTACCCGTTCGTGTGATCGCAACTGGCGTGCGTACATCGCGATGCCTGCCAGCGCAACCAGCGCCAACGTGGTCGTGATGGCCGTCTTGTACGCCAGGGTGGAGCTATTGAGCAAGCCAAAGGCCACGCCCGTGTTCCGGACGTGGACTAAATCGATGAACCCCGGAATAACCGTCGTGCTTTCGTAGAGGCTCAGGCTGGCGAACACCAGCGCCTTGGTCACCTGATCCGTCGCAACGACGGCGAGCGTGAGCCACCAAAATTGCGGAGTCTTGGGCTCAGGAAGCACGCGCGGCCTCGAAGCATTTCGCACAGCGGAGGCACACACTGACTTGCTCGTCGTCGTCGATCTCGGCCACAGCCTTGATGAGGACCGGTAAAAGGTCCGCCACGTACCGCCAGCAGCGCGGACACTTTTCGCCGCCGGCGTGCGTGATGACAACCTCGAGTGCCGTTTCCTGAGCGGGCGACAGCTTCAGCGTGACTCCGGACACGATGAAGATCATCGGCAAGTCGGCTTCCTTGGCTTTGAGGATCCTGTGCGTTTCCTCGTCACGCACCGTCACGCTGACATGGGCGGTCAACGACGCGCCTATTGTTTTCTTGGCTCGTGACAGTTCAAGCTTCTCGTTCACTTCACGTCGTACCCGTATCAAAATTTCCCAATGCAACTGCGGGTCGGCTTCCTGCCAGGCCAGCGGGCTGTGCGGAAAATCAGCCAAATGCACTGAGGCTTCTCGCTGGCCTGGGAGGCGCGACCAAATCTCGTCCGCCGTCATCGGCATCAGCGGCGCCAGCAGGCGCGTCAGGCCGTCGGCGATGATGAACAGTGTCGTTTGGGCCGACCGACGTTCCGGTGAGGTCGCCGGGAACGTATACAGGCGATCCTTTGACACATCGAGATACAGCGCGCTGAGGTCCACCGTCACAAATTCAATCGCCGCATGCGCCAGCGCTTGAAAATCGTACTGTTCATACCCCTCACGCATCGTCTGTTCCAAACGTGCATACCGCGAGAGAGTATACCGATCCACATCGACCAAGGCGTCGATCGCGATGCGGTCGTGCGTTGGATCAAAGTCGTACAGGTTCGACAGCAGGTAGCGGCACGTATTGCGCACTTTCCGGTAGGCTTCGACCGTGCGGGCGAGGACTTCCTTGCCGAGGCGAATTTCATCGCGGAAGTTGACGAGCGCTACCCACAGGCGCAGGACGTCGGCGCCGCTGTCCTTCATGATCTGTTGTGGCGAGATCACATTGCCAATCGACTTCGACATTTTCCGGCCGTGGTCGTCCACGACAAATCCGTGCGTCAGCACCGCGTTGTAAGGCGCGCGGCCACGCGTGCCGACGCCCACGAGCAGGGACGACTGGAACCAGCCGCGGTATTGGTCGGTGCCCTCCAGATACAGGTCCGCAGGCCATGCCAACTCGGGCCGTTGGGCGAGCACGGCCTGATGGCTCGATCCTGAATCGAACCAGACGTCAAGAATGTCGCGCTCACGCTCAAAACGGTCGCTTCCACACGCATCGCACACAAATCCGTCCGGCAGGAATTCTTCAAGCGGACGGTCGTACCAGGCGTCGGCGTTGTCTCGCTCGAAGATCGCCGCTGCGCGCTCCACCAGCGCTGGAGTCAAGTGCGATCGGCCGCAGTCGAGGCACGTCATGGCCGGAATGGGCACGCCCCACGCCCGCTGGCGGGAGATGCACCAGTCGGGACGAGACGCGAACATTCCCGTCATCCGTTCCCGGCCCCACGCTGGAATCCAGTCTGTGTGTTGGGCTGCGGCGGTGGCGTCGGCTCGGAGATCGTCCATCCTGATGAACCACTGTGGCGTGGCCAGGAAAATCACCGGCTGATGACACCGCCAGCAATGGGGATACGAGTGTTCAAAGTCCGACCGAAACCACAGACGACCGCGTTCCTGAAGCGCCGATTCCACAACGGGGTTCGCCTCAAAGACCTTCAGTCCCCCGACGATGGGGGTGTCGGCTTCGAATCGGCCATGTGTGCCAACCGGCGTCGTGATGGGCAGGCCATAGCGGGTGCCCGTGTTGAAGTCATCGACCCCGTGACCCGGTGCCGTATGCACGGCACCGGTGCCCTGCTCCAGAGTGACGTAGTCTCCCAGGACAGCCACCGAGTCTCGGTCAAACAGGGGATGACGGAAGGTGACGGATTCGACCAGCCGTCCGGGGAATGTCGCCAATGGGGCGCCCAAGGGTTTACCCGTGGTCTCGCCGACGCGTTCAGCCAGGCCCGTCGCGACGATGACGACGCGGTCTTGGTACGTGTAGGCGCCGTAATCGAGGTCGGGATGAAACGCGACCGCGAGATTAGCGGGAATCGTCCACGGCGTAGTGGTCCAAATCAGGACCGAGACCTGACGTCCTGCCAACGCCGGCACCCGGTCGGCCAGCGTCGTATCAGCCTCAGCCAGCGGAAACTCGACGTAGATCGACGGCGACCGGTGCGTTTCGTATTCCACCTCCGCTTCGGCCAACGCCGTGCGATCGCGAAGGCACCAGTGCACGGGCTTCTTGCCTTTGTACACCAGTCCTCGGTCGACAAACTGGCCCAGTGCCCGGACAATGGCCGCCTGGTAGCCATAGTTCATCGTCAGGTACGGATGGTCCCAATCGCCGAAGACTCCAAGGCGTTCGAAGTCGGTGCGCTGTGACGCCACAAACTTCGTGGCGTAGTCACGGCAGGCGCGCCGGAAGTCACCAGTCGATAGTTCCTTCCTCCTGGGGCCCAACTCGCGTTCGACGTTGAGTTCGATGGGGAGTCCGTGGCAATCCCACCCGGGTACGTACGGCGCGTCAAACCCAGCCATCGTCTTGGACTTGACGACGAAGTCCTTGATGATTTTGTTGAGCGCGTGGCCGATGTGAATCTGGCCGTTGGCGTAAGGCGGACCGTCATGCAGCACGAATCGTGGCGCCGTGGCCCGGCGTGCACGGATGGCCGCGTACAGGTTCATTGCTTCCCATCGGGCCAGCGCCGCCGGCTCAGCCGTCGGCAGGTTCGCCTTCATGGGGAAGTCCGTGCGGGGGAGATTGAGTGTGTCTTTCAGGTCGCGCATCGGGTGGTGTAAACCCTTATTCTATAATCAGTTCGGTGGTTCATACAGCGGCCGTGTTTTTTGACGCTGCTTTACCCTGGCGGCCACGTCATCGTTCGACCACCCAGCACGTGCAGGTGCACGTGGAAGACCGTTTGGCCTGCGGCGGCGTTGCAATTGAAGACCGTACGGAAGCCGCCATCAGCGAAGCCGTGGTCGGCGGCGATGGCGGCGGCTCGCCGAATCATTGCGCCCACAACCACATCGTGCTCTGGTCCCAAATCGTTTAGCGTGGCCACATGAGCGCGCGGCACGATCAGGACGTGCATCGGCGCCTGAGGAGTGATGTCGTTGAAGGCGACCAGGAGGTCGTCTTCGTAGACGCGCGTCGCTGGAATATCACCCGAGACGATGCGACAGAACAGGCAGGAAGACATCCCAGGATTATAGGCCCGGCCAGGCAGCCGATACCGGTGCATGACCGACCACCACTCGAGCGATGCCCTGGAGGTCTGGATGTTGTTCCGGTGCGACAAAACCCGCCGACTCGAGCCACGCGGTGACGCGGTCGGCCTGCCCGACGCCGACCTCCATCAGGAGCACGCCTCCCGGCGCAATGGCGCGTCTGGCCTCGGGAATCAATTCCGCGATGACATCGAGACCTGAATCCCCGCCGAACAGGGCGCGTGCCGGTTCATACCGGAGAACGTCGTCCTGCATCGCGTCTCGGTCGAGGCGAGACACGTAGGGGGGATTGGAGACAACCACGTCGATCGGGAGGGCAGCCTTGGCGAGAAGGTGGCCAAGTCGGAAGTCGATCGCGGGTGCGTTGAGCCGCGAGGCGTTGGCGGTGGCCACCGCCAACGCCGCTGCCGAGATGTCCGTCGCCGTGAGCTGCATCCGGACGGGAGCGCACTCAAGCGCCAGAGTGATCGCGATACAGCCGGTGCCGGTGCCGACGTCGACAAGGGAAATGGGGCCGGGGCGCGTGGCGACCCGTCGACGGATCCACAAGAGCGTGATCTCGACAAGTCCCTCGGTTTCCGGCCTTGGAATCAGTGTGTCGGCAGTCACCTCAAACCTTCGACCGTAAAACTCCTTCTCGCCCAGCAAGTAGGCCACAGGCTCCCGTGCAGCACGGCGTGCCACCAGGGCGTCAAAGGTGGACGGGAACCCGGCTGGCGCGGGCTGGTGAGACTGCGACAGCCAGTCGGCCAGGGTCCAGCCGAGCACGCCGCGCGCCAGAACAGCGGCATCCTGCCGAGCGTCACTGGGAGGCAGGCCGGCATCGCGGAGTCGGGCCGCGGCCGCCGCAGCGACGGAGGCCACCGTGATCACGCTGACGGCGGCGGCTCCGCGGTCGCCTGTTTCAGCTTCTGCGCCTGCACGTGGTTGTTCATCTGTTCGATGAGCTCAGTCAGGTCACCAGCCAGGGCGCCTTGCAACTGATGCATGGTGAAGTTGATGCGGTGATCCGTGATTCGGTTTTCCTTGAAGTTGTACGTGCGGATTTTCTCCGAGCGTTCGCCGGTGCCGACCTGACCACGCCGTTCTAGCGCGATGGCGTCATGCTGTTTGCGAAGTTCCATTTCGTAAAGACGTGACCGCAGCACCTTCATCGCTTTTTGCCGATTCTTGATTTGCGATTTCTCGTCCTGCTGGGAGACCACCAGACCGCTTGGCAAGTGGGTGATACGCACGGCCGAGTACGTCGTGTTCACGCTCTGGCCGCCGGGACCGCTGGAACAAAATGTGTC
>JABMNV010000227.1 GCA_013203475.1 Acidobacteriota bacterium
CGTGCGGACGCGGTCGGCATCCTCACGACCAGCAAGGACGCCGTGAAGTTGCGCGTCCTGCGCCCCCTGCCGACTCCCGTCTATGAATGGCCCCTGCGCGTGACGATCGAACCTGCCGACACGTTCGTGGTGTGGCTGACCGCCCGACGTGATGCGGTGCGCGCCCGGAGGGTGTCGGCGTGACGTCGCGTCAGTTCCGGCACCGGATCGAATACGCCCTGGTCATGGTCGTACGGGCCGTTGCCAGCGTGTGTTCGGACCGGATCGTCA
This sequence comes from Acidobacteriota bacterium, assembly GCA_013203475.1. Lineage (GTDB taxonomy): Bacteria > Acidobacteriota > Vicinamibacteria > Vicinamibacterales > SCN-69-37 > SYFT01. The sequence goes on from JABMNV010000227.1 coordinate 271, forward strand.
AGTGGATCGGCGCCGCGATTGGGTGGGTATTCTGGGCCGTCGACCGAGGCCATCGGCGCCTGGCGACGCGCCAACTGCAGGCCGCGTTTCCGTCGCGCACGGCCGCAGAGTGTCGCGTGCTTGCGCGCAGGACCTTTTTGCACTTCGGACGATCGCTCACGCTCCTGCTCAAGTTCAGCACATTGACGCCTGACCAGATCAGGGCCCGCGTCACGTTCGCCGGCGTGGAGGGGGCTCGCGAAGCCGTTGCGGCCGGCAAGGGTGTGCTTCTGATCACGGGCCACTTCGGTTTCTGGGAATTGCAGGGCCTCGCGCATCCGTCGGTGCTGCCGCCGGCGACCGTGCTCGCGCGTCGTCTCGACAATCCGTACCTGCACGCGCTTCTGGAACGCACCCGAACGGCCACTGGAAACCGCGTGATCTATCGCAAAGGTGCCGTGCGCCGCGTGCTGCGTGCGCTGGGCGCCGGCGAGATCGTGGCCGTGCTGATCGATCAGCACATCCAGCCGGTTGACGCCGTGACCGTCCAGTTCTTTGATCGACCGGCCTCCACCACGTCTGCCGTCGCCTCGTTGGCCTTGCGCACGGGCGCGGCCGTGGTGCCGGTCTTTGGCCTGCCGTCCGAGGATGGAACCTATCGGATGGTGTACGAACATCCGATTGAACCGCCGGGCGCCGACGTGGCCGACCCGATCGTGGAATTCACCCAGCGATGCACTGATGTGCTTGAGATGTATGTGCGGCGCAATCCTGAACTCTGGCTCTGGATGCATCGGCGCTGGCGCGACGATGACGCACGAGTGGGCGGGATGTTTCCCAGGGGCCCTGAGCCCGAGGTGATGAATGTCCCCGACGACGCTGAAGAGGGAGACGACACTCGTGATCGAATCTGATCACACCGTCGTCTCGCGCGTGGTCGTGCGCGCGCCAAACTGGCTGGGGGATGCCGTGTTGGCCCTGCCCGCGATGGCCGCACTCCGCGCGCATTTCGCGTCCGCCGAGATGACGGTCGCGGCGTCGCCTGCCGTGGCCGCGCTGCTCAAAGAACCGTCCGACGTGAGGCCCGACCACGTCCTGATCCTGCCAGAGAAACCGAAGGCGGCAGCCCGTGCGATCCGCGATGGGGCGTTTGAGTTGGGCATTCTCTTTCCGAACTCGTTTGGGTCGGCATGGATGCTCAAGCGCGCGGGTGTGCCGCAGCGCTGGGGCATCGCCCGGGACGCCCGCGGGTGGTTGTTGTCCCGCCGCAGCGCCATCGGTCGCCAAGGCGGCCACCACGCCGACTACTATCGCAATCTTGTGCGCGGCTTCGGCATCCCGTGCGACGATGGCCCGCCGACACTGGGGGTGTCGACGGCGAGCCGGGCCGAGGCGGTCGCGTTGCTCGAGCGTGCCGGGGTCACACCGGAGACGCGTCTGGTGGGCGTGGCCCCCGGTGCCGCGTACGGCCAGGCGAAGCAGTGGCCACCGGCGCGCATGGCGGAAGTGATTGCGCGACTGATTCGTGACCGTGATGTGACCTGCGTGATCGTCGGCGCCGTGCATGATCGGGCCGCGTCGCGTGAGATAGAATCCTGGCTTCGGGCGCACGCGCCGGACGCACGAGCGAAGGTCGTGGATCTGGTCGGGCGCACGGACCTTGGCGCGCTGGCGGGGCTTGCATCCATGTGTCGTGTGTTTGTTTCCAACGATTCCGGCGCGATGCACGTGGCGGCCGCGCTTGGGCGACCGGTCGTGGCCCTGTTTGGTCCCACTGATGAGCGCGTCACTCGTCCCCTGGGGCGCGGCGATGTGTTGACCTCAGACGTGTTCTGTCGCCCCTGCCATCTTCGCGATTGCCCCATTGATCATCGCTGCATGAAACGCATCACGGTGGAGACCGTGTTCGCGGCCGTGTCTCGCCATCTGGCATTTTCCGGATCGCAGGTCGCATCGTGACTGGCCACCTGCTCAAGCGCCCCGTCGTCTTTCTCGACCGTGACGGCACGATGATTCGTGAGGTGGGGTATCTCGATCACAGAGATGACGTGTCGTGGTTCCCGTGGACCATGGATGCCATTCGGTTGCTCAATCGCGCGGGGTATCTTGTCTGTGTCGTCTCGAATCAGGGGGGCATCGGTCTGGGGTTGTTTGATGAGGCATTTGTCCAGGGCCTTCACGCGTCGATGGACGCTGAGGTGCGCGCGTCCGGCGCGGTGATTGACGGCTGGTTCCACTGCCCGCATCACCCTCGCGCTGTTGTGAGCGGGTTGGCTGGTCCCTGTGAATGCCGCAAGCCGGGCCGCGGCATGATCGATCAGGCGTGTGCCCGGTGGGACATTGACCTGGAAAAATCGTGGGTCGTCGGAGACCGCGACGTGGATGTAGAACTGGCCAGTGCCGTTGGCGCACGTGGCATTCTTGTGCGGACCGGCCACGGAGCACGAGACGCGCGTCTCAAGTCTGAGACGTTTCCGGCAGGCACTCAGGTGGCGGCACATCTGATGGAGGCCGTGACGATCATCCTGGGACCCGGGGAATGAAACACATGACCGAACAGCGTTACGCCGAACTCATCGCCCGCTTCGCCAAAGCGCATGTCGTGGTCGTCGGCGACTTGATTGCCGACGAATTCTTGTACGGGCAGGTGGAGCGCGTCTCACGCGAGGCGCCCGTCTTGATCCTGAAGTACGACACGACTGAAATTCTGCCGGGCGGTGCAGGGAACGCGGCGAACAACGTGGCCGCCCTCGGGGCAAAGGTCAATGTCGTTGGTGTCGTCGGGCGCGACGAGACGGGCGGACGCTTGCTTGGCGCGATGCCGACACGCGCGAATACGCGGGGTATCGTGAGGGCGGCGGGATATGTCACGCCGGTCAAGACGCGCGTGCTGGCGGGAGGTGTGCATTCCGCGAAACAACAGGTCGTCCGGATCGATCGTGTCGGACCCGCCCTGACATCCAGACAGCATTCCGCATTAGCGCGTCGTCTTGAGGATGCCCTCGCCTTGGCGTTGGCGGATGCTGATGTCGTGATTGTGTCTGACTATGGGAGTGGTTTGTATACACCCGACCTGATCGCCCGGGCCGAGGCCAAGGCGGCGGGGAAGACGCCGCGGTCTTTTCGGACCAGGCCCCAGGGACGGTGGGTCGACCCCACGTATGTGGGGCGCGTGCCGATGATTCTGGTGGATTCGCGGTATGGACTGTCGGGCTTCCGCGGTGTCACGGCGTGTACACCCAACGAGTCGGAGGTGGAGGCGTGGCTTGGTGTCACGATCGGCGACGACCCGGTGTCGCTTGAGAAGGCGGGGCGCACGCTTCTGCGCAAGTTGCAGTCGCGCGCCGTCCTTGTCACTCGCGGAAGCCGGGGCATGGCGTTGTTTGAGCCAGGTCGGCCCACCGACCACATCCCGATCGTCGGTTCCGATCAGATTGCGGATGTCACCGGCGCGGGCGACAC
>JABMNV010000228.1 GCA_013203475.1 Acidobacteriota bacterium
CGCCGCAGGTATGACCCCGCGGGAGCGAATGAAAATCTGAAAACGGACACGTTTTCCATAGTTCTCTATAAACCAAGGCACTCTCGCTTTCAGCTCTGCGGCTGAGAAACAATATGCCATTGCAATCAGAGGTAGGCGGTTCGATCCCGTCCTTGGCCACCATTTTCCCTCCTGGAACGGGCTCGAAAGTTGGTTTGATGTGGCCTGAATTGGTTGTGTTAGTACTATGACAACACTTCGCTCACGCTTGGTTTGTGCTAATTCTGTGCTCATTCGAGAGGGCTTTTCAGCGCTCGTGGTCGCTGATCATTAGCCTGCTTGCTCGGCGGTGCTTAGAGCCGAGGGTGTCAAAGACCAACGGTCCAGGTACGGAGCTTAGTTCTGGCTTGAATCACTAGGTACCAGATTATGAGTTCGGACGTTTACCTCCCATTGTGGTGACTGATTGAGCGTTTTTTGTTATTTACCAACGTTTTTTGCCTCATAAAGGTTGGCTTGGGCATCCGACGATTTCGCGATCTCTTAGAGGATTTTTAGCCCTATGATTTGAGTGCGGCGGATTATTCGGGCACCAGTTTGTGTCCAAATACGTCGGTGACATTACCCACCTTCATGCATGAGCCGGATTCATTTACTTGGCCACGGTAATTGTTTGTTGTTCCAAGAATATAGTTGGCTGGTCGCTCGCTGATCACATGCGCACCGAGCTCGTCGAGGGCTTCTACAACTCCCGCCGACGCCATTCAGCTCTTGGCTATCAGCGCCCGAACGAAGTCCACTACGGTTACATCCAGCCGGCCACGGCAGCATAGAAATCAATCAACTCCACAGTCCGAAATCACCACAGCAGACCAAATTGGCATCGCGAGTGGCGACGTTTGCCCGGGCGGCACGCGGCGGATCAGGCCTCCTGCTCGGCGGCGACGCGGAGCGCCGATAGCGCGAAGCCGCGTTCCTCCTTGCCTTCCGCCAGCGATCGGCGGCACGGTCGGCCGCGCTGGCACAACCATCCCGGCACGACCCGGCGCAGCCGCCGGACGCCGGGACCTAGGTGTCCGGGAGCCAGGCCGAGTGCAGGCCCGAGGGAACTACTGCCGGGATGCGGACGGTGGCCAGTGGCGAGCCAGAGAGGTCGGCGGGGTCGAGGACCAGCAGCGCGGTCGACGAGTCCGCCGAGTCAACCACGAGGCCCATCAGCACCATTCCGTGCAAGGTGGCGACCGGGCGGAACTCGCCGCCGAACGTGCCAGCTGGATGCCGGCGACGAGCACTCTCCCCCTTGGCGCCCACGAGGGCGACCCCTGAGCACCGGGTGTAGTCCGGCCCCCCGTCAAAGACGCCGGCGAGTGCCACCACTAGGTCGTCTCCGAAGGGCACAGGGAAGTCTGATGGATCGTCCGTGAGCTGCCGCTCGTGGACCACGCGCGCGTCGTGATCCAGCTTCCACTCGCGTACCCCTGCCACGATCTCTGGGTCAAGTACGCGCTCGTGAGCGAACAGTCCGGGGGTCGGCCGCACCGGCGCTCTCATCACCAAGGTCGCCGAGTCGGACGACGCCCAGCCGCCGTGCCACACGAAGCAAGGGGCCACCGGGGCCAGGGTTGGCTCGTCGTCACTGTCGAGCCGGGCGACGAGCCAGGTGGACGAGCCCCGGCGGTCGTCCCAGGTCAGTCCGCCGGGGGTTTGAATCAAGGGATGAAGCCCGAGCACGAGGTCGTCTGCGATCACCTGTGCGTCGTGCACAAACGCGGCGCTGGGCAGCGCGACGGCGCGGCGCAGCACCCAGTTGTCGCCGCTCCACGACCACGCCGTCGCCGTGCGACCGGCATGGTCCAGCGCCGTCACCACGAGGCGACCCGCCGAGTCGGCATGAGCGTGCGCCACCGGGGCGCGCAAGCCCCCCACGAGCGGCCGCGCCGTCGCCGCCAGGCTCGCTCGGTCGATCATCCAAAATGCGCCGGACTCCCCTACTGCGAGCACGTCCTGATCGTCGACAAGCACGTTCGCGCTGGGACCGTGCCCGACGCCCATCCGAGATAATCGGTATTCTGCGGTCCCGCCCGTGATTCGCACCTCATGCAGCAACCCGGGGTATGTCCCCCAGCGGGCGATCGTGCTCCCGGGCAGAGGATGCGGGCCGATCCGGTAGTAGCGACCCTCCAGCCCGGCCGGCCAGTCGCCCTCAACGCGGCAGGGAGCCGGCGACTCGCCGACAGCGGCCACGATCAGGCCAGTTGGCGCTTGGCCAGATCGGCGAACTCGCCGTCCACTGCGATGAGCTGGGCGAAGGTGCCCTGCTGCACCACCTTGCCGGCCTTGATCACGATGATCCGGTCGGCATCCTGGATCGTCGAAAGTCGGTGCGCCACCACGATCCGGGTGGCACCGAGGTCGTCGAGGGCCTGCGACACCCGCTCCTGGCTCTCGTTGTCGAGGGCACTCGTCGCCTCGTCTAGCAGGATCACCTTGGGCCGCCGGACCAGTGCCCGCGCCAACAGAATCCGCTGGGCCTGGCCGCCAGATACCAAAGTGGGGTCCACCATTGTCTGCATCTTCATCGGCATTGCCTTGATGTCCTCGTCGAGGTTGGCAGCGGCGGCAGCGCGCCAGGCTTCCGCCTCGGAACCGCCAGCCGCCCCGAGGATATTGTTTACGATGGACTCACGGGTTAGCTGGCCGTTCTGGATGACAACTCCCATCTGTCCCCGAACGAGGTCAAGATCGAGCTCGCCGAGGTTGCGCCCGTCGATAAGGATCTGGCCCTCCTCTTGGGTCTCGAACCCGAGGATCAGGCGCACGCATGTCGACTTCCCTGAGCCGCTGGGCCCGACGATGGCCACCATCTCCCCTGGCGCGATCCGGAAACTGATCCCGTCGAGGACGATCGGTGCATCAGGCTCATAGCGGAAGGTGACGTTGCGGAACTCGATCTCGCCCAGGAGCGGACCGGGGTCGGCGCGATGGGCCGCGGACTCCGGCAGCGCGTCGAGGATGGGCCGCAGCAAGCGGAGGATGGGGGCGGCCGACGCCAGTGGCGTCAGCACGGCGATCAGCCCGTTTATCGCGCCGAAGACGATCGAGAACGAGGCGATGAAGGCGAGGTATGTCGGCGCGGTGACGGCCTCGGTCGTGTTGCGCAGCCCCGCGCCGATCGCGAGGAAGAAGCACCCGGTCGCCAGCGGCACGACAAGCAGGAACCACGCGTTCACCCGGCCGGTCACGAGGGTCATCTGCGCCAGCGCAACCATCTGCCGACGTACCCGCTCGAGGTAGGGCAGCTCCATACGTTCCTCGGCCCCGGCCAGCCGCACCTTGGCGATGCCGGTGAGCAGCTGCACGACCCACGAGGTGCCCTCGAGTTGCGCGTCGATGGACTCGCTGTAAAGCCCTTGGAGCCGGCGCACGCCGAGGAACAGCACCCCGAACGTCAGAATGATGAACGCCAGACCGATGAGCCCGAGGGTCAGGCTGTAGTAGAACATGAGGACGAGGTTGACGAGCGAGAACGCGGCAGCGAACACTGCTCCGACGACCTGGGCACTGACCAGCTGCTGTAGGGAGTCGGCGGCCATGACGCGCACCGACAGGTCGCCGGACGAGAAGCCGCGGAAGAAGCTCGCCGGCATCGACAGGAGCCGGTCCCACAGCGCGGGCTGCACTCGCGCCGTGAACTCCTGGGTCACCCGCGAGATGGTGAAGTACATGACCATCGAGAAGGCACCCGCAACCAAGGCCACAACGATGAGCGCTATCCCCGCTTGGGCGATCAGCGGGACGGACGACTTCGGGACTGCGACGCCAAGTACGTACTGCGTCAGTATCGGGGTGAGCAGTCCGAGGACAGCGATGAGCGCGGCCATGACGGTGATGACGGCCCACGATCCTGAAGTGCGCGCCAGCGACACCCGAACCATGTCCTTCCACGTGACCGCACGGGTGCGATCCAATGGTGTCGTGAATTCGTAGGCGCTGTCGATGGACGCAGCCATGGAATCGGCATTCACTCGCTGGGGCCTGATGGCGGTGCCATGGAAGGCCTGATATCCGCGACCCCGCGGGATGAGGGCGACCGGGGTGTGGTCGACGTCGTTCAGGAAGGCGAGGAAGGCCGACGAGCGGGAACGGTCCCAGCCGTCGCCCAGCCGGACGCGGCGGAACCGCACGCCGCTGGCATGCGCCAGTCCGGGCAGCCGATCCATCGCAAGCAGGCCCGGCCGGACATGGGTGGGTTGCTGAACGGCGAAGCCCTGCGCCGCCCCGATGCGGCGCAGGGCTTCGATCAGTTCGTCGTCATCGACGGGAGCCGGCGGGACGTCCACCTGCCGGATGTTCTCGGCAAGTCGCTCGTACTCCTGGACCCGCTCCGCAGCGTCGAGGGATGCCCGCTGTGAGCGTCGCGCGCTGGTCTGGCTTCCGAGGTGGGCGAGGTACGCCGACACCGCGTCAGCGAGCGCCGCCGGCAGGTGGTCCGGACGGATGTCCTGCAGAGGTGCGGCGAACGGCCCCATCCAGTCGGTGAGGCTGGCAGCGAAGGCGGCCACGCCCGTCGCCTCATCGGCGAAGTGCACATCCGGGATGCGCTCGCAGGTCGCGTCCAGTCGAGGGATCACCCGCAGGTGCACATGGCTGCGGGCAGCCGGGACGACTGCTCCCGGCCCCACGGAGCCCAGTGGCACAGGGCGCCCGCTGTCGTCCACGGCGAAGACATCGGCGACCCCGACAACGACGCGTGCGCCGTGGGGATGGGTGCCCGGCATGAGGTCCATCCGGTCACGTCCCGACATCGCCGCCACCTCCCGCTGCGCCGACGAGCTTGAAGTACATCCCGCCGGCCTGCATGAGCTCGTCGTGGGTGCCGCGCTCGACCACCGCGCCACCGCGGGCGAGGACGACGATCTCATCCGCATCGCGGATCGTGCTCAGGCGATGGGCGATGATGAGGCAGCCCAAGCCGCGAGCCCGCAGGGACTCGTCGACCAGACGCTCCGTCTGCACATCGAGCGAGCTCGTCGCCTCGTCCAGGATCACAGCGCGAGGGTTAAGGGCGAGTGCCCGAGCGATCTCCATGCGCTGGCACTGGCCACCACTGAAGTTGCGTCCGTTCTCGGCCACCCTGGCGTCGATGCCGTTCTCGCGAGGCAGCACGTCGGCCAGCAGGCACGCGTCGGCGAGAGCTCGTCGGATGTCACCCTCGGGGATAGTGTCATCCCACAGGCTTACGTTCTCGTGGACGGTGCCCTCGAAAAGCACGATGCTCTGGTCGACCTTGGCCAGCCCGCCTTCCAGTGCGCCCGGCGGGAAGTCCGTCAACGACCGACCGTCGAACAGCACCTCGCCCGACCACGGCTGGAGCAGGCCCGCGGCCAGGTTCCCGATAGTTGTTTTGCCGGCCCCGGAGACGCCCACGAGCGCCACCCGCCTACCAGGCTGCAGGTCGAGGCTGAAGTCCGTGATGACCGGGCGATGCCGGATGCTGTATCCGAATGTCACATTGCGCAACTCGATGTGCCCGGTGAACACGGGGGTCGGACCGGAAGTCTTGGCGCGTGCGTAGCGCGGATCGTCCGACTCGAGCGTGACATCGTCGAGCGAATTGAGTTCGGCACTGATGAGCTGGACCTGCGAGCCAGCACTCATCAGCGTCTGAATGGGCGCGCCTAGGTTGATGGCGAGCGCCTGCACGGCGAGGAGCGCGCCCAGCGTGAACACCCCAGCCACCACGAAGTAGCCGCCCATGATGAGGATCGCGGCCGAGGTGAGGGCGAAGATGACAGTGGGCACCGTGCCCAGCAGCGCCGACGACATGACCAGCGACGACTGCGCGCTGACGTACCTCGCCTGGGCGCCGGTGAGGCCGGTAAACGCCTGGTCCTCCATGCCGGTGGCCTTTAGAGTCTCGATGCTGCGCACGGTCGACACCGTCGCTCCGCGCAGCTCGTTCTGCGAATGCGTGATTCGGCCCTGGGATGCCGTGCGCTGCCTGTTTAGCAGCGCCAGCACGACGATGTTGACGGCTGTCAGTGCGAGCACCACGAGGCCGATCGCCCACTGGTAGAAAATGAGGACCGCCGCGTACGCGAGGATGCCGACGACCGCGATGGCCGCAGCGGCGATCTGGGTGGCCAGCAGCTGCGCCACGACGGAGTTGTAGGTGATGCGTTGTGAGAGGTCGCCCACGCTGCGCTGCATGAAGAACAGCACTGGCAGCCGCATCAGCCTGTCGAGGAAGCCCGCGCTGCCCACGAGGGACAACTTCGTCTGCATCCGGGTGAGCACCCCATACTGCAGGAGTGTCAGCCCGCCCCGGATGAGGCCGATGGCGAGCATCGCGCCAGTGAGGACTCCCACTGCCGAGGTGGGTCCACCGTCGAGCACCTCGTCGACGAAGATCTCGCTGATCGGGGCGATGGCGACGCCGAGGATCATGGCGAGTAGGCCCGCAATGACCGTGAACCACACGCCCGACAGGCTGTTACGCAGCCGGGTTTTAAGATCGGCAACCAGGCTGTACGGCCGGCCGCGCTTCTCGAAAGAGGCGTTCGCGGTGAAGGTGAGGGCGGCGTTCGAGTAGTTGCGCAGAAATTCCTGGACCGTCCATGTGTAGCGGCCGGCGGCCGGGTCGTTGATCCAGACCTTCCCACCCGCCGCACCCTCGAGCACGGCGAAGTGCGAGCGGCGCAGCCAGACGATCGCCGGCATGGGCAGGCCGTTCAGGTTCGACGGGTCACCAAGATGCCCTGCACCGTCCAGTCCATACTCCGCCGCCGCCGTGACCAGGTCCCGGGCAGTGGCACCGTCGCGTGATACGCCGCAGCTCACCCGCATCGTCGAGAGCGGCACGTACCTATCCAGCCTCGCCAAGAGCATCGAAAGGGATGCCGCGCCGCATTCGACTTCCGTCATCTGCAAGATGGTCGGCACGCTCACCCGACGGCCGGTCGTGATCCTCGCTGGGCCATCGCTCGCAGGCGCTGCAGCCTGCGGTAACGCGGTCACGAGGCCCCCGGCTTGATGAGATCGATGGGGTGCACGTAGTTGAAGGTGTTGACGACGGTGACGATCTCGCCGTTTCGTATTGATCCAGTGGGATCGTTGCGCTCGACCTCGATCACCACGAGGTACAACGGCACGCTGCCCGCGCCCATCAGGCTCTCCGATAGTGACGTCGAGCCATTGACCGCCTCGACGTCGGACAGCAGCACCGGGACGTCGGAGACCGAGATGATCGTCCCTGTCATGGATTGCGCCGGGCTGGCTGCAGTCGCCGCTGCCCGCACGTCCACGCTCACGCCAACGCTGAATGTCTCGACGTCCGAGCCGGGCACCTGGGCGAGCACTCGCACCTGCGGCTCGTTATCCGCGGCGCTCGTCACGAAGATGCTCTGCCCCATGGCAACGCCGCTGCCCGGCTGCACGAGGATGTCCGAGATGATTCCCGTCTCGGGCGACACCAGCGTCACCGGTTGCCGTGACAGGTCGTACGGCGTGATAACAGCGACGGGGTCGCCTTCTGTGACCGGGCTCTGGACGGTGGCGAGCAGTTTCACCCCGCCGTCGACGGGGCTCGGCACGACGATGCGCATCCCCGGCTGGTTTACCAGGCCGGTCACCGTCGTCTGCACGGGGATCACCGCCAGGAAAGCCCACAGCACGCCAGCGACAATTAGAACCATCGCTGCCACGAGCGCGATCCACAGTCGCGCGCTCGTCGTGGTGACCACCTGGTCGAGCGTCTCCGCACTGCTGTCGTTGTGCAGGCCGGCCGTGGCATCGCCTGTCGACGTGGCTTCAGTCATGTTTGGCTCCTTGCCGGGCGGTTGACCCGAGCCGGGGGGAGTGGCCCCCGGATCTCGGCCGAATTCTGGGTGTTGAGGATGAACTCCCCGATGCGCGGTTCCTCGAAGGGTGCGATTCCGGTCACGGCCGAGAGCAACTCGCTGTCGCCCCCGCCGATGGCGCAGGGCGCCAGCCCCATGGCGGTCGCGGTCAGGTACCACGTCCCGTACAGCGAGCCTACATCCTTGAGCGCTATAGCGTACGGGATCGACTCGTACTTGTAGGTCAGGCGTAGCATCCGGGCCGTGATGAGCAGTGCGGCGTCGGGGATGAGGTTGACGCCGGTCTTGTTGGCGACGTCCGCTGCCAGCCGCCCGACGGTCGGGCTCCACTGCGACAGCCGCACGAGCACATGCATGAGCGGGTCGTACCAGTACAGGCCCCGATCAAGGCCGGTGACCCGATTGACCAGCACGTAGATCTCCAACTCGTAGTCGGCGCCCCCGCCCGGGTACGGTCGGTTGCTGACCTCCTCGTGCTCAGTCGCAATGCGGCCGCGGACACGTGCTGACCGGAACAGGAACTCACCGAGCTGGGCGGCATCAAGGGCCCGCGGGCCTGGCATCCGCCAAGACTGGCGGTCCTCCAGGACCCTGCCGAACGGCGGGTCGGTGTGCGCGGCGATGTCAACGTCCACAGTCGCCAACTCGGTCACCGGACCGTCGGGACGGGGCTTGACGGCCGGCAGCGGTGGACGCTCAATGGCCCGGGAGTACGTGGCCCCGTAAGGAGCCGAGTGCCGGCCGGTCCGGCTACGGGAGTGGAAGAGGGCATCGTGGAAGGACCACTCGGAAAGCTCGTCCTGAGCCTCGGCGGCGACCGAGATGAGACTCTCGGCGTGCAGGATCCCCAGCAGGTCAAAGATCGTGACGGCATCCCAGCGAGGAACGGCGGCAGCGGCAGCCGCCGGCGTGGTCCCGGCCGCGAGGACGGCGATCAGTGCCGCGGCGCCGGCCTCGAGGAGCTCCACGCGGCAGCACGATCGGGGCGACTCCAGGGTCAGGACTCCGGCGATCGAGTGCAGGTACGCGAACGGATCGAGCCGGATCGCGGCCGTTCCTGCCAACTCGCCGACCGGCGCGCGGCTGCCGACCCCGATTACTGTCACGGCGACCACCGCGGGGTCGCCCACGATTCTGGTGACTAGGCCTAGGTCGACGAGCCGGTCCAGGGTCATGTGCAGCCACGCCGCGCTCGTCTGCCCGTCGGACTCCGCGGCCGCGGCGAGCAGGTCGCGCTCGGCGGGACCGGTGGCTAGCATTTCAAGTACCCGAGCCTGGCCGGGCGCGAGGGTCGTTATGCGCAGCGGGCCGCCCGGCCACTCCAAGGTCGCCTCACCGTCGGTTATCACCAGGCGGCACTGCCGCTCGAGTACGTACCTCATCACCATCACCTGACCCTAAAAGAACACGGGGGTGGGATTCAGGTCGCCCTCGCTGAGCCGGGTCGGGAGCCAGCCGAGATCAACGGGCACGTCGTAAAGTCTCCCAGGCGCGAGCCGCGACCAGAAGTGTCGGAGACCAGGCGCGAGCGCCTTGACGACGGGGAAGCCGACATCCGGGCGGGTCTGGTCGACCAGGCACACCTCCAGACCCCTTGCCTCGATCTGACGGATCGCGGTCTGCACCTCGACCTCCAGGTCGTGCGAGGAGAGGTCGGGGAGGTCGGCCAGGCTGAGCGGCGGTATGTGGGTGGCCCGCGCCGTGTAGGGCTTGTTCGCCACTGAAGCCGTCGACCACCACTCAACCGCTCCGGGGTCGAATGCCTTGCGCAGGTCGCTGTCCTGGAGGGCGTAGAGGCTGGCGAAGAACTGGTTGACCTCGGTGATGGCCCGCATCATGCCGATACGTGGATCTAGGTGCGCGCCGAAGCCGACCACCAGCTGCTCGGCCCCGTTGTCGTCGGGATCAAGGCGCCGGGAAAAGGCCGCGAACACCGGGATACCGATGTCGTTGGTGATGTCGAGCACCCACAGGTCGCGGCGCTCGCCATCCAGCCAGTCGAGCAGGTCGTTCAGGTAGGGCGTCATGATCCCAGCGAGGTCGACGCTGGGCCTGCGCACCTCGTTGTACCACCAGGTAGCCACCGCATCACGCTCGACGAGTTCAAGTAGCGCCTGCAACGCGGCCTCTTCCAAGGTGTTTCCCGCCGCGCACCCGTTGGAGTCGGCGTAGTAGGCCATTCGATTCGGCGTATCGTGCGGCGCGACCTTGCTGTAGCTGTAGTAAAGCAGCCCGGTCGGCGCCCACCGGAGCTCACCCGAGGTCGGCGCCCACATGGGACTCCAGTCTGCCGGAAGACCGGGGTCGAAGGGCTCGGACACCATCTGGAACGAGTTACCCTGGGCATTGATCTCGCGTCGCTGCTCGTACTGCCGCTCAGAGAAAAGCAGTACGTCGTGGGGATGGATCATCGGCGCAGCCAGGTCCCCGAGAACGGCTCGGCGACGGATCTCGTCGCCGCGGAACACGCCGCTGTAGCGCTCGAAGGCCTCCGCCATCGCACCGACCTTCGCCTGGGCGTCGGTCGTGCCCTTGCCTCCTGACTTGCTGCGTAGCGACTGCTTGAGAAAGGACAGGCTGTCCGGCCGGGTCGCCCAGTTATGATTGGCGGAGTACGCGTGCACGACCGGGTTACCCGGAGGGGACACCCTCTCGAGCGTCGACACGACGCCGGTGATGGGGCTGACCAGGCTTGCATAGCGAGTCAAGGTCTGCTCAGCCGTGGCGGTGCGATGGCCGCCGTCGACGCTTTGGAGGTGCTGCTGCGCGCGGAAAACAATCGGCTCGGGCTCGCGCAGATGCGCTGTGCGATCGCGGTACATCTGCTCACCGCACCGGGGGCACTGCGGCCGTGGCACGATCTTGTGCGGGGTCTGCTCGAGGGAGATCATCGACAACGCGTACAGCGCGTTGTCCAGCACCGACGGCCCGTCCAAGACGATCCACTTAGCGATCTCGACCGCGAATCGGTTCAGCACGGCCTGCACGCTGGCCGGCAGGGACGCGACCGAGGTCACCGGCACCTCACCGGTCTGCTGCTCGATGAAGGTGTCGGTGCTGTAGTTCATCCGGAGTCGGTCGACCAGGCAGTGCCAGCAGCCGGCCCGGTCCGGCCCGAGGATGGGACCGATCCACGGCAGCCAGCCGACCGGCTTGACCAGAACCAAGGCGGCACCGCGCTCTCGGCACTGCTCGTCGAGCCGATCAAGTTCGGCGTGCCGATAGTCGTCCGTGACGGCTATGACGATCGACGCCTCGGCCAGCAGGTGCACGCCGGCGTCCCGAAGGGCCCGCTCTGTCGCCTCAGTGTCGACAAGGCCGACGGCGACCACGCTTACCGGACTGGCGGCGAGCCGCGCACGGGCGGTCGGGGCGTCCAACCCCAAGGCCGACCAGAAGGCGCCCTCGCTGCGTGGAATTCCCTCGACGCTCTCCTCGATGAACCCGCGCTGCTCAAGGGTCGCCAGCGTGAAGTACACCTCGGCTGGGCTCGCCTGATCGCGCAGGGTCTCGACTATGTCGTCGGCGGTTCGCTGACCGTCAATGAGTGGGCAGACGATCTGGTTCAGGCGACCATTGAGGACGGTGGGCAGGGTTTCGGAGAGGAGGAATATTACGGAGCCGTCTAGCACCGCGGGATACAGATCGGACCGGAAGCGTGGACGAATAACAGGCACGTAACGCCCTTTCTCAAAGGTAGTTTGTGACTCGAGGTTGGGTCCCGCGTTGCACGCGGGACCCAACCTCGAGTCACAAACTAGGTTCAGCCGGAAGTATGCGGTAGCCCCTCAGTACCACGTGTCGTGCGAGACGGCGCCGGTGCAGGTGCAAAGCCCGGTGCAGCAGCAGCAGCAGCCCCCCGCGCCGCCCACAGCCGCGAGATCGTCAGCCGATACCTGGCCGTCGGCAGGGGCCGGCGGGATCGGAACTCGCAGGACGCCGGTGGGGCCACGGCCAACGGTGGTCCAGTCGCCAACCTTGGCGCTAGGATCGTCGTAGAACTCCAGCTGGTAGTGATCGGGCCAGTGCACACCGAGCTCGGCGAATGCCGCTTGCGGATTGCCGATGAGCTCTGACTTGTAGCCGGCATCGGCCCACGCCCTGCCGATCACCTTCTGCATTGCATCGTTAACCTCAGACGCGTAATCATCCTTCGGGTCGGTCGCTAAACCACCTGCACGTGTGTAAGTTGCCATCGTGATTCCTCTCCATCGAGTCGGTCCGGCGTCAGTCTCTGCGGCACCGGTGTGATGAAAGTAACAGAATTCGAGTGGCGTGTCTAGAAAAAATGCGCTATAAACACCCTTTTTTCCATCGATCTCGGGTGCGGTCTTGGGTTCAGGGGTTCAGTGCCATGTCTGGAGGCTGACCGCGCCGGTGCAACTCGCGCATGGGCAGCAGCAGGCCAGAGCGGAGCCGTCGACAACGCCCAGCGCATCGGCGTTCACCGCATCTGGCGCAGGACGCGGCGGGATCGGGAACCGGTGGACAGCTCGGCTGCCACGCCCAACGGAGTGCCAATCGCGCGGCGAGGCTCCTGGATCGTCGTAGAACTCCACGACATACCGGTCGGGGAACACAAGGCCCTCGGCGTGAAGGATGGCGGTTGGATCCCGCACGAGAGCGGCCTTGAACTGCTCATCGAGCCAGGCGCGGGCGATGACGCGGGCGATGACCGCCTCCCACTCGTTGCGGAACTCGGAGAATTCGTCGGGGGTGTCCTGCACGCCCGAGCCCATCAGGAGCCCCCCGGGGCGGGCGGCTGAAACGATGGACGCCTGCGCAGGATGGGTGGTGCCGGCGGCTCCATCCCGAACTCAGGCATCACCTTGTTGGCGAAAAGGTCGAGTTGCTCGAGCGTCTCCTCCAGCGGCATCACGGCATACGGCAGGTGCCAGACGAGGTACTCGAATGGAACCTCCGACAACTGCGCGTCGAGCTGTCGCTTCACGTCGTCAACGGTCCCGCCAATGATCATCCCCACCTTGGTCAGCCGGTCGGAGACCGACTCACCGGGCGCCGGCACGGGGCCCTCCTCGTCAGGGAATCGGAAGCCCGCGAGGTGCCCGAACGACCCATACCAGTCACGCCAGGCGAGCATGTCGTACTTCTCGATGGCGTCCTGGGCGTCGGAGCGGCTCTTGTGGATGCTGAACGATCGCAACAGGCCCATGCTCTGCCCCGGTGCAAGGTCTCGACCGGCGAGCGAAGCCTCATGCCGGTACAAATTCGCGAACCAGCGGGCAACGACGATCGGCGCGAACATGGTGATCGGCACCAGCCCGTTTCTGGCCGCCCACGCCACCGTGCTACGGCTCTGCGAGAAAGGCTGGAACATAGGGGGGTGCGGGTACTGGTAGGTACTGGGCACGACGCTGACACCCAGCACGGTGCCGTTCTCGTCCACCTCCCCCGGGGCTCCGTATCTGGACGTGAGAGCCTCGCTGGGCGGCCATCCGGTGATGCCCTCCTCGTAGGGGAACGGCACCTCGTAGTGCCGGCTCTGGTACTGCAGCAGGTCCTGCTCCCAAGCCAGCTTCATGATCCGGAAGTGCTCGAAGTACAGCTCCTTGTTGCGCTCCTCGATCTCGGGAATATCGGGCCGTGAGGCCTTGACGTGCAGCCGTTGCCCGAGCACATCCATCCAGCGGGACTGGTACCCACGGGCCAGGCCGACGAAGAGGCGGCCCTCAAGCATGTGATCGATCATTGCGATCTTCTCGGCGAGCCGGATCGGGTCACGGGCCGGCAGCACGAATCCCAGTTGGCCGTGCATGAGGCGAGTCGTGGCCTGGCCCAGGTACAGGTTCCACAGTCCCGGGTCCGGCGACAGTTCCATGCCCTCGGAATGGAAGTGGTGCTCAACGTGCGAGAGACCCCAGTAGCCCATCTCGTCCATTGCTTTGGCGATGGTCTTCATTCCGTTCATCACGGAGTGGAAGGCCTCCGGGTCGCGCCCGATCGGACGGCGGCGGGCCATCTCCTCGTGATCCCCGAGCGACGGGTAGATTTGGACTATGACCTTGGGCATGGGTCTCCTTATCGCGGGCGGGATAGGTCAGCCTTGAAACCGCACTGTAGCCGCATTATTAGCCGCA
Organism: Acidobacteriota bacterium; assembly: GCA_013203475.1. GTDB lineage: Bacteria > Acidobacteriota > Vicinamibacteria > Vicinamibacterales > SCN-69-37 > SYFT01. The sequence continues at coordinate 13,937 of JABMNV010000228.1, forward strand.
CAACCTCATGTTTAACAAGATCTGCTGCATTTCTTCCCGACTGGTCGTTCTGAGAAGCCGGTGCTGGGCCCCTTTGAGCCCAAGGGATTTCGCGACCGTAGCGCGTAGTTGCCCTTTCTGAGTGATGTCAGCTTGCTGTGAATAGGAGATGCCGTTTCGGAGGTTCTCGAAGACTTGATTCACTTTAGCTTCCACTTCGCTGGCTGCCCCGGTGAGGAATGACCCCTCGAACGAAGCTTCGAAAGTGTGGCCGGCTCCGGTGATCCGCAAGATGCCGTCCCAGGTAACTCTCGTGCCCTTATGTCTGTGAATCATGATCGCTTGACGCGTAACGTTGAGCGTCACGGCCTTTTTCCACAAGTCATTCCACTCTGTATTTTCCGCGTCGCGAAGGCTTGCGACGAGTTCGAGGAGGATGGAATCTTCCACTTCGCGGTTGACTTCGGCGATCTTGGCGCTGAGCTCAACAAGGTCCGGTTCGAGGCGCGCGACCGTGACAGCCTGCGCAGCGATTGGGCCGGATTTCAGACTGTCATACCTCTCCTTTAGATCCGTGAGGAGGTCGACGGTTCGATCCCGTCCCTGGCCACCTTTTATTTTCTTTTTTTCTCTTGGAAACGTTCTTAAGAATGCTGCGAGTTTGCGCGATTCGGTTGTGCTCATTCTGCTCTAAGTCCAGATTTGGATGCGGGATTCGCGCTAAGTTGTGTTGCGTTCCTTCTGATGTTTTAATCACTAACTCCGAAACTTTTTCACCATAATACTCAACCTAATGATACTTATTTTATTACTCTGTGTCTCCTATTTTTAGGTGGGAGTCCGGTCAAGTTGGTACATAAAAGTGTCCGCCCAGCGTTCACTGTGGTACTTCACGACCGGCGTCGTCGTTGGAAATTCCACAGGAAGCGTCACAACCGTTTCCGGCTTTACGTTCATGGCCACCGTCGAGTGGCGATGGCGATGGCGATAGCGATGGCGATAGCGATAGCGATGGAGCATTTATCTCTTTGGAATCCCCGACTGGTGATGCGGAACCAGATGAAATCTCAACGACTCAACCGATGGTGGTGTCATATGCGGTGAGTGGCGCTTTATTCTCATGCTTGAACCCTCGGAGGTGTTGACGAAGTAGCGACGCCAAACAAGAGTGCGTTGTCCAGTGACTTGCTAGTTTGATTTCAAGTCGATAGCGAGTCAGGATTAACCTAGAGGCAGCGCCGTAAAAACAATTTGGTTAAAGAAGTTCAGTGCAATCCTTCATGGTGGAAAAACCCATCTTCATTGTGTCTATGGCATTAACCAGTTTCCCGTTACTCGTATTTGCAATGGCAGCTTTTTAACCTTGGAAACTGTTTACTGACGTCACCGTTGATGAAGGCCTACCCACCATCATTAGCTCGGAGGGTAGAACCTAGTGCGAAAACTAGTGCGGACCCAGCGACTACAGTGGCCGGACAATCTGCACGTGAGCACGTTGTATCCACCAAAGGGAGGTTCATCTCGCGTGAACACTCCACAAAGGTGGGGGGTGAATAATTTTCTTGGCGGACGATAGCCGGGTCCTAAGTTTGTAGTGCAGAGTTGGCCTTGAATTGGCATAATCTCGTCATGGCGTTATTCACGGTAGAGGGTCACATCAAAAGCTACCCGAGTCGCTGGGTCATCTGGACCGTAATAGGTTCATGTGCGGCTAAAGATTTTGGGGAAGTCGGCGAAGGGATGCTCAACACACATCGGTGGTTGAGGCCGGCTCGGAAGCAGAAGCGATCTCCGTCTTCGTAAGTACTTACTTTCCGTTGAGCGATGACGGACCAGAAGTATTTGACGAAATCATGGTGCGCTAAGACCCGTTCCTTGCTCCGTCGTAATCTCCCAGTATTTGACTTCGCGGTCACGGTCACTGTTCTGATTGAGCGGGGTGGCAGGTGAGGCGAACCCGCCGTTCTGCGTCCTCAGACTCGACTAGAAAAATAAAATACGCTTGGTCTGTCGAAGGCAAGCAGATAGTGATCGGGACGTTTTCCCAGAACCCTTCGTTGTCGACATCCAGCCTTTTAACAATGGCCTCACCTGTGGCGGTATAAATAGTTCGAGTGCGGTTTGCTGGAAACGATCCATCGTGTCGGAGGTTTATTTAGCTCGCATCCTGCTCATTTAATTTTGTAAGCGCACCCTAAAATAATGAGACGAATTGCACTCTGGGGATCCCAAGTCGCAAGTCACCTAAAGTGGATTCCCACAATCGAATTGGTTCTCTTGGGAATGGTTCATGAATTAGGCGGACTTCCTCGGCGGTGCTGCCTTCTCCCCGGCAGGCGGATCGTGACAAGCATTGCACTGCACGCACCTCAAGATATTTATAGCGAAGAAGCGGCCTCGCACCGCGAACAACAACTGGCTAGAAGGGCCAGTACGGGTAAGTGGTTGGTGGTTCATCAGGGCAAATACCCGGCCCGCACTCAAAAATTACCGAAATTAGGTCGAGTGCAACGACTCCCATTACAACGATCATGGCGATCGCGAGAAGCAAGCCGGTGGGCCATCCAAGGGCTGTCCTGTGGAGGCG
>JABMNV010000229.1 GCA_013203475.1 Acidobacteriota bacterium
CCGCGTTGCGGACGATCGGGATTCGGTAACACCTCCCCACCTCCTCACTTCCTCACTTCCTCACTTCCTCACTTCTCCCTAAGCCATCCTGGCGGCACCCCGCCCTTGCGCGCCTCTTCCATGATGTCGTCGATGGTCTGCACGTCGGCGGCGAGTTGGTCTCGCATCCGATCGCGTTCGGCGACTGCGCGTCGATGGTCTTCGACGAGCCGCGCCCGTTGCGCTGGGTCATCACGGTTGACCACATCGGTAGTGAGAGCGGCCACCCGACTGTCCAGGGCGGCCACAAGCACCTCACCTCGTGCCACCGCCTCGCGTGCCAGCGTCATACGGGCACGCCACCATTCTTCGTCTTTCGGCGCTTCGTCTTTCGTCTCGGATTCTTCGTTCGTCTCAGGTTCGATTGGCGGACTGATCGCCGCCGGGGTGTCAGCCACGGCGACAGGCGGATCGCGCTCGGGCGGCACCATCAGATCCGCGTTCGTCACGCGGCGAATGGACGCAGCCGTGTTCGCTCGTCTGAACGCCTCTCGCCTGGCGGCCTCCGCCAGCCCAGACGGTGGCGTATTCCAGAGACCAAGTAACACCTGCATGAGCACGACCAGGGCTGTCACCGACACATCATTCCTCTCATTCCTCTCATTCCTCTCTCCACGAGACAATTCTGACGCCATCCTCCACGCGGCGCACATGGGCCACCACCGCGCGGGCGGCGCCGCCCAGGCCAAACGCCTCGGCACGAATCATCACGAGACCGTTGTCATCTTCGGCTGCAATCCCATCGGCGTCCATCACATCGTCGGCCACCCAGACGGCCACACGAAACACAAACGAGTCGTCCGGCAGTGCGCCGGCCGCGGGTCCCGGAAGGCGCCCCCATCCCATGAGGCGCCAACGGGGGGTCCCCGCTCCGAGAGGCCAGCGGCGCAACGCCTCACGGTTGAGGTCCTCGGTCCGCGCGTCAAGGTCGACTGTTTCCCCTGGCCCCACCGCCATCATGTGCGCGCTCGAGGCCAGGGCCGCAATGTTTCCTTCAGAAGGCCACCGCCGCGACGAAGGCAGACGGGCAATCGTCTCAACGGCCAAATGGAGCGCGGCCTCTGCCGCGTATGCCGTTTGCACCGCTCGCACGTGAGTGCTCGCAATCGCACGCTCGGTGTGCCCGAGCAAGGCGAGGCCGCCACTGAGCGAGGCGACGCCCAACGTGAGCAGCAACACCAGCATCACCATGCGCCCTCGCGATCGCCCAAGGCGAGGTTCGGCGGCGCGACATCGAAGACCACCTGGTAACTCGACACGGTCACGGACACGCGGACGCGCCGCACACGTAGCAGGTCGGCATCAAACGCTGTGTCCCCCGCACCACACCATGGACCATCGGTGAACATCGCGAGCGGGAGTACGGCGAGGCCGTCCGCGGCCGTCGGCAAGAGGGCTCCGCCGAGCCAGTCGCCAAATTGGTTGTACAAACAGTTGGCCACGGCTGGGTCTGGCCGTGGCCAGCGTGGCGGCGCCGGGTCTCCAAAATATTCGAAGACCAGGCCAGTCACGTCATCGACAACCGGGTAGTCGGTACCATCGGAATCGTAGTAGCGCAGCTGCGCAGCGACCTCATCGAGGTAATACCCACGCAGGATGACCTCGGTCACCGTCGAACCAGCGCGGTAGACCCCGCCCGCCGACGCCAGGACACGAACATCAATCTCCTGGCCCACACTGCCCAGAACACCAACCAGGTCTAGACGACCGGTTGAGTCAAAGACCGCGAGCGAGAGCCCCTGTGCGACACGACACGGTTGCGAGGACCGGAGCAAGGACCGGGGCGACGACACGGGCTCGGACGCACGGCCCGGACATGACGACAACGCAAGGTTCATCCCCGACGACGGGAAGTCTGTCGCCAGGGTCGTCTGGATCAGCGTATCTGGCACGTGGATAAGCGTGACAACGTCGGAGCGCGCTGAGTTTGTGCCGTCAGGTCTGAGACGTCCCATCCGACGGGGCCAAATCGCCGCGAACGTGCGGTGCAGGGGACCAGACATCGTCCCGCGATCGAGCCCGGCGCCCGCCTGACGTACGTCGCGTCCAAGTGTTTCGGCAATGACTCGGGCCCGTTGCTGCGCGTCCATCAGTCGCGGCTGTGATTCTGCCAGTCGGTATGTGCCCACCGCCAGCGCCCCGATCGCCGACATCACCAGCGCCGTCAGCGCCAACGCGACGAGCAGTTCAGCCAGCGTGAAGCCGTCCGCATCATCCAAATGTCGATTCATGACCCACCCAGACGCTCGAGCGGCAGCACCCCAAAGAGTTCGGCCACGCGCCGATTCCGCCCGACCACAAACACCTCAACGCGGACGGACGACAGTGAGGTCGTCGCCCAGGACGGCGCCACCGTCCATCGCCGAATAAACCTCGCGCGCGCACGCTCGGTCTGAACACCATCCAAGCCAAGGTGGTCTTCTCGTGTGCCGACGGTCACGACTGTTGCCGATCGCACCTCTTCGATCTTCTGAGCGGCAAGCAGCGTGGCGGTTGTTTGAGTCCTGGAGCTCTCAATCGCCTGACTGGCGCTGGTCAGCAGGCCGACGGCACCGGCCACCAACATCGACACAAGCGTGATGGCGACCATCACCTCGGCCAATGTGAACCCTGACGCGGATGTCACCCGGGGCATGTCTACATCTGGTGCAACTCCCGGTCCATCTTCACGTGTGGTCCGAGTGGCACGATCCCCAGTGTTTTCATGGCGTTCGCTGGCCGAGATCGCACAATCTGCCATCACAGAGTCGGTAGGGACTTGCGAAAATTGCAATCGCCAGGGTCCCGACAAGTGGTGAGATGGCTTCTAAGTCAAGACCGTCCCAAGGTACCAGTCGATGAGGACCTGCCCCCACAGTGAAGCGACAAGCGCGGCCAGAGAGAGGAAGATGCCGAACGGTAACTTGGTCTGCATCGTCCCTCGTCCCATCACTGTCAGTCCGATGCCGATCGAAGCCCCCAGGACACTTGACAGCAGCAACACCACCCACACATGCGGCCAGCCAAGGAAAGCTCCGATCATGGCGAGCATCTTGACGTCGCCCAGTCCCATCGCCTCCACGCCCCTGGCGCGTTTCCAGATCTCTCGAATGGCGAACAGCGCGGCCGCTCCGATGCTGGCTCCCAGGAGGCCGCCCCACAGCCCAAGTGGACCGATGGCACTCAGGCACAGGCCCGCCGCGATGCCGAAGAACGTCAGCGGATTGGGCAACCGAAACGTTTCAAGATCCGTCACCAGTAAGGCCACCAGCAGGGCCGAGAGCACCAACCGTGACGCGAGGGGGACAGCCAACGTGGGGTCGCTGAGGGGTGACCCACCGAGCACCACTCCCTGCGAGATGAACACGGCTGCCGTGGCCAGTTCGACCAACGGATAACGTCGACTGATCGTTCCCCGACAGTTGCGACACTGCCCGCCGAGCCACAGCCAACTGAGGACGGGCACGTTGTCGCGCCACGCAATCGGCGTTGCGCATGACGGACAGCGAGAGGACGGCGCCAGGACTGACTGCCCCGCCGGCAACCTGGAGATACAGACATTCAGGAAACTGCCCACCATCAGACCGAACACGCCGAGCACGGCGCCGTCCTGCGGAGTCATCGTTCCTCCTGCTGCGGCACATCCCGAGTGGGGTCGCGAGACAAGTCTGCGAGCTTGCGTTTCGCCAAGTCGCGAATCCACGGTTCTTCGGACTGCTCGAGTGCCTCGAGCATGGTCTGTGCCGCGGCGCGATCGCCACCCTCGACCAACATGTCGGCGGCCACAGGCCTGAGCCAGATCGGCGCGTCCGGCATGTCTGCGGCGCGCGTGAACTGGCGGGCGGCCGCGAGTCGATCTTTGCCATAGAGGTAGTGCAGGTAGCCGAGGTACTGCGCATACTGCCAGCGCGTCGGCTCGGTTCGCAAGCCTTTCTCAAGCAGCGCGATGCCCAGGTCAAGCCGACCGGGACCATTGGGCTCCGGCTCGGCCAGAAACAGGGCCCCGAACTGATACGCCACCGTGAAATACGGGTCAAGACTCGTCGTGAGGTCGACGAGTGGGTGCAGCAAGTTGAACCGACCGCTGAAACTGCGTGCCTTCTTCTGGCTCCCGTAGTGTTGAATCGTTCTGATCCAGTACACATCAGCCATCACCGCATCAAACGAGAGCGAGAGTCGGTCGGCCACACGACCATTGGTCAGATACAAGAGATGCTCTTGTGACGGTGCACGCTGATACCACCGGTCCCGCGCCTCCAACGTCGCCGCCGCCAGACCAATGGCCACCGCGACGCCGACCCACGCCATCCACCGCGCGGCCAGTCTCACGTAAATTCCCGCCGCGAGAAAATAGCCGCCGCGCCGCCAACCAACGCGCTGGCATAACAGGTCGCGTACACGATCGTCAGTCCAACGTACGCCCACGGAACGGGTGGACGTCCGTTGACGACATCAGCCTTGATATCAAAAGCAGAAAAGGCCGGAACAACCACGCCCACGGCGCGCACAACAAAGGCCAACACCTGCGAACTGTCGACGGCTGTGAATCCACGGAGATCCTCACTGAGCAGCCCGACAACGAACACGCCCAATGTGAGCCCGGCGGACAACAGTCCACTTGACGAAAATGTGGAAAAGAACAACGCCACCGCCGTCAACAACGCAAGTTCAGCGCCGATGAGAATCACCGCTTTGAGCAGGCCCGGATCAACGACCGGCGTGAGCCAGGCCCGTTCCACCTCGTCCGGCGTCTTCCATTGCAGGTATGCCAGCATCAGAAACAACGCCACGGTCATCAACGTGACGTTAAAGGCGATGGTGCCGACCAAACCGATATATTTGCCGACCACGAACTCCCAACGCGCAACGGGCTTGGCCAGGAGGCTGTAAATACTCCGCCGCTCAATCTCCCGCGCCACCAGCCCGACGCCGATGAACACGGCCATCAAGACGCCGGACAACTCCAACGTCGCCAGGCCAATGTCCTTGATGATCTTGACGTCCTGCCCTGCGGTGATCTGGCCAATCAGGACGGAGGCGACCACCAGCACCACCGCGAATGCCGCGATGGCCAGCAACACGCGATCCCGGACGCTTTCCTTGAAGACGTGCCACGCCACAAGTCTGATCCGTCTCATGACACGCGCTCCACAAACACATCTTCGAGCGTCGCACGCACCGGCACGGCCGACACCAGCGTCCCACCGGCCGACGCCACCGCGGCAATGAACGGTTCAGGCCGCTCGCCAGCAGGCAACTCAAAGCTGTAGCGACCGTGCGCGATGCGAGTGACACGCGTCGCCGTCTGCTGCAGCGAGGTCGCCGCGGCGGGCGACAGGTCTGCGGCGACCACCTCCCAGCCACCCGCGTGTTTCGATGTGAGGTCTCCAATCGCCCCGCGGGCCACCACCCGGCCTCGCGACAGGATGGCCACGCGTGAGCACAGGGCCTCAGCGTCAGACAGGATGTGCGAGCTGAACAGCACCGTCCGTCCGGCGTCACGAAGACGCAGAATCAATTCGCGCACATCGCGACGTCCGATGGGATCGAGTCCGGACATGGGTTCGTCGAGAATGATCAGCGCAGGGTCGTGCACCAGCGCCTGTGCCAGGCCGACGCGCTGCAGCATGCCCTTGGAGTACTGCCGCAACGGGCGGCGCCTCGCCTCATCCAGCCTCACATCGTCAAGGGCTGCCGAGACGCGCCTGGTCCGCTCGGGGCCGGTCATGCCACACAGACCGGCGAAATAGGCGAGCAACTCCTCGGCCGTCAGATGGTCGTAGAAGACCGGATGTTCGGGCAAAAATCCGATGGCCTCCCGCGCCGGACGAGCGCCCGCAGCATGGCCAAGCACGGTGACATGCCCAGCGGTCGGACGCAACAATCCGACGATGAGTTTGAGTGTGGTGGTCTTACCCGCGCCGTTCGGTCCGAGCAGGCCAAACACCTCTCCACTCGACAGCGCCAGCGTGACGTCATCGAGCGCACGGTGCCGACCACGACCAAGCCGACCGGTCGGGAAGTCTTTCGTCAGGCGTTCGATCTGTAGGACGAGAGACACATCTCCAACCGGTGGACCAGACGGTCCGGTGAAACTACTGTCCGCCAGCCTTCTGCAGCTCGTGTTCGATGGCGAGCTTGAAGAACTGAGGCTGAAGGTTGCCCTTGAGCCGAACACCGTTAACGAAATACGTGGGCGTGGAATCGATCTTCAGCGCCACGGCATCAGAGACGTCCTGGCGAATGGGCTCAAGCGCTCGCGCGTAGTCGGCCGTGAAGTTGTCGAGCCCCGTCACCGTCTTGTACCCCTCCTGAGGCACGCCAGACGTGGCCAGACGCGTTTGGTTATTAAAGAGCCACGCTTCCATTTCGTCAGCCTTGCCAACCTCGCCGGCCAACCCGTGCGCAGCGGCCGATTCACAGGCCGAGTAATGATTCATGTTGGGCGTGGCAAAGTTGCACTCGCCCTCGAGCGGAAACGCCTTGATGACGAATTTGACGGCGCCAGGCTGCGTCTCTTCGAACTCGCGGATGATCGACGTGAACCAGACGAAACCTTCACGGCACGCGGGGCACTGGAAGTCATTGAATTTCACGATGACCACTTTGGCGCCATCGGCCGGCACGCCGGTCTCTTCCCGCGGCGCCTTGTCCCACTCAGCCAGCCATGCCGTCTGCTGGTCGACAGGCGGCGCCGCCTCGTTGGCCTGCGCCAGGGCCTCCTCGGCCGTACGTGCCCGGGTATCCTTGGGAAAAAACGCCAGAGAACTGCCGACCGCCACAAGAAACAGAACGGCCGTCGCGAGTCTTGAAGGGTTGCCAACCAAATCAGTCATGTCTTCCACCAACCGCCCAGGCACCTCACTCATCGAAATTGACGGAACGCTTCCCGACAGCAGGAAGATCGCGATCACACACACATAGGTGCCCATGCACAACAAACACGCGGTGCCGAGCACGAAGAACGAGGCGTACCCCAAATAAAGAATGACGGCCAACCCGATCGTGGACCACGCGAACAGGTACGCCCCGACTGGACTGACGGGCGCTTTGCCCTTGCCGCCGACGGGCGCGGGTTGGCGACCAAACGCCGCCAGCAGGACCGCAAGGCCGAACCAGATTAGTCCACCCAGTGCCGTCGAAATGCCCAGGAAAGAACCGTACTGGCTCAAGTACACCTGACTGCAGTTAAACGTCGCGTTGACGTCGCAAAAGCTCGTGTAGGTCGGGTCGGTGAGTAATTGGTGATGCACCCACGCAGACGCTCCGGAAAATCCCAGACCCACCACGCAAAACAACAGCACCAAAGATCGAGTTCGTGAAGTCATACATGGATTTTGTACCACAAGAGGGAGCTTCAGTGGGGGCCGCTCTGGCGTCGTCGCCTTGGCGCAGGGTTCCGTGGGGAACCCTGCGCCAGTGGTGTCCTGTCTTACTGAATCGGAGTCGCGGGGGCGCCGAAGGGCTCGGTGGGCGCGGCGGCCGCCGACACCTGCCACACGGTGTTGCCCGCGTTGGTCGCATACGCCTTGCTCCCAGTCGTCCCAAACGTCATCGGCGCCGCTGTGGCGTAGTAGGCCGACTGCGTCGCCGTGCCATTGCAGTCGAGGGGGCCCACCCCCGCGCCGGCACCGGCCGCCATGGTGTAGTTGTACCCGCTCTTTTGCGGCGCCGCCACGCCCAGGTCGGGCGAAATAAACGGCACGGTGGTGCCAGGAGGCGGTGTGCCCAACACCGTGAAGGCAATCGCGAACCCGTTGTTTCCGCACGACGCGGAGTACGCCACCTCGGACGAATTCACGACTTTCAGCGACGCCAGTGCCGACACTTCGTTCCCTGTCATCCGCGCACGCAACAGGCCCGGCACAGAAATCGCCGCGATGATGCTGATGATGGCCACTACGATCAGTAGCTCAATCAGAGTAAACCCCTCGTCTCGTTTGACTGTCATGACATGTTCCCTCGGGTCATCGCCTCGTCCCAGGTCCCGTTCCCGGTACCTGGCCAGCGCCCAACTGTTCACGACGTCCGTCCCGGCATGGGACAAGCTCATCGTGACACCATTCGTCGTGTTACTAAGGCAACGTTGGTACCACGTCTGAACTCGAGATGTTCGACGCTCTCTAACTCACTATAACGCTTGGACTTATCCAGCGCGCAGCGCCGCCGTGTTTCAAAACGCTCTTTGCAAACGGCAAACGCGAGGAACGACATTTGTTAGTGGCGTCTTGGTATTTGTCATTGATGACGACCACGTTCATGACAATTGAGTGATGAGTTCGAACAGCGGCAGATACATCGAGATCACGATGCCGCCGACGATCACGCCGAGGAACGCAATCATGACTGGCTCCAGGACGGTCAGCAGACCGGCGACCGCCACATCGACCTCATCTTCATAAACTTCCGCGATCTTTGCGAGCATCACGTCAAGTGACCCCGTCTGCTCTCCGGCGCCAATCATTTGCGCCACCATTGGCGGAAAGACCCCGGTCGCGCGCAGCGGAGTGGCGATCGTCTCACCCCGCTCGATACGCACTCTGGCCTGCCTGACGGCCGCTTCGACGACCGCGTTCCCTGAGGTGCGTGCCGTGATGTCCAGACCTGACAGAATGGGCACACCAGAACTGATCAGCGTGCCAAGCGTGCGACAGAAACGTGCGACCGCGACCTTGCGAAGAATCGTTCCTAACATCGGCACTCGGAGCAGCCAACCATCCAGTCGGAGTCGACCGGCAGGCGTGCCGTAATAACGACGTCCCAGCGCAGACAGGCCCACGCCGCCGATCACCAGGGCGGGGAGCGCGATCACGAACATGTCGCTGGCGCGAATGACAATTCTGGTGGCCAGAGGCAAGGTCGCGTTCAATCCGGCGAACAGCGAGGCGAACGTGGGAATAACTTTCCACAAAATCACGGCGACAACGATGACCGCAATGCTCAGTACGGCGATCGGATAAATCATTGCCGACTTCACCTGCGCTTCGAGCTTGACCTGCTTCTCGATGTAGGTGGAGAGACGCTTGAGAATGGTATCGAGAATGCCACCCGCCTCCCCGGCGGCCACCATGTGGGTGAACAGGGGGTTGAACGCGTGAGGTTGGCGCTGCATCGCCTCAGCCAACGACGCCCCGGCCTCCACGTCCGACTGCACGCGCTTGACGGCCTCGGCCAGCCCCGCGTTTGGCTCTTCGCTCGACAGGAGTTCGAGGCATTGCACGAGCGGTAACCCCGCATCGATCATGACGGACAACTGCCGCGTAAAGATGGCCAGATTCTTGGACGGCACTTTGCGCAGTCGGCCCGCCTTCTTGGCCACTGCCGTCGCCCGTCGCGCGCCGGCCCCGGCGGCCCCCGTGCCGGTGGAGAACGTCGCAACCTGCCGCGTCGGCGTCATGCCGTCACCCGGGTGCGATCGAGCATCTGTCTCAGTTCGTCAGAATTGGACGTGGCCGCCATGGCCGTCTCACGGGAGATCACACGGCTCTGAGCCAACTTCGCCAACGACTGGTTCATCGTCTGCATGCCAAATTTCTCCTGTCCCGACTGCATGGCCGAGTAGATTTGATGCACTTTGTCGTCTCGAATGAGATTGCGAATCCCCGGAGTGGCGACAAGAATCTCCAGCGCCACTGCGCGCCCATGCCCGCTGGCTTTCGGTAGCAACGCCTGGCAGACGATGCCCTCAAGCACCAGTGAGAGCTGGGTTCGAATCTGCGCCTGCTGATGGGAGGGAAACGCGTCAACGATGCGCGTCACCGTTTGGGCGGCAGAGTTGGTGTGCAACGTGGCCAGCGTGAGATGCCCCGTTTCGGCGAGCTTCATCGCGGCCTCCATCGTCTCTAAATCCCGCATTTCACCGATCAGCACCACATCAGGATCTTCGCGAAGAGCCGCGCGCAGCGCGTGCCCGAATGTCCTCGTGTCGGCGTGCAACTCGCGCTGATTCACCAATGACTGTTTGTGAGGATGGAGGTACTCGATCGGATCTTCGATCGTCAGAATATGCGCCGGGCGCGTGGCGTTAACCCGGTCGATCATGGCGGCCAGCGTGGTGGACTTGCCGCTGCCGGTCGGCCCAGTCACCAACACGAGACCACGGGGCCGGTCGGCGAGTCGTCCCAGGATTGGCGGAAGCCCAAGCTCTTCGAGCGGGCGAATCGCCTCTGGAATCAGTCGAAACACGGCCCCCACCGCGCCCTTCTGCAGGAACACATTGCAGCGGAATCGGCCGACACCGGCGAGGCCGAACGCCAGATCCAGTTCCCAATGTTCCTCAAACGTCCTCTTCTGGCCGTCCGTCAGAACGGCGTAGACCAGCGCCTTCACCGTCTCCGGGGTCAACACGGGGTCAGGCAAACGCTGGAGCTGGCCGTCCACACGCACCTGCGGGGGACTCCCCACAGAGAGGTGCAAGTCAGAAGCGCCCAGCGCATGGGTGGTCGTCAACACGTCTGTGAGCATCACATCACCGTCTCTCGAATTACGTCGTCCACCGAGGTCAGGCCCTCGCGGATTTTTTGAAGGCCACTCTGCCTGAGCGTCACCATGCCCTCGGCCATCGCCTGACTGCGAAGTTCACTGACCGGCGCACCGTCAAGGATGAGGCGACGGATCGCTTCTGACGAGGCCATGACCTCAAACAGTCCGACCCGCCCCTTGTATCCGGTACCGCCGCACCGGCGGCAGCCGCGCCCGTGAAACGGAGCCAGCCCGTGCAGGTCATCGGCACTGAAACCCGCCTCGAGCAACACTTCAGGCGTCAGTTGGTCGGGCTCGCGGCAGTGCTCACACAGGCGGCGTACTAATCGCTGGGCGCACACGAGATTCACTGAACTGGCCACCAGAAACGACTCCACGCCCATATTCACCAGCCTGCTGACGGTGCCCGGCGCGTCATTGGTGTGCAGCGTGGACAGCACCAGGTGACCGGTGAGCGCGGCTTTGACCGCAATGGCGGCGGTCTCGGCGTCGCGGATTTCTCCGACCAGAATCACGTTCGGGTCTTGCCGCAAGAAGGCTCGGAGTGCGGTGGCAAACGTCAAGCCGATCGAGTCCTTGACCTGAACCTGGTTGATGCCAGCCAGATTGAATTCCACGGGGTCCTCGGCGGTCAGAATATTCACGCCCGGTTGATTCAATCGGGAGATGGCCGAGTAGAGCGTGTTGGTCTTGCCGCTTCCTGTGGGACCGGTCACCAGCACCATGCCCCACGGACGCCGAATGGCAGTCTCAAACCGGGCGAGCGCGGCCGTCTCAAAACCCAGCCGTGTCATGTCAAGACGAAGTTGGTCGCGATCGAGGAGCCGCAACACGATCTTCTCGCCAAACAGCGTCGGCAGGCACGAGACCCGAAAGTCGATCTCGCGAGTGGTCACCGGAGCGCCCGCGACGCCAGGATCGTTAAACCTCGCCTTGATTCGGCCATCCTGGGGCAGTCGCTTTTCGGCAATGTCGAGTTGCGCCATGATCTTGATGCGCGAGGTGATGGGATCGCGATACTTGAGAGGAGGTGCCATCACCGGATGCAGCACGCCATCAATGCGAAATCGGATACGCATCTCACGTTCGTAGGGCTCAAGGTGGATATCGCTGGCCCCGCGCTGAATCGCCGACAACATCAGCGCACTCACCAGGCGGATGACCGGCGCTTCCCCGCCCTGACGCTCCAGCGTGGCCGCGTCGATGGCCTCGCTCTCGGCCACCACCTCCAAGCCGTCATCACCGCTCTGCCCCAGGTCTTCGAGCGCGCGCGAGACCAAGTCTGCCGCCGACACCGTCGCTGCGGACGACAAGGGAGTCTCGTAGTAACGAGCCAGGGCCTCCCGCATCCCGGACTCGGACGCCACCACCGGAGTGATCTGAAGCCCGGTCATGAACTTGATGTCGTCCATCGCAAAAACATTGGTGGGGTCGGTCATCGCCAACGTCAGCGACGTGGCGGATCGGCCGACGGAAATCACCTGATACTTGAGCGCGGTCTCGGCCGGGACAAGCCTCACGACGCTGGGGTCGAGGTCAAACTGGCCGAGCACGATTGAGGCGACCCCGTACTGTCGACTCAGGACGGCCGTCATGTCTTCGTCTCTGACGAAGCCCAACTTGACAAGATTTGATCCCAGCCGGCCGCCGTGGGCGCGCTGATGGGTCAGGGCTTCCTGCAATTGGATCGACGAGATGCGCTTGTCGCGCAGTAGCAATTCTCCGAGACGTACGGCCAATGCCCCTCCTCGATCTCGAACCCCTGACGGGCCCGAACCCCTGACGGGCCCGAACCCCTGACGGGGCTTTCGCTCGGAGGCCACGGCGCCTACGTCGGTACTACCACCCCGCGCGCAAGGCGAGCCCCAATCCCCGTTCCCCGTGTGCCCCGCCCTGGGTCACGTGGCCATCGAGCCACGCGCCAGGCCGCAGCCCCCAGCTGGCGCCGACCGAGCCCACGGCCGCCCGCTCGCCCTCGAGGTTCCACCGCAGGCCACCACGGACAACCACCCGCGGCGTGAGTCGGTGTTCGCCTCCCGCGGCCAACATTCGACTCGGACCACCCGGGAGGTCCACCGTGTCCAGGTCGAGGTCTATAGCAAGGGTCAGGCCATCTGCGGGCAACACGGCCAGGCCGACCCGCGAACGCCGCTTGAGGGTGATGGCAGTTCCTGCCGATCCGGCGAACTCGGGCGATCGCAGATTTCGCACAGTCCAGCCCACACGAAAAACGCGGGCGTCGAACATGAGAGACGCGTCCAGATCGAAGACGCCGCTCGACCTCCCCTCGAGGCCGGCCCCGGTCTCCAATGCCTCGCCCGTCGTAGGGGCCGTTACCGCACCGGTGGCGACCGTGCCGCGCACATATTTCAGCGTGGTGCCGACCACCAGGCCCGGCGTCAGGGTTTGAAGGACCGTGGCGCTGTAGTGCCTGGTCGAGAACCGCCTGGTGACCGTGCTCCCAGCACCATCTCCTACTAATTCGGTTTCGTCAAAATCGGAATAACTGAGACCAATTGGCCATGTGCCCAAACTCATGAACTTCGCCGATCGCTGCCAGGAACCGGTAGAGGGCAACCCCTGGCGATCACCACTTCGAAAGCGGACCCACTCTATTGTCACGCCGCCAGGCGGTCCGCTGGCCAGCCCGGCTGGGTTCCAGAACACGGCCGTCGGGTCATCGGCGACGGCCACGAACGCCCCCCCCATACCCAAAGCGCGGCTGCCGATGACCTCAAACGTCTGCTGGGCAGCGACGGGTGCCGGGACCAGAGCAACAACCGTGGCCAGGACCCAGGCCGGAGCCGAGACGAGGGACGAGCGTCCAGAGGGCAGAGACAAGATTCTACGGAGCATGCCTCGAGGGTATCAGGAACTCTGGGACGGATCTGTCCGTATCTGTTCAGGGCGGTACAATAACGGGCTATCGCGTGCGGCGGAGCACCGCCAAGGAGAATGTGACCGCTATGTCTGACGCCACCGTGACCTCCCCCAAAGTTCCGGACGATCAGCCGATTCCGAACCTGTTCGCCAGGGCCATTGGCATTGTCACCTCGCCTGGTGAGACGTTCGTGCACGTAGTGCGGTCACCGAAAGTGGCCGGCATGTTGTTCTTGGTCGGACTGCTGGCCGGTCTGGCGCAGGGGCTACCCCAGTTCACCGAGAGCGGGAAAGCGGCAGCGCTTGAGATGCAGGTACAAGGGATGGAGCGCTTCGGCGTGACCGTCACCGATGAGATGTACCAAACGATGGAGCAGCGCTCCCACTCAAACTTCGGAGCCTACTCTGCCGTCGTCGGAGGGTTGGTCGGTATGCCGTTTGTGGCGGTCATCATGACGGCACTCTTGTGGGCGGTGTTTAACACCATCATGGGAGGGACGGCGACGTTCAAGCAGGTGATGGCCGTCCTGGTCCATTCACAGGTTGTGTCGACCCTGGGGGTCCTTTTCGCCGCGCCGA
The DNA here is from genome assembly GCA_013203475.1 of Acidobacteriota bacterium. Lineage (GTDB taxonomy): Bacteria > Acidobacteriota > Vicinamibacteria > Vicinamibacterales > SCN-69-37 > SYFT01. The sequence goes on from JABMNV010000229.1 coordinate 13,960, forward strand.
TCATGTACATGCGTGGCACGATGAGCGCCGGAGGTGTGGCCAACCTTGCCGCGCTGCTGCCGATGCTGGATGAAACCAGCTTCCTTTCCAAGTTCCTGGGTATGGTCGATCTGTTCGCGATCTGGTGGATCGTTGTCCTGTCGATTGGGTTGGCCACGCTCTACAAGAAACAGACCAGCAGCATTGCCACGGGTCTCTTCATTTTCTACACGCTCGTCGCACTTGGAATTGCGTATTTCACCGCAGGGTAACCATGAATCGGAAAAAACTCATCATCGGTCTCGTTCTCGTCGTCGTTCTCGCAGCAGTTGTGTACGCCAATCTGAACTTCACTCGCACCACAGGCGTGGACGTCAACACCGAGAAAATAGAATTGCGGGATCTGGAGGCCATCGTCTCGGCCAGCGGCAAGATTCGTCCCAAGAAGTCAGTCGACATCAGTGCTGACACGATGGGCAAGGTCGTTGGCCTGGCCGTCAATGAAGGCGATGTTGTGACGGCGGGCCAGTTCCTGCTGCAGATTGACCCTCGCAACCTGCAGACCCAGGTGAACCGATCGGCCGCCAGCCTGGCCGCGGCTCAGTCGCAGCTCGCCGAAACTCGCACAAGTGTGACGAACGCCCAAACCAACCTCAAACAGGCCGAGGAGAATCTTGAGCGCCAGCGTGAGCTCCTCAAGGCGGGCCTGACCCCCCGCGAGACCTTCGACCGGGCCGAGAACGACGTCAGGCTTCGCCAATCAGATTTGGCGCAACGCGTCCAGTCGATCAAAACACAGGAGACTCGAATTCTGCAGGAAGAAGCCAACCTTGAGAATGCGAATTTTGACCTGGGCAAAGTACGCATCGACTCTCCGATTTCCGGCATTGTCACACGACGCAACATCGAAGAGGGAGAAACCGTCGTGGTCGGCACGATGAACAACGCAGGCACTGTCTTGCTGACGGTGGCGGACTTGTCGGTGCTCGAGACTGAAGTGGAAGTGGACGAAACCGACATTCCATTCATCGCACTGGGCCAACTTGCGAAGGTGACAATCGACGCGTTCCCGGACAAAACGTTCCCTGGCCGAGTGACCGAAGTCGGCAGCAGCGCGATCGTGACCGCCGGAGCGGCCACCTCACGCGCCACCAACTTCAAGGTGGTGGTCACACTTGAGGGTGAGGTCCCTGACGTACGCCCCGGCTTTACGTGCACGGCGGTGATCACCACAGCCACTCGCGAGAAGACAGTGGCTGTGCCGATTCAGGCCATGACCGTGCGCGAGATGCTCGTCAATGCGGATGGCAGCCTGGTGCGGGCCACACCGACAGAAGGACGGACGCCCCCAGCGCGTCGTCTGACGACGGCGGTGGAACTGGAGCCTGGCCAGAGCCGCAAGGAAATCGAGGGCGTGTTCATGGTCACCGACGGCAAAGCGGTCTTCACGCCAGTGACCATCGGCATCGCCGGCGACAAGTACTACGAAGTCATCGACTTTCTCAAGGGTGGCGACGAAGTGATTATTGGTCCCTTCACGTCGGTCCGCTCCATGAAGGACGGCGACGCTGTGAAGGTCACGACTAATTTCGCAAACGCCACCGGCAAGTAACTGCGATGAACCAGTTTCTTGAAGCGGTCGGCATCGCCCTCTCGGCGATTTGGGCGAACAAACTTCGATCGTTTCTCACCGTGTTGGGAAACATCGTGGCGGTCTCGTCCATCATCGCGGTGGTGTCGCTCGTGCAAGGCCTGAACTCGTCAGTCTCTGGAGCCATCACGTCACAGGTCGGGGCCGACTCCTTCATGGTCGGCCGCAGCGGCCCCACCAGGACCGAAGAGGAGCAACTGCGGGCACAGAGCCATCCGCGGGTCACTCTTGACGATGCGAACGCGTTGCGGGGCGCGAGTGAGCGCATTCGGTTTGTCATGGCTGAGTCTGGTGGCAGTGCCGAAGCCAAGACCCGGCGAGAGACCCTTGAGAGTCTGTCCATCCAGGGCGTCACCAAAGAGTATGTGTTGCTCGCCAGCACCGTGATCGAGACGGGCCGGGCGATGACGCCTGGCGAGTTTGATGGCAAGCGCAATCTCGTGGTGCTGGGGTTTGATGCCGCCGACCGGTTGTTTGGTGGGCTGGACCCTATCGAAAAGTATCTGACGATCGCCGGCATCCGCTTCCGGGTGGTGGGCGTGCACAAGGCCAAGGGCGCCATCTTTGGACAGTCGCAAGACGAGTTCGCCGTGATGCCCCTGGGCGCGTTCCAGCGACTGTTCGGCAATCGGCAGTCGCTGCGTTTGACGGTGATGCCGTCCGATCAGACCGTCATCAAAGCGGCAATGGATGACGCGACCATCGCCATGCGCATTCAGCGGCGCCTCCGGCCGGCTGAGCCGGACAATTTTGGCATCGTCACATCAGACACGTTCCTGGCACTCTACGAGCAGATCACGTCGGGCGTCTTCGCGATTCTCATCGGCGTCGTGTCACTCTCGCTTGTCGTCAGCGGCATCGTCATCATGAACATCATGTTGATGGTGGTGAGCGAGCGCACGCGAGAAATTGGCCTGCGAAAGTCGCTCGGCGCGAGACGACGAGACATTCTCTGGCAGATTCTGACAGAGTCGATCACACTCTCGACCCTTGGTGGAATGATCGGCACAAGCTTGGGTTTCCTGATCGCCTTTGTCATCAGTCAGATGACGCCACTGCCAGCCATAGTCGAGCCGTGGTCGGTCGTGCTCGGCATTTCCACCACGGCCGTCGTGGGACTCTTTTTTGGTATGTATCCGGCGATGCAAGCGGCCGCACTCGATCCCATCGAAGCGTTGAGGCGGGAATAACATGCGCTGGAGCCTTTTTGACGAAATCTTCCGGATGTCGTGGGGCACCATCCGCAGCAACAAGATGCGGTCCAGTCTGACGGTGCTGGGCATTGTCATCGGCATCATGTCGATCGTCGGCATGACGTCACTGATCCGAGGCTTCGACCAGTCCCTGCGCGACACCCTCAGTTCGCTTGGGCCCGATACCATCACGGTCGCGAAATTTTCTGGCGTGAGTATGGCCGCCGGAGCAGACTTCGAAGAACTGTTGATGCGTCCCAACATGACCCCGGAGGACGCCAAGGCCATCGAACGCGATGCTCCGTCCATCGCCCTGGTGGACATCACGCTGGGTAAGGGCGGGCCTCCCACGCAGGAACGCGCGTTCTACGGAAGCTCGCGCACCAAGGTGCTTCAGGTCTTCGGCACCACAGCCTTCTACGCCGACGTCACCCAGCTCCCAATTGAGGCGGGACGCTTCTTCACGAGCGGTGAAGTCGAACGCCGACGGGACGTGGTGGTGCTTGGGCAGACCGCCGTGCTGGCACTCTTCCCGTCGACAGACCCGGTTGGCAAGATGGTACGCGTCGGGCTTCAGAAGTATGAAGTCGTGGGCGTCGCAGGCCCCCTGCCGAGCCCTGGAGGATTCAGTCTCGGCATTGATGACTTCGTGATCATCCCGATGACGACCTTCCAGAAGCGGTTTGGGATACAGGCACAACGGATCGGACGAGGCGAAATGCGCGCCATCATCATTTCAGCCGTGCCGCGGGAGGGCGTGGCACGCGAGGTGGCACTCCAGGAAGTGGAAGCGGTCATGCGCACCAGGCACGGCCTACGCCTGGATCAGCCCAATGACTTCGATTTGGTGACCCAGGATGCCATACTTGAACTCTGGGATCAGATCAGCCAGGCCACCTTCCTGGCCCTGGTGGTCATCTCGTCGATCGCACTGATGGTGGGTGGCATCGGGGTCATGAGCATCATGACGATCACGGTCACTGAACGCACGCGAGAGATTGGCGTGCGAAAAGCTCTGGGCGCGCGCCGCGTTGAAATCCTCTGGCAGTTCCTGCTCGAGGCGGTCTTCCTCACAGTAGCCGGAGGCATCCTGGGGATCGTCTGCGGCAGCAGTATCGGCATCGGCGTGCATTTCGCCACCGGCTTCCCTGTGTCGCTGCCCTGGTGGTCATTTGCCATCGGCATCGGATTCTCAGCCAGCATCGGTGTCTTCTTCGGCATGGTGCCAGCCATCCGCGCCTCACGCCTGGATCCGATCGAAGCGCTCAGATACGAGTAGTCCTGGGGCGCGAAGGGCCCATTGCCCCTTGCCCCATCGCGTCATTGGCGTATGCTATTCCTTCATCGCTGGAGGGATCGCCTATGAAGGTCTTTGATGCAGCGGACGTTCGCAACGTCGCACTGGTAGGACACAGCGGAGCAGGCAAGACGCAACTCGCCGCAGCCTTGCTCTACGACACGGGGGCCACCCCGAGACTCGGCAAAGTGGACGAGGGCACCACGGTCACCGACTACGACGAAGAAGCCATCGCCCGCAAACACACCCTGTCTTCTTCTCTCGCCTACTTCGAATACAAGAAGTGCAAAGTCAATTTGGTTGACACACCAGGCATGGGCAACTTCCTCAGTGATGCCCGCGCTGCCCTGCGAGTTGTGGAGGCCGCCGTGTTCGTCGTGGATGGCGTGTCCGGCGTGCAGGTGTCAACCGAACAAATCTGGGAGACGGCAGAGTCGCTGAACCTCCCAAGACTGTTCGTGGTCAATCGACTTGACCGTGAACGCGCGAGCCTGCCACGCACCCTCGAGTCGTTGCACGAGACGCTCTCACGGTCTGCGGTGGCCGTGCAGTGGCCGATCGGCGAAGAGGATGACTTCTCTGGCCTCGTCGATCTCGTGACGATGAAGGCGTGGACCTTTGCGGAAGACGGCAGCGGCCGCGCGACCGAGATCCCTGTTCCCGATGCGGTGCGGGCCGAGGTCGACGCCGCCCGCACCACGCTCATCGAAGCCGTAGCGGAGGCGGACGAAGTCTTGATGGAACGGTTCTTCGCCAATGGCACGCTGTCCGAGGATGACTTGGCGACAGGCTTGGCCACCGGCGTCAAGAACAGTCACGTGTTCCCGGTGTACTGCGCATCCGGACTGAGAAACATCGGCGGCCCCCTGCTGGCAGAGGCCATCACGACGCTCGTCCCGTCACCAGCCGACCGGCCGTTTCCAGGCCTCGCGGCGGACGGTTCTGACACCACCCGTGCGGCCGACAAGTCAGCGCCGCTGGTGGTCTGGGTCTTCAAGACCATCGCGGATCAGTTCGCCGGTCGAATTTCCCTGTTCCGCGTGATCTCCGGGACGTTCGCTTCCGACACAACCGTCCAGAACGTCACCCGTGAGGCACCGGAACGCGCCGGGCACCTGGTCGTTCTGGAGGGCAAGACCCAGGAGCAGGTCGCCGAGGTCCATGCCGGCGATCTGGGCGCGGTGGCCAAACTGAAAGACACCCATTCCGGAGACATCCTGGGTGACCCGAAGGCCGGCTTCACCGTGCACCCTCTGTCCTTCCCGGAAGCGGTGTTGTCGTATTCGATCGTGCCGAAGACGCGGGGCGACGAAGACAAAATCAGTACGTCGATGCACCGCCTGCAGGATGAGGATCCGTCGATTTCCTACACCCGGGATGAACAGACCCACGACTTGCTTCTCTCAGGCCAGGGCCAGATGCACATTGAGGTGACCGTCGCCAAGTTGCGCCGTCGCTTTGGCGTCGAAGTCGAGCTTAAGCCACCGCACATTCCCTACAAGGAAACGATTTCGTTGCCGACCGAAGCCCATGGACGGCACAAGAAACAGACCGGCGGGCACGGACAGTTCGGCGACTGCAAGATCCGCGTGGCCCCGCTGCCACCAGGGTCTGGAGTGCAGTTTGAGGACGATATCTTTGGCGGTTCGATTCCTCGGCACTACGTGTCCGCCGTAGAAAAGGGCGTGCGCGAAGCGTGCGCGCGGGGGCACCTTGCCGGGTTTCCTCTGGTCGATCTCAAGGTGACCGTGTTTGATGGCTCGTACCACGCCGTGGACTCCAACGAAATGTCGTTCAGGATGGCGGGCCGACTCGCGATCAGGGACGCGATGCTGCGCGCCAAGCCCACACTCCTTGAGCCGGTCATGGCCGTCGAGATCTACGCACCGTCTGACTTCGCCGGGGATCTGATGGGAGATCTCAACGCCAGACGAGGCCAGATCGCAGGCATGGACACGCGGGGCACCAACACGGTGATTCGTGCGCAGGTCCCCATGGCCGAGATGCTCACCTACGAACAGACGCTCACCGCATCCACCGGAGGGCGTGGCGGCTATCACATGGAATTTCACCACTACGCCGACGTGCCGGCCCACTTGCACGCCAAGATCATTGCGGCCTCCCACGATGAACAAGGTACCGGCCACCACGACGACGACGGGTAGATGACGTTCAGACCTGCTCTCTCTCCCCTCGTTCTGGCGCTGGCCATGGCGGCGCTGGCCACGGGCGCAGCCCAGGAACCGACGCCGACGCCCGTACGTGATTTCGGCGTCTGGCTCGAAGGCGTTCGGGTAGAGGCGCTCGAACGAGGCGTCAGTCAGGCCACCATCAATCTGGCACTCAGCGATATCGAGCCCGAGCCGGTCGTGGTCGTCCAGGACCGCGCCCAACCCGAGCAGGTCCAGACCCTCGACGACTATCTTCGTCGGCGGTTGTCGACGCGGACCGTCGCGTCAGCACGGACCATGTACACCAGGCACCGGAGCCTGTTGACGCGCATCGATGCAGCCTACGGATTTTCCCCAGCCATGATGGTGGCTGTGTGGGGCCTGGAGTCCAACTTCGGTCGGTTCACTGGGACACGGCCGATCATCACCGCCTTGGCCACGCTGGCCTTTGACCCACGTCGGTCGACACTTTTCCGCACGGAGCTCTTCCACGCACTCACGATTCTTGACCAGGGACACATTCCCCTCGAAGAACTCAAGGGCTCGTGGGCGGGAGCGATGGGACAGCCTCAGTTCATGCCGTCGAGTTATCTCAAGCACGCGGTGGACTTCGATGGGGACGGGCGTGCCGACATCTGGAAGACCGAGGCCGACGTTTTCGCGTCCATCGCCAACTACCTCAAGGCAGCGGGGTGGGTTGACGGCGAGCGCTGGGGCCGCGCGGTCCGCATCAGCCGCACCGTCATGGACCGCATCGAGCGCGAGGTGCCCGTGCGGACGTCAGGCTGCCGGGCGGTGCGCGAGATGACTGAAAGTCGGCCCTTGGCCCAGTGGGCGCAATGGGGCGTCGTTCTGGCCACGGGCAACCCGCTGCCAACCGCCGACATGGACGCGTCCCTGGTTCGCGGCGCACAGCAGCACTACCTCGTCTACCGAAACTACCACGCGCTCATCGACTACAACTGCTCCAACTCGTACGCGATCTCAGCGGGGATGCTGGCGGACAAGATCTGGTAGGGTCAGTTCCAGCGCAGCCCCTTGAGCTGCTCCAGGTTGACGTTCCCGCCGCTGAGGACGCACACCACACGTGAGCCGGCCGGCACGTCAATCAGTCCGTTCAGCAGCGCGGCCACCGGCGCTGCGGCCGCGCCCTCTGGCACAAGCTTCGCGTAATGCATCAGCCACACCACGGCCTCAAACATGCGCTCGTCGGGCAGCGCGACGACTGCGTGGACATGCTGTCGTACGATTTCGAAGTTTCGTGTGCCCACTCTCTTCACGCACAAGCCGTCAATGATGCAGTCCACCTGATCGAGGGTCGTCAAGCGCCCCTCGGACACACTGCGTTGCATCGCGGGCGCACCCGATGACTCAACACCGATAATCCGAATCTTCGGATTGTGCGCCTTCAAGGCCAATGACACGCCGGAGATGAGGCCACCACCGCCAATGGGAACAATGGCGACGTCGACCTCGGGCCAGTCCTGGACGATCTCAAGGCCCACGGTCCCCTGCCCCATGATGAGTTGGTCGTCATCAAACGGGTGGATATACGTCAGACCGTCCCGCTCGACCAGTTCCAGCGCCTTCTCATTCGCCTCGTCCCAGATGCGGCCATGCAAGACGACCTCGGCCCCGTACGCCTTCGTGGCCTCAATCTTCGACGGCGTGGCATTCTCCGCCATCGCCACAACGGCCCGGATGCCATGGATTCGTGCCGCCAGCGCGACTCCCTGCGCGTGATTGCCTGCCGACGAACAGATCACACCACGACGCTTCTGCTCGTCACTGAGAAACGTGAACTTGTTGAGTGGACCGCGGATTTTGTACGAGCCCGTACGCTGAAACAGCTCGGCCTTCAGGCGCACGTCACAACCGGTGGCGTCAGATAACGCCCGCGACGTCAGTAACGGGGTGTGTGTGACGTGCGGTTCCATCCGCGCGCGCGCGGCGACGAAGTCAGCCAAGACCGGGTTCATCATCGGAGCATTATCTATTGAATCTGTGTCGTGGGGCCCTGGGAGCCTCGGGGCCTGCCGCGTTGCGGTTGCACACGAGCCGTGGAGTCGTGAAGGAATAGAGGGCAAAGCCCAGGTCACGTCTTCATGCCTCGTGTGCCCCAAAACGAAGGGCCCGGCAACTGCTGCTGCCGAGCCCCTGAGTCTTGAGTTTCGAACGCGTTCTACCCGCCGCCGCCTGCCTTGCGCGGAGTGTTGACACGTTTGCCGCCCTTGGCCGTCTTCTCGACCTTGCCGCCGGTTTCTGACTTGCCTCGACCACCGCCGCCAAGCGCCTTGCGAATACGCCCGCCCACGGTCGCCTTCTTCGGCTTCTCGGCCTCGTCGGTTTTGGCGGCCTCGCCCGCCGCGTCAGGGTCGTACTCGCTACCGAGCAACTCGACCTCGGCGATCTCGGCACTATCGCCCCGCCGATAACCGATACGGAGGAGCCGCGTGTATCCGCCCGGGCGCTCGGCGTACCGGGGCGCGATCTCGTTAAAGAGCACCCGCACCACGCTCTTGTCGACGATATCGACATTCACCGCTCGGCGGGCAGTCACACCGGCCGCCGAATTCGGCGCATCGCCCAGACTTCGCTTGGCGAGTGTAATCAGCCGTTCGACAAACGGACGGAGTTCCTTGCCCCGGGCAACCGTCGTCTTGATGCGGCCGTATTTGATCAAGTCGGAGGCCTGATTCCGGAGCATGGCAATCCGGTGTTCAGTGACCCGACCGAGTTTTCGATGTGCTACTCGATGACGCATAGGTTCCGTTCCTGACTAGTCGTAACTATTCACCAGCGGCGGGCTGATCCAGGCGCATGCCCAGGCTGAGGCCCATTGTGGTGAGAATTTCCTTGATCTCGTTGAGCGACTTTCGCCCGAAGTTCTTCGTCTTGAGCATCTCGCCCTCGCTCCTGCCCACCAACTCGCGAAGTGTCTGAATGTTCGCGTTCTTGAGACAGTTGTATGAACGAACGGACAGCTCCAGTTCCTCAACACTCTTGTCCAGGTGATCGTTGCCCGACGAAGACGGCTGGTCGCCACTGGCGTCGAAGGAAGACTCACCCACGTCCTCCACGCCGACAAAGATCGTGAAGTGGTCGCGGATCAGCTTGGCCGACAGCGACACCGCGTCACGGGGGGTGACCGCGCCATTGGACCAGACCTCAAGCGTGAGTTTGTCGTAGTCGGTGGTCTGACCAATACGCGCCGCCTCGACGACGTAGTTGACCTTCTTGATGGGCGAATGGACGGAGTCGATGGGAATCCATCCGATGCCGAGGTCCTCATCAAAGTTCTTGTCGGCTGACACGTAGCCGCGCCCACGCTTGATGCGCAGTTCCATCTCGAGCTTGCCGCCCTCGCTAATCGTGGCGATGTGCGCCTCTGGTTCGAGGACCTCGACGTCGGCGTCCACCTCGATGTCCTTCGCACGCACCTCGCCAGGCTTGGTCACACGCAACACCAGCGTCTTTGGCTGATCCGTGTGCACCTTGAGCGGAATCTGCTTGAGGTTCAGGATGAGATCCGTTGCATCCTCCACCACTCCCTGAATGGGTGAGAATTCGTGCATCACGCCTTCGATCTTGACGGCGGTGACCGCCGCGCCTTCGATCGACGACAGCAAGACGCGACGCATGGCGTTACCCACGGTCGTACCGAAGCCCCGCTCGAATGGCTGCGCCGTGAACCGACCAAACCGGTCCGTCAGGGTCTCGCGTTCAAAATCAAGCCGCTTGGGCCGTTGAAAACCTTTCCACAACATCGTTCTTGTCCTTTCGCCTCACGACCCGTTCACCGGCTCGTCCAGACCTGCCGTTTTGCCACCGACCTCCCGCCGCAGGTCTGAAGGGCTGCGGGTCGGCGACTGGCGCATCGTGCGCTTGACCTACGTACTCACTACTTCGAATAGAGCTCGACAATCAGCTGTTCCTGCACTGGCAGGTTAATCTGTTCCCGTGTCGGCAACGAAGATACGCGGGCCGACTGCCCGGACGCTTCAATCGTCAACCACTCAGGAACACCGCGACCCTTCACTTCTTCCATGGCGTGCTTGATGGTCGCGTTTTCCACGCTGCTGGTGCGCACGCCAATCGCATCACCCTGGCGCACGCGGAACGACGGGATGTCCACCTTCTTGCCATTGATCGTGAAGTGGCCGTGGCGCACGAGCTGACGCGCCTGAGCGCGTGAGGTCGAAAACCCCACTCGGTAAATCACGTTATCCAATCGACACTCAAGCGACTGGAGAAGCAATTCGCCGGTAATGCCCTTCTGCCGATCCGCGGCCTCGAAGTACCGCCGAAACTGGCTCTCGAGCACGCCATACGTACGCTTGACCTTCTGCTTCTCGCGCAACTGGATGCCGTAGCCGGCCACCTTCTGCCGTCGCGAGCGCGCATGCTGCCCAGGGGGCACGTTGCGCTTCTCAATGCCGCACTTTTCGGTGTAGCAACGTTCACCCTTGAGAAAGAGCTTCATGCCCTCACGCCGGCACAACCGGCAAACTGGACCGATATATCTCGCCATCTGTCTATATCCTTCGTGTACTAAGTGTCAGACGCGCCGACGTTTGGATGGCCGACAGCCGTTATGCGGAATCGGCGTGACGTCACGAATCGACTTGACGTCAATGCCCACCGTCTGAAGCGCGCGAATCGCCGACTCGCGACCGGCACCCGGTCCCTTGATCCGCACTTCGAGCGACCGTAGACCATACGTCTTGGCCACATTCCCCGCGGACATCGCGGCCTGTGTGGCGGCGAAGGGCGTGCCCTTACGCGACCCCTTGAAGCCAATACCACCGGCACTCGACCAGGCAATCACATTGCCCTCGGTGTCCGTGATGGTAATGACCGTGTTGTTGAACGACGCCTGAATATGAGCGAAGCCATGGTGCACGACGCGTTTCTCGCCGCGCTTCTTGAACGCCTTCTTGGGCCGACCGGCCTTGCCCTTGGCTTTGGGTTTGCCCGTCTCGGGCATGCTGGTGGCGTCTGCTAACGTCTTGGCCATGTGCTACTCCGTCTTCTTCCTGGCAACCGCGCCCTTGCGCGGGCCCTTGCGCGTGCGTGAATTGGTGCGGGTGCGCTGCCCCCGAGCCGGCAGATTCCGACGGTGCCTGGCGCCGCGGTAGCTCCCAATTTCCACAAGCCGCTTAATGTTCATCGAGATCTCTTTCCGCAAGTCGCCTTCCACGCGACCCGCTTCCTCGATGACCCGGGTGATCTTCCGGACATCGTCTTCCGACAAGTCCTTCACTCGGATGTCGCCGCTCACCTCGGCCTGGGTCAAAAGGTCGATTGCCCGCCTCCGCCCGATGCCATAGATGTACGTGAGTCCAATCTCGATCCGCTTTGTGCGCGGAAGATCGACGCCTGCAATACGTGCCATTTGTTATCCCTGACGCTGCTTGTGCTTCTGATTCGAACAAATAATACGCACGACACCTTGCCGGCGTACCACCTTGCACTTGACACAAATTCGTTTGACCGATGCTCTAACCTTCATCGTCTCTGCCTCTTTCTCGACCAACCAGCCACCGGCGAACCCGTCTTCACGCTCGCGGCAACCGCCTTAACACCCGACCTCGTCCGCGATCCCGTGGGGCTAATTCCACCAACACACGATCTCCGACGAGCAAGCGAATGAAGTTGACTCGCGGACCCGAGGCTGCATGCGCCTGCACCTCACGTCCCCCGCTATTTCGTCCGCCATCAATCGCCACTCGATACAATGCCTGCGGCAACACCGCCAGCACAGTACCCTCAATCTCCACCCCCGCGCCCCCAACCCGACCTGGCTCACCCTCAGGGTCGCCGTCGTTCACAGGCTCGCGGTCGTCGCCCCGGTCGACGTCGTTCTCGCCGTTAGAATCAACGGCCCATCCGCACCCACGGCTACCGTATGCTCGAAGTGCGCCGCCAGACTGCCGTCCTTCGTCACGGCCGTCCAGCCATCACCAAGCACACGCACTTCAGGACGCCCCATCGCCACCATCGGCTCAATGGCCAACACCATGCCCTCAGCCAGCTTCGCTCCGCGTCCGGGCTTGCCGTAGTTCGGAATCTGCGGCTCTTCGTGCAACTGCTCGCCAATTCCGTGTCCGACAAACTCCCGAACGACCGAAAACCCGTGAGCCTCGACCCACTGCTGCACCGCATGTCCAATGTCAGACACCCGGCCGCCCACCTTCACCTGGCTGATACCGCGCGCCAACGATTCGCGTGTGACCGCCAGCAATTCCTGCGTCCGCGCCGGCACATCCCCGACAGCGACGGTGACCGCTGAATCACCGTAAAACCCGTCGAGCTTCACGCCGATGTCGATCGACACGATGTCGCCATCCACCAACGGTCGCTTCCTCGACGGAATCCCATGCACGACCTCCGAATTCACCGACGTGCACAACGTGGCCGGAAAACCCCTGTATCCCTTGAACGCCGGCACCGCGCCCCCGTCCCGCACAAGGCCCTCAGCCATCGTGTCGAGTTCGGCGGTCGTCATCCCCGGGACCACAGCCCCCTCGAGCGCCACCAATATCTGCGCGACCAACCGATTCGCAGCTCGCATGCGCTCGATTTCCGGAGCCGATCGGCAGACGATCACGAGCGCGCTCCGAGTCTCACCGAGTGCCCCCAAGCACTGACGCCACGGCCGCCGATAAATCGGCGGCGACACTGCCCTCAGTCTGGTCGCCGTCCACCGACCGGAACGTGTTCCGGCTCTCGTAGTAGTCGACAATGGGCTGCGTCGTCCTGCCGTATAGGGCGAGGCGCTGACGTACGACCACTTCATGGTCGTCGGTACGCGTAATCAGAGATCCGCCGCACTTGGCGCACACCGTGGTCCCCGGCGGAGCCGTCCACCCACACGTGCCACAAATCTTGCGAATCTGCAGCCGCTTGACGAGCACATCCTCGGGGACTTCAATATCCACCACCACCAGAGGTGCGGTGCGATCAATCAGCCCATCGAGCGCCATTGCCTGTGGCACTGTCCGCGGAAACCCCTCGAGCACGAATCCGGCTCCAACGTCCGGCCGACTCAGGCGCTCGGTCACGATCCCGGTCATGATGTCGTCGCCCACCAGGCCGCCGGCGTCCATGACCTCACGAGCGGCCCGCCCCATCTCCGAGCCGGCCAGTACGGTCTCACGGAGGATATCACCGGTCGATATTCGCGGAATTCCGTGCGCCCGCGCGAACCGCTCCGCCTGGGTGCCCTTGCCGGCTCCCGGCGGCCCCAGCATCACGAGCCGCACCGCGCTGTTACTTCCGAGAAGGCTCACCCTCGTCGACCTCGGATCCGCGACTTCTTCATGAAGCCGTCGTAGTGCCTCATGATCAGCTGAGATTCCACTTGCTGCACGGTGTCCATCGCCACGCCGACGATGATCAGCAGCGATGTGCCCCCGAAATAGAACTGCACATTCATGCCGTTCGTGATCCATCCAGGAACGATCGCGTCCAGCTGTTCACCGATAAACGGAATAGGCTCAACCTTGAACCCTGTCAACAAGAACTCCGGCAACAGGGCGACGAGGGCGAGATACACCGCGCCAGCCAGCGTGATCCGAGCCAGGATGGCGTCGATGTATTCTGCCGTGCGTTTGCCCGGACGAATACCGGGCACAAACCCGCCGTACTTCCGCATGTTCTCGGCGACGTCATCAGGATTGAAGATGATCGCGGTGTAGAAGTACGCGAAGAAAATAATCATCGTCACGTACATCAGGTTGTAGAGGGGATACCCCATCGACAACTGCGTGACAACTGACTGCGCCCACCCATTCTGCGCAAACATCGGCGCAATCGTTGCCGGAAACGCCAGAATCGACGACGCAAAGATGACCGGCATGACGCCGCCCGTGTTCACCTTCAGCGGAATATGGGTGCTCGCGCCGCCATACATGCGTCGGCCCACCATGCGACGCGCGTACTGAACGGTCACCTTTCGATGCGCCCGTTCCACGAACACGATCACGGCCACCACCGACACCATCATGATCACAAGCGCGATGAGCCGGAACAGCCCCATTTCACCGGTATTCAACTGCAGCAACGTTCCAGCCACGGCGCTGGGAAGTCCGACGACAATCCCGGCGAAGATCAGCAGCGACATCCCGTTCCCGATGCCTCGCTCGGTGATCTGTTCACCGAGCCACATCACAAATACCGACCCGGTGGTCAGCGTCATGATGGTCATCAGACGGAACGCCCACCCAGGATTAAACACCAGCGGGAGACCGCCGGTCATGTTCGTGTTGCTCTCGAGGAAGAAGGCGATGCCCAGCGCCTGCACGATACTGAGACCGATCGTGCCATAGCGGGTGTACTGGGTAATCTTCTTGCGGCCCAGGTCGCCCTCCTTCGAGAGGCGCTCGAGGTACGGCCAGACCACCGTCAATAGCTGCAAGATAATCGACGCACTGATGTACGGCATGATGCCAAGCGCGAAGATCGTCATCTGCGACAGGTTGTTCCCCGAGAACATGTCGTAGAGGCCGAACATCGTGCCCTGCGCGCGCGCGGCCAGTTCCGCCAGCGCGGCCGTATTCACCCCAGGGGTCGGAATCTTGCTGCCGAGCCGGTAGACGGCCAGCAAGCCAAAGGTGAACATCACCCGCTTGCGCAGCTCCGGAATGGCAAAAAGGTTCTTAAGGCTATCCATAATTTATTTTGCGATCACTTCAGCCACGCCACCGGCAGCAGCAATTTTCTGCGCCGCCGTGCCGCTAAACTTGTGCGCCCGCACTGTCAATTTCTTCGTGACGTCACCGCGGCCAAGCACCTTAATTCGAGCCCGCTTCTCGCGCACCAAACCACGCTCCCGCAACACTTCCGGCGTCACGTCCGACCCGTCGTCAAAGACTTCGGCCAACGTGTCCAGATTCACAATGGCGTATTCCACGCGGAAGGGGTTGGTGAACCCACGCTTGGGCACCCGCCGATGCAGCGGCATCTGGCCACCTTCAAACCCACGTTTGAAGCTAAAACCCGACCGGGACTGCGCGCCCTTGTGGCCGCGGCCAGCCGTCTTGCCTGTGCCAGAACCATGACCGCGTCCGAGGCGCGTCTTGCTGTGTTTGGCGCCCTTGGGAGGACGCAGATTATTCAGAGACATTCGTTACTCCTTGACGCTTTCTTCGACCTGTATCAAATGCCGAACCTTGAGCAGCATGCCGCGCATCGACGGGGTATCTTCCACCTCGACCGTGTGCCGAATCCGCCGCAGCCCCAGCGAACGCAGGACCGTAGCCTGGGCCCTGTCAAAGCCAATCGCACTCTTTAACTGCGTCACTTTCAACCGCGTCATCACTTACGCTCCCACCAAATCTTCGAGCTCTTTACCGCGCAGCCGCGCCACCGTCGCTGGATCCCTCAGTGCACCCAGGGCGGCAAACGTCGCCCGTACCACATTGTGTGCATTGGGCGAGCCCAGCGATTTGGTCACCACGTTGTGAATGCCCGCCGCTTCCACCACGGCGCGCACCGCGCCTCCGGCAATGATGCCCGTGCCATCCTGCGCGGGTTTGAGCATCACGGAACCGGCACCAAAATTCCCAATGATGGGATGCGGAATCGATGACGCCGTCATTGGCACACGAATCAACGCCTTCTTGGCGGCCTCAATGGCCTTCTTGATCGCGGACGGCACTTCCTTGGCCTTCCCAATCCCGAACCCCACCACGCCAGCGCCGTCACCGACGACCACCAACGCGCTAAAGCTCATGTTCTTGCCGCCTTTGACGACCTTCGTCACACGGCTGATGCTGATGACGTTGTCCTTCAGGTCCATCTGGGACCCGTCAATTTTTTCGCGAAATTCCATATGTGCTCTCAGTCCCCGGCCTAAAACTCGATGCCCGCTGCCCGGGCGGCATCAGCGACCGCACGCACGCGCCCGTGATACAGATATCCACCTCGGTCAAACACCACTCGGGTGATGCCTTTTTCTTTCAGGCGCTCCGCGATAATCCGCCCAATCGCTTCAGCACCAGCCCTGTTCCCACCGCGCACGTCGCCCGTGAACGTCGCCGTCAGGCCAGGTTCGGTCGTTGCCGCGGCAGCCAACGTCTGGCTGGCCTGGTCGTCAAACACCTGCGCATAGATGTGGGACACCGATCGGAACACCGCCAGACGCGGACGTTCAGCCGTGCCGGTAATCCGCTTACGCTGGCGCAGTCGAATGCGCTCGCGACGATCTTTCTTGGTTCGAATCTTCATAATTACGCCCCGGTTTCTTCAGGCCAACAGTGCGCTACGCGCCTGTTTTGCCAACCTTCTTCTTCAGCACTTCGCCCATGTACCGAACGCCCTTCTGCTTGTACGGGTCGGGCTTACGCAGTCGGCGAATATTCGCCGCCGCCTGCCCCACCAACTGGCAGTCCACGCCCGTCACCGTGATGTGTGTCTGTTTGTCGACCGCCACATCAATGCCCTTCGGCACGTCGAAAATCACCGGATGCGAATACCCGAGCGCAAAGATGACCTGGGTGCCCTTGAGTTCCGCGCGATACCCGACCCCCACGATGTCCAGTTCACGCTTGAATCCTTCAGACACCCCCGTCACCGCGTTCGCCATCAAGCTGCGGGCCAAACCATGGAACTTGCCGAGCGCCTTATCGTCGCTTTCTGGCACGGCCACGAGCTCGGTGCCCTGTTGCTCAAAACGAATCCCAGGCGGCACCAACTGCGAGAGTGTCCCCTTCGGTCCTTTGACCTCGACGAGGTCGGTCCCCACCTTGATGGTGACGCCCGCGGGCAGTGGTATCGGTTTCTTCCCAATTCGAGACATATGCATTCTCACCAAATATTGCAGAGTACTTCGCCGCCGACGCCCGCCTTCACAGCGTCGCGGCCCGTCATGACGCCATGCGAGGTGGTGAGAATGCTGGTCCCAAGACCCGCCATCACCTTCGGCACATCATTGCGGCCGAAATACACACGGCGACCCGGGCGACTCACCCGGCTGATTCCCGTGATGACCGTCTCGCCGCGAGGGCCATACTTGAGAAAGATGCGGATAAACCCGCCGATTTCCTCGGCAGGCTCCATCATCTTGAAACCATGGATATACCCTTCGCGCTCAAGAATGCGCGCAATCTCGGCCTTCAAGGTGGAGGTCGGCACGTCCACGCGCGCATGGCGCGAGCGTACGGCGTTCCTGAGCCTGGTCAGCATGTCTGCGATCGGATCGGTCATGTCAGTCGTCCTTCAGTCTGTCGAATACTTCGAGCCTACCAACTGCTCTTGATCACGCCGGCGACTTCGCCGCGCAGCGCGAGTTCACGGAAGCAGAGGCGACATAGTGCGAACTTGCGCATATACGCGCGCGGTCGGCCGCACTTCCGGCAACGGTTCCGGCGCCGTACCTCAAACTTCAGCCCCTGGGCATCCTTGACGCATTTTGCAGTGGTGGCCATCGATATCGTCCTGTCCTAAGTCTCGTGTCGAACTAATTCTGGTTCTGGCGAAACGGCATCCCGATGAGTTGCAGCAAGCGCCGCCCCTCTTCGTTCGTTGATGCTGTTGTCACCACGGAAATATTCATTCCACGCGATTTATCGACCTTCATGTAGTCGATTTCCGGGAAAATCAGCTGGTCTCGAAGGCCCAGCGTGTAGTTGCCGCGTCCATCAAACCCACGCGGTGAAATACCACGGAAGTCTCGAACTCGAGGCAACGCCACGGCAATCAGCCGGTCGAGAAAGTCGTACATCCGCTGCCCACGCAGCGTCACCATCGCACCGATGGGCATGTTCTGCCGCACCTTGAACTGTGCGATCGACTTCTTGGCTTTGGTCACGGCAGCCTTCTGCCCTGTGATCTTGCCCAACTCTTCGGCACCAGTATCGACAATCTTGCCGTTTGTTGTGCCTTCGCCGAGTCCCATGTTGACCACAATCTTGCTGATCTTTGGCACGGCCATCACGTTGGTGTAGCCGAATTCCTTGGTCAACGCCGGTACGACGTCCTTGATGTAACGCTCTTTTAGGCGGCTCATTTGTCCACCACTCCCTTGCACTTGCGGCAAATCCGCACCTTCCGACCATCTTCGAGCAACTGATGTCCAATCCGCGCCGGCTCGCCGCACTGGGGGCAGAGCACTTGCACCTTGGACGCATCCATCGTCGTCTCACGCTCGACGATGCCGCCCTTCACGTTCTTCTGAGGATTGGGCTTGGTGTGGCGCTTCATGATGTTCACGCCTTCCACCACCACGCCGTTCGTGGCGGGCACCACTCGCAGGACCCGACCGCGCTTGCCCCTATCACGCCCGGCAATCACCAGGACGTTGTCGTTCTTCTTAAGCACCCCCATCAGAGCACCTCCGGTGCCAGCGAGATGATCTTCATGAACCGGCGCTGACGTAGTTCACGCGCCACGGGGCCGAATACACGGGTGCCGACGGGCTCGCCTTCAGCGTTCACAATGACTGCCGCATTCCGGTCGAACCGGATGTAGGACCCGTCACTGCGCCGCGTCTCTTTCTTGGTGCGGACGATGACGGCCTTCACCACCTGGCCCTTTTTCACATTCTTGGAGTCCGGCGTCGCTTCCTTGACGGACGCGGTCACGATGTCCCCGAGGCCCGCGTAGCGGCCCGTCGATCCACCGATAGGGTTGATCACGGAAATCTTGCGTGCGCCCGAATTGTCGGCCACATCGAGAATCGATTGCATTTGAATCATGGGTCGTGCCTCTTGGTCTTTTCCTGATACCTACAAACGGTCTGGTCTACGCCGGCTTACAGCCGGGCGCGTTCCACAATCCGCGTTACAACCCAGCGCTTGCTCCGACTCAGTGGCCGCGCCGCCACAATCGCCACGAGATCGCCAACCTTGGCCTCTCCCTTTTCGTCGTGCGCCATGTATCGGGTCGTGCGCTTGAGCTGTTTGCCATACCGCTCGTCGCGGACCTGACGGATGGTGGTCACCACCACCGTCTTCTGCATCTTGTCGCTGACAACCTTGCCCGTAATCTCTGCCTTCGCCATAGTCAGTACCTGACACCCTTCTCACGAAGCAGCGTCTGAATTCTCGCCAACTCCCGACGAATCGGCCGCATCTTGTTTGCCGACTCCGTCTGGCCCATGGACGCTTGAATTCGCGTCCGAAATGCCTGCTCTTCGAGGTCGGCTGCGCGCAGCTGCAGATCCTCAACCGACAGGACGCGAAGTTCTGCGACTTGTTCTGTCACCTTCATGACACCTTCTCCTCGAGGAAGCGCATAGCAAACTTGGTCTTGATCGGAAGCTTTGCCTGCGCCAAGCGCATCGCGGCGCGCGCGTCGATCTCCGACACGCCCTCCATCTCAAACAGGATCCGCCCCGGCTTGACGACCGCCACCCAACCTTCAGGAGACCCCTTGCCCTTGCCCATTCGGACTTCCTGAGGCTTCTTCGTAATCGGCTTATCGGGGAACACCCGAATCCAAATCTTGCCGCCACGCTTGACGCCGCGCGTCATCGCCACACGGGCCGCTTCAATCTGACGGTCCGTCATCCAGCAGGGCTCCAGGGCCATGAGCCCAAAGTCGCCAAACGCCACCGTGCCTCCACGGTACGCCTTGCCGCGCATCCGACCGCGCTGCTGTTTCCGATACTTGACCTTCTTTGGCATCAACATAACGATGTCCTCGGTCTCTCTCTATGCCCGGGCCGCGCGACGCGGCTGGCGATACTCTTCTTCACGCCCGACGCGCGGCGTGAGCCGCTCGCCCTTATACAGCCACACCTTCACGCCAATCGTGCCGTAGGTGGTGAAGGACTGCGCAAATCCATAGTCAATATCCGCCCGCAATGTCTGCAGTGGCAGTTGCCCGTGCAGATACCACTCCGACCGGGCAATTTCAGCACCGTTGAGCCGTCCCGACACTCGCACCTTGATACCCTTGGCGCCAAAGCGCAGCGCCGATTCCACAGCCTTTCGCATCGCGCGGCGGAACGCCACGCGCTTTTCGAGCTGCATCGCCACCGACTCGCCAATCAACTGAGCGTCAAGCTCTGGCTTCTGGATTTCGAGGATATTGATGAACACCTCACATCCGGTCGCCTTCGTCAACTCCGACCGCAGCTTGTCGACCTCGGTGCCCTTGCGACCAATGATGATGCCCGGCCGCGACGTGTGAATGTCGACCTTGAGCTTGTTGGCCGCACGTTCAATATCGATGCGCGACACACCTGCGTGCGCGAACCGCTTCTTGAGATCGCCGCGCAACTTCAGATCTTCATGCAGCAACTTGGCGTAATCGCGATCAGCAAACCAACGTGACTGCCAGGTCTTGTTGAACCCGAGCCGGAATCCGTACGGATGAACTTTCTGACCCATGTGCTACTCCGTCTCCGTTCCAGCGTTCGCTTCTGGCGTCGCCGTGGTCGTGACCGCGCTCGTCGCGCTGGCCCCCTTCTTACTGCCGGCCACGCGCGAGGCGCGTGCCTTGGAAGTCGCCGAACCGGTGCCGCCACTGGCGCCCACCCTCTTCGCTGCGCGCTCGGCCACCGCCACCGTCAAGTGCGCAGTGCGTTTCACGACACGGAACGCCCGGCCCATCGGCGCAGGGCGCACCCGCTTCATGCTCGGGCCCTGATCCGCAAAACAGGCCGCCACGAACAATCGCTCAATATCGCCGCCAAACCCCTCAGCCCGTTCCGCATTCGCCATGGCGGACCGCAACACCTTTTCGATGTCCCTCGCCACCCGCTTGCGCGAAAAGGTCAGCGTCGCCAAGGCCCCGTTCACATCACAGCCGCGGATCAAGTCCAGCACCAGTCCGGCCTTTTGCGCCGATGTCCGCACGTACTTGGCAGTTGCCTGTGCCTGCACCATTACCGGACTCCCTTGCCAGACGCGGCCTTGTCTGCCTTGGTCGTGTGGCCTTTGAACGTCCGGCTCGGCGAAAACTCACCCAACTTGTGCCCAACCATGTTCTCGGTCAGATACACGGGAATGAACTTCCTGCCGTTGTGCACCGCCACGGTGTGTCCAATCATCTCTGGCACCACCGTTGACCGGCGCGACCAGGTCTTGATGACCTTCTTCTCGTTCTGCCGGTTCATCCCTTCCACCTTTTCGAGCAGGTGCAGGTCGATAAACGGCCCCTTCTTGAGTGATCTGCCCATAACTACTTCTTCCGCCGTTCCACGATGAACGAATCCGTGCGCTTGTTACGGCGCGTCTTGTAGCCCTTGGTCGGAACGCCCCACGGCGTGACCGGATGCCGACCTCCCGACGATTTTCCTTCACCGCCGCCATGCGGGTGATCGACCGGGTTCATGACCACACCCCGCACGTGCGGCCGTCGCCCCAGCCACCGATTCCGACCAGCCTTGCCGAGCGAGACGTTCTCGTGGTCGAGATTGCCCACCTGACCGATGGTGGCCAAGCAGTCGCTGTTGATGCGTCGAATCTCTCCGGACGGCATCTTCACCGAGGCGTAGTCGCCATCTTTTGCCACCACCTGCACCCCGGAGCCGGCCGACCGGGCAATCTGCCCGCCCTTGCCGACCTTGAGCTCGACGTTGTGCACCATCGTGCCCAAGGGAATCAACTTCAGCTTCAGGCAATTGCCCGGCAGAATATCGACACCGTCGCCAGACATGATGGGGTCCCCCACCTTGAGTCCAAGCGGATGCAGGATGTAGCGCTTCTCACCATCAGCGTAGTTAATGAGCGCGATCCGGGCACTGCGGTTCGGGTCGTACTCGACCGTCGCGACCTTGCCGGGAATATCGAACTTGTTGCGCTTGAAGTCGATGACGCGATAGTTGCGTTTGTGTCCGCCGCCACGCCACCAAATCGTGATTTCACCCTTGTTATTACGGCCCCCCGATCGGTGCAGCGGTTCCAACAGCGGCTTATGCGGCGTCGTCGAGGTAATCTCGTCGAACGTCTGCACACTGTAAAACCGGCGCGCCGGCGAGGTGGGCTTGTAGTTACGAATCGCCATGATCCTTAGGCCCCTTCCAGGAACTCAGGCATCTTCTCGCCGGCTTTGAGCCGGACCCATGCCTTTTTCCAATCCGGTCGCTGTCCCGAAAAACGGCCTTGGCGCTTGATCTTGCCGTGCATGATCTCCGTGCGCACCGCGGCCACCTTCGAGCCGAACAACGTTTCAACTGCCCGACGAATATCCACCTTGGTCGCCTCGCGGGCCACCTCGAACACCATCACTCCACCGGCTTCCCGGGCCAGCGTGGTCTTCTCCGTGACGACAGGACGACGAATAATGCGTGTCGTCTTCATCCCAGCACCTCCTGCAGGCGCTCCACTGCGGCGCGCGTGGCCACAATGCGCCTGGTATCCATGACATCCCGTGCGGTCAGCCGGCCACTCGGCACCATCCGAACGCCCGGAAGATTGCGCGACGCCAGCACCAAGTTGTCGTCAAGTTTGACGTCAATCATCAGCGTCTTTCCCGTGACGCCAAGCGAGGCCAACAACTCGGCCGCCGCCCTCGTCTTGATCTCGCCGAGCTTGAGCTCATCAACCACGATAATCACGCCATCCTTGAGCTTGGTCTGCAACGCCGCCCGCAGCGCGCCCCGCTCGACCTTTTTCGACAGATGGAAGTCATAGCTGCGCGGCTGAGGGCCAAACACGGTGCCACCCTTTCGCCACAGCGGCGACCGCGTGGAACCAGCCTGCGGACGCCCGGTCCCCTTCTGCTTGTACGGCTTCCGGCCGCCGCCACTCACCAACGCGCGGTTCTTGGTCGCGTGGGTGCCGGCGCGGTCAGAGGCATTCTGCCGAACGACAGAGGCCCAGACGAGATCCTTCTTGATGGTCCCGCCAAAGACCGCATCGTTCAGGTCGACGTCGCCGACCTTCTGATTCTGCGAGTTCACTACGTCTAAAGTCATGACAGTTCCCCGAACCTACTTCTTGCCCTTCTTGGCCTTGACAGGCTGCGGCTGCGGATCTTTCTTCTTGGCCGCGGGCTGACGCACCAGCACCACACTGTTGGGCGCTCCTGGAACGGCCCCCCGAAGCACAATCAAATGCTGCTCGGCATCGACACTCACCACTTTCAGGTTCTGCGTGGTGATGCGCTTGCCACCCATCCGGCCGGCCGCGCGCATGCCTTTGACGACACGTGACGGATACGACGAAGCGCCAATCGAGCCCGGCGCACGATGGAACATCGAGCCGTGCGTGGCCACACCACCGGCAAACCCATGGCGCTTGACCACGCCCTGGAAGCCTTTGCCTCGACCGTTCGCTGTCACGTCCACGCGGTCGCCCACGTTGAACATGTTGACGAGCACGGCATCGCCGGCCTTCACCGCGGCACCGCCCGCAACCACCTTCATCTCACGCACGATGCGAGTCGGCGGCACGCCAGCCTTCTTGAAATGCCCTTCCATGGGCTTGTTCGAGGCCGCTGGCGAGTCATCGACCAGTCCCAGCTGCACGGCCTCGTAGCCGTCGGTCGCCGGCGTCTTGGCCTGGACCACTACGCATGGACCGGCCTTGATCACCGTGGCCGGGACGGCCGTGCCGTCCGGCAGGAAGATCTGGGTCATGCCCAGCTTTCGCCCAATGATTCCGTTGACCATTATTTATGTTCCTTCCCGAACGCCTTGATTTCGACGTCAACACCTGCCGGGAGGTCGAGCTTCATCAGCGCGTCCACCGTCTGCGGCGTCGGTTCGAAGATATCGATC
>JABMNV010000230.1 GCA_013203475.1 Acidobacteriota bacterium
GAGTTCGCCTGACAGCAGCAGGTCGGAAGGGTCGTCCGGATACGACAGCAACACGCGCGGCCCAGTCGTTGACGCACCAGCTCCACCGCGGCCACCACCACGGCCACCACCACGGCCACCGCCTCGGCCACCGCCCGCAAAGCCACCGCGACCGCCGCCGCCACCGCGCGCCGGTGCCGTCCCCATCGGCCTCGGCGCCGGTGAGCCGTCCAGGGTCGTCAACTGGGCGGGCGCCGCCATCGGTTGAAGGTTGCCGCCACCCACGCCGGGGGGCAACGCCGCCCGGCCGCCGCCGCCGGAGCCGCCGACCTGAAGCGCTGGGCCGTTCTTGATGAGCACGGCCAACGCGTCCTGATCATAGCCATAGAGAATCGGATTGGTCTTGTCACCGAGCAGTGTCTTCATGACGGCACCAGGGACATATGCCCCTGTGGTATCCGCCACGCTGACGCCGGGGGCCATTCTGAAATCCACCAGTGCCTCCGTCGTCTGCCCCTCGGTGATCAACACGCCGCCCGCCTCAACAAAGTTCTGCAACTCGCGAACCCCGTCACGGCCAAGTCCGCCACGACGATCGTCTGTTTCGTCCGGCGTCCCCACGTTCGGTGTCAGGACGCTCTTCTTGTAGGGCTGCGGCGCACCGCCGATTGGCATCTCGCCACCATCGATCTGGACGGGGGCGCCCGGATACAAAATCACGTCGAAGCGGTCACGCAGATTGCCTCTTCGCACCTCGTTGTCGCCGAAGTACGTGTACGACACACCCATCTTGTCGAGTCCCATCCGGACCCAGCCCTCTTCCTGGGTATTCGCCCAACTGTGGATGTACCCCACCCGAGGCAGATCCAGGTCGTGCATGGTCACGGTCGACGGCAAGGCATCAACCGCCCAAGCTTGGAGACCGTGTTCGCGGATAGAAGCTGCCATCGCGGCGCGATCAGCCCCCTGAATCACGAACGCGCCCGGTGCGAACCTGTGGCCGCCAACCTCGAATGCCTGCTCGGCCGCAGACATCTTCACGGCGGCATTCTTCACTCGGAAGGTCATCAGCGACGTATCGGTCGTGTGGTCGACGACAAGGGTGGACCCGGTTCCCGTGATCGATCCTGGCGCCGCCGCGTTCGCGGTCAACGTCGTCATCGCCTGCGCCAGGATGCTGTTGTCGTCCACGCGATTGACGGTCACGTTGTGGAGGAGCGGCATACTCCAACCCGTGTCGTCATACGGACGCGGATTGTCGGCCGGATACCACTGCACGCCGAGATACATCTCGACGATGCCGCGGTACGGCTGATCCATGCGGACCACGTAGTCACCGGCGGCCACGTCGACGGTGCCGGCCTTGAACGCCTGGCTCGCGACGCTGACGTCGGCCCCCTCGTCGCGAATCAGGTTCACCAACTTGGCGACCGCGCCCTTGCCGCGCTGGCCGGCAGGAATCACATACGCATGCGGCGCCACCGTCTTGCCGCTCTCCACCGCGTTCTTCATCTTCAGCCAGTAGTTTTCAAGGAACTGTTCCTTGTTCCGCGCGACGTTGTTCAAGGAGATGAGCAAGGCCGACTGCTGCATGTTCACGTTCGAACGCAGGTTCCACTTGACGTCCCCAGGATTCGGGTTGGGGCGGTACCACTCGCGACTGCTCGATCCAGGCGTGCTGACCTGAGCACCATTGGCGCCCGTGTTGCCGCCGCTTTGCGTCTCGTAGAATCGGCCGATCGCGTTGTGCGACACGCCAATCCAGAACATGTAGTTCGGGACCCAGCCATCGTAATAGTTGTAGGTCCACACGCCAGGCACGCCACGCTTGGTCAGTTCGAGCACTTCGTGCTGCGCCAGCAGCCACCACTCACTGATCTGGATCGGATCGACGATCGGGTTATACGGCCCCGTCCCCGTTGAGACATACAGCAGGTTCACCGACTCGTGGAGGTCGTGCAACACCTGCGGGTGTAGATCGAGAAACGTGCGCAGCACGTTCTGCGTCAGATTCAGGCCCTTGCCAATGCCGTCACGGTTGTTATCGTGCGCCACATACTTGCCCCAATACACCATCGACGGCGGAGTCTGGCCGGCGCGGATCGCCCGTTGGTTGTCCACCTGGCGATCGTGTCCGTCCACTTCGGTGGTGGGCGTGAAGACGGTGATGATGTTGTTACGGATCGTCTGAATGAACGGCGACTCTTCCACCGCCAGCCGGTAGCCGAGTTCCATCAACATCTCCACCGAGCCGGTCTCGCCCGAGTGGATGCTGCCTGTCGCCCAGTAGATCGGCTTTCCCGTGGCAATCAGCGTGGCCGCCTCTGCATCAGTCGTCTTGCGCGGGTCCGTCAGCTGCGCCGTGATTTGTTTGTACCGATCCAGGGACGCGATCGTTGCCTCATCAGCGACCGCGCAGGCTCGCGTGTCCCGTCCCTCTTCGGTCTGACCGATTGACCAGCACGTGACTCGCCCTGAAGCCGCGTCGAGGGCGTCCAGGTACCTGTACACCTCGGCCGAGTACGTCAGATTGCCGTTCTCGCCAGGGATGTAGCCCAGGATCTTCAACGGCGTTGGCACGGTGGCCGAGGCCGGAAGATGATTGACCAGCTCGATTTGCATCCGCTGGTCTGGCGTGTTGTCGATGATTCTCTTCGTATATTCTTCGTCGTTCTTTTGGTCGGTCTTCTGCATGACAGCGGGCGCAGACCGTGCCTGACGTGCCGCGAGGGCCGTGGCCCCAAACATGATGGTGGCCACAGTGCCGAGCATGACCCAGCCGCGCAGCGACCGGTGGCGATAGATAGTAGACATGAGGGCTCCTTCCCATACGGCCCCATCCAGCCTCAGAGGGGCAGGCCAGAGTAGCACGGCACTCGGCTGTGCGTGGACCGCACTGCAGCCGTCACAGCGTGGATTATGGCAGCCCCAGAAACAGCACGGGCGCGGCTGTCAACAGCCGCGCCCGTGAATGTGTGGAGAAGTTTCCAGGTCGGCCTATTCGCCGTCGTCCCGGGACATGTAGTCCGCATCGGTCAAGTCGTCCATCTCCCGCTGCAGTTCCAGTTCTTCCGGAGACGGCGGCGGCGGTGGCGGTGGCTCGTCCGGCGCGATCCGGACATGACGGTAGACGTCGAAACCGGTGCCGGCTGGAATCAGCCGCCCCATCGTCACGTTTTCCTTCAGTCCGCGCAGGTAATCAATCTTGCCCGAGATAGACGCCTCAGTCAGCACGCGAGTCGTCTCCTGGA
>JABMNV010000231.1 GCA_013203475.1 Acidobacteriota bacterium
GTTCCGCATTTCCCCAACTCCCAAATTCAGCTGGTGGGCGGTACAGGATTCGAACCTGTGACAGCCGGCGTGTAAGGCCGGAGCTCTACCGCTGAGCTAACCGCCCGTGCCGACAACCAAACGAGTATGCCATCTGCATGGGTGCGGTGACAAGCACCCAGCACCCAGCACCATTACTCACGTCCTGAGCCACAGCAGCGCCAGCGCCGCCGCCAGTCCTGCCATCGAACGATACTCGCGATTCATCCCGAACGCGCGCTGCACACTGAACCGGCGGACGACTTCAGTCGCTCGGCCCTCCTTGTAGGCGGAGTACTCGCCATCGAACTTGGCGTCCAGCCTCGCTTCTTCCGTGCGAATGGCCGCCACGTAAGTGACCGCGAAGTAGGCCAGCACGACGGCAGCGGTCCAGAGACTGGCCGACGCAATGCCGAAGCCAGTCGCCATGATGGCCGACCCGACATAGAGGGGATGCCGCATGTGGCGATACGGCCCCGAGCGGGTCACCTCGCGGCCCTTTTCGATGTGCCCCGCAGCCCACACCCGCACGGCCTGCCCCGCCAGCGCCACGACTCCCCCGGCAACCAGCGACTCAGTCGTGGGCGATGCCAGCCAGAAGGCGCCAAGAAACGACGCAAACCCAAGCGGGACCCGCAGGCGGGCCAGTTTCATCATCACGACGCGCCCCCCAGGCGGCGCGTCACCGCGGTGTCGACCTCGTCAACCGTGATCGCATCGAGACACCACGCCCCGGGTCGCTGACACACCCGCTTGTAATGGCACACACACGACTCATACCGGCTGATCGACACATCCCGATCATCCCACGGACCGTTTCGCGTCGGCGTCGTCGGCCCGAAGAGGGCGACGATGGGCGTGGCGGTGGCCCCGGCGATGTGCAAGGGGCCAGTGTCTCCCGACACAAAGAGTCTGGCCGCGCGCGCGATCGCCACCAGGTCCGCCAGCGTGGTCTCAGGCGCGAGAACGGCAGTCCCGCTGGCCTGGTCGACGATCGCCCGCGCGACGGACTCCTCACCCGGGCCCCACAGAACGACCGACGTCCACCCATGATTGGCATGGATGGCGCGCGCGACCCCCGCGAATTTTTCCGGCGGCCAACGCTTGTTGGGCCAGGCCGCGCCGGGGTTGATCACGGCGAAGTCGCCGACACCTTGAGCGCGGAGGGAATCGAGCGCCGGCGAGTCTGTTCTGCGAAGAGGGAAACTCAACTCCGAAGGCCTCAGCGCCGTGCCGGGCCGTTCCCCCGATGCCACCAGCGATGCCGCGAGCGCCAGGTTTTTGTCGATCACATGCCGGCCTTCGCCCACCTGTACGGTCTCGGTGTAAAAGAACCTCGCGGCAGGCTCGCGCAGTGCCGCGCGGTCGAAGCCGACGACCCGACGGGCGCGCGACAAACGGGCAATGACCGCAGACTTGACGAGCCCCTGCAGGTCGATCGCCATGTCGTAGTGGCGTGCGCGCAGCGTGCGAACCGTCGACATCCACCCGCCGACGTTTCGCTCCCCCATCACGATGACGCGCGACAGCAGGGGCACCAACGCCAACAACTCGGCGTGCGGGCGCTCCACCACCCAGTCGATTTCCGCACGCGGCCATGACGCTCGCAAGGCCGCGACGGCTGGCAGTGCGTGGATGAGATCACCCAGCGAGCCCAGGCGCACGACGAGGACGCGGGCCGGGTCGCTGGGATTCATCCTTCGTTCCCGATGTTCGCCAGGAGCTCTTTTGTCGAATGCTCCTTGGGGTCGCCCACGATCGCGATCCGGCCGCCATACGCCAACACCGTCTCACGTTCCGGCACGGTCTCGACCGTATAGTCGGTCCCCTTGCAGTGCACGTCGGGCTTGAGCACGGTGAGCAACCGGTCCACCGTGCGGTCGGGGAACAGCACGACGTAGTCGACGCACGCGAGGGCGCTCACCAGTTCCGCCCGCGCAGACTCGTCGAGAATGGGGCGGCCCTCGCCTTTCAAACCGCGCACGGACACATCGGCGTTGACGGCCACCACGAGCCGGTCCGCTTCGGCCCGAGCGCCCTGCAGATACCGCACGTGACCGACATGCAACAGATCAAAACACCCGTTCGCGAACGCAATCATCTTGCCTTCACGTCGGTCTGCGGTCACACGCTCAAGGAGTTGAGAGTCAGAACAAATCACGAGATCGCCGCCGACAGTTCCCTCGCAGACACGGTCGCCGTGCCGCGCTTCATCACGACGAGGCCGCCGGCGTAGTTGGCGAGCCGCGCGGCCTCGCCAAACGTCGCGCCAGACGCCAGCGCGACCCCGAACGTA
>JABMNV010000232.1 GCA_013203475.1 Acidobacteriota bacterium
CCCGAAGTCGAGGAGCTTGGCCTGCCCGCGAGTGGTGATAAAGATGTTGGCTGGCTTGAGGTCGCGATGGACGATGCCTTTGGTGTGAGCCGTGTCGAGCGCGTCGGCGATCTGGCAGCCGACGTCGAGAATCTGCTCCAACTGGAGCGGTTCGCCGCGAATAAGGCTCTTGAGCGAATCCCCCTCAAGCAACTCCATGACGAAGAAGTGGCGACCTTCGAAGATGCCGCTTTCGTGGACCGTGCAGATGTTCGGATGACTCAGCGATCCGGCCAGCTTGGATTCACGCTCGAATCGTTCGGTCGATTCGGGCGAGAGCCTGAGGGACTCAGGCAGAAACTTCAGGGCGACCCGTCGGTTCAGCTTCGTATCTTCCGCCTCGTAGACGACCCCCATCCCTCCGCTGCCGAGTTGCGAAAGGATGCGGTAGTGCAGAACCTCAGTGCCGATCATCCACGGATTATATGGGGTCCAGAGGTCCTGGGGGTCCTGGGGTCCTCACCCGATTCGGTACAACTTAGTTTCGGTTCGGATGTAGATGGCGTTACCCGCGACGGCCGGTGAGGCGAGCGACATTTCGTCCAGGACGTTCTGGCCGATTTCCTTGTACTCGGCACCGGGTTCGACGACGACCGTGGTGCCCTCTTCGTCAAGAAACAGGAGCCGGTTGCCGATGGCGATGGGCGAAGCCGAAAAGGTATGACCGACGCCACCGACACGGGCCTTGTAGAGCTCCTCGCCTGTCTCTGCGTCGAGCACGGCCATGATGCCGGTGTCATGAACGAGGTGCATCCGGCCGCTATGGAAGATGGGCGACGGCGTATAGCCCGACGCACGCGGATGGGACCAGGCGATGAACTCGTTGCTGGTGGCGTCGCCCGACAGCGAGATGTCACCTGTCGCTCCCGGTTTGACCGCGTAGACCGGTCGGCTGGCGTCGCCGCCTTGTGCCCCAGTGCCGACGAAGAGCATCCCGTTGGCCGCGAACGCCGACGGCGTGGGCATGGTGGTGCCAGGAGTCGTGATGCGCCAGAGTTCCTGGCCGTCGAGATCGTACGAGCGGACGGAACCATGACCCGTGGTCACCACCTCCGTGCGCTGGTCATGCTGCCAGATGTACGGCGTGTTCCACGACGAGTGCAGCAGGCCCCGTGACGAGCGCGCCGTGCGCCAGAGCTCTTCACCGGTCTTGGCATCGAGTGCCGTCAGGAATGATTCCTTCTCGCTGTCCTGCAGCAAAAACACCTTGCCGGAGTGGACCACGGGTGACGAGGCGGTGCCGAAATCGAGATAGATCGGCTGCGGTGGCCACTGCTTCTTCCAGAGCAACGTGCCGTCGAGGGAGTAGCAGAACACGCCAAGGTTCTGGCCGAACGACACGTACAGACGTTCGCCATCAGTAAACGGCGTTTCCGAAGAGTAGGTGTTCTTTCGATGGCGTCCGCCAAACGGTAATCCTTTATGTGCCTCACGTTCCCAGAGCATCGCGCCGGTCTGCGTGTTGTAGGCATAGACCATGTAGCGGATTTCATCGGACTCCTCTGGGAGCTCGTTGTCGCGTGCTCGTACCAGACGACTCGTTTCGGCCGCCGACACTCCTTGCGCGCGCAACTCGGCGATGTAGTCGTTACCGTAGAGGCCCGGCGACGGCTGCTTGAACAACTTGCCGCTGATGGCCGACGTCAAGTACACGACGTTGTTCCAGATGATCGGTGAGGACCATCCTCGACCAGGAATGTCGATAGACCACGTGACGTTGTCGGTCTTCGACCACGTCAGCGGCACGTCGGGGGCGTCGGCGACGCCGTTGGCGTTCGGGCCCCGGAAGCCGGGCCAGTTTTCGGTAGGCGTGGCTGCCGACAGTGTGATCAAACTGAGCGCCACGGCGGCAAAGCAGCCAGAACGGACGATGCGGTGAGTGCGGGTCATGGCGGAAAGGTTACCTCAGAAGGTCTGTGCCATTCGATGGCGCGGTGTGGGCTCCAACGCCGCGATCACAGCCCGGCGGCTGAGGCACAGGTGGGGCAGGCCGGACAGGACGACAACTTCGGGAAGGGCGCCTACAAGGTGGGAACTCCCGGCCTGAGGATGCCCACGGTGACCCGGCAGTCCAGTCCCAGGTACACGCCTGAGGCGATGCGCGCCAAGGTGGAGGGCATCGTGGAACTCGAGGCGGTCGTCGCGGCAGACGGTACGATTGAAGCGTCTCGTGTGGTGAAGGGCCTGGGACACGGTCTCGATGAGGCGGCCATGGATACCGTGCAGTCGTGGGAGTTCAAGCCCGGTCGCCTCAACGATCAACCGGTCCGTGTGATGATCACCCTGCAGATGCAGTTCCGCCTTCATCACTAGTACGCTTCAGCCCGATTCTCGCCGTGGTGACACCGCGCGGGGAGTGGGCTTCAGCCCCGCCGAGATGATGGGTCAGGACCATCCGCAACCTGAGATGTCGATGGCACTTGGTGTCGTCTGTTTTTAATCTTGTGAGTGGTGTCCCAGTCGCTCGGCAATGACGTTGGCATTCGGTCTCTGGAAGCCGGGCAAATTTCCTATTGGCGCGGCGCGAAGTGGCAAGCGGAGAGCAACACCCCGCAGGCAGCACTCACCACAAGAGATTGGGTCGCTATGGTGGTGGAACGACACCGCACTTGGTGGACTCTGGCACGGCATTGGCGCCTAGATTCGAGACCGTCTACTATTTGTGGACTAGGTCATGGCCTTACACCCAGAGTTTCCGCAGTCGCCCTACGCTGAGTTGGTGCCATCGCAGCGCTGGTTCCCGGCAGATGAAGCACTGAGGGAGACGGCGTACGAAAAGCTACTTCCGCCTCTAGTTGCCAAGATTCGGGAAGAAGTCTTCGCGTGGCGGCAGAAGGGGTATCACGGCGCGTCGCCGACATCCATCAGCCTGCTGCGGTGGTGGCACGCGTGCCAATGGGACCCGGTGCGGTTCGCCATGATTTGATCGTCGTCGAGGTCGATGCCGAGAACCCGGACAAAGACCTGAATGCGCTTGATATTCCGCTGCCGCGGCTGCCGCGGAGGTTCCACCGGGATTTCAAGGAACTGGACGACCTCGATCCGGCCGCGCTCGGTAATCGGCGCCTTCCGGTGAAGTCATTCACCGAGGAATAGACGCGGGAGATCGTGTTCAAGCTGATGCTGGATCAGGAAATTCACCACACCATCCATCTTGACGGCGGCGGACCGGCCGACTATCGGTCGGTGGTCGCGTTTTTTGCCCGGCAACTTCTGAAGGAACTGCGGCTGGTCGGCGGCTACGACGTGCTCTACCCCAAGGTGAAAGCCTTCATGACCGGGCATCTGTTCGAGGGGACTCCGGTGGACCTTGAGAGTCCCACAATCCTGCGGAACCTCTCGGAACCGGAAGTTGGCAAGATCCTGTTCGACTCCTTCAAGAAGGCCATCAATGCACTGACCATCCGGGATTCCGGCACGACGCGCATCGAGGACCGCATCCGGCTGAAAGAGATGCGGCCATTCAGGACGGAGCGGCGCCCATACCTTGCGGCGGTCGGTCGCGAGGCCGGCGTGTAGGTTGGTTGACCACAGCGGTGTGCCAGCGCCGCATCGTCACTTCTGGCGCCCTGGTGGGTGGAGCGAGTCTGCTCCAAAGTGATCGGCCTCAGCGTCTGATAGCCGGGATTATGTCCCCGATCACCCCTTAATACGGGCTATCGTCCTGGAGGCACGGCAAAGTGTCTGCATGGTGCGGAGCCGCCAGGTTGAATCGGGCGAAAAACGCCCCATCCACTCCAGGTCGTGTCTCAGTGGTACCCATGTTTGAGGAGCCGCTTGGCAGCGGACTGGTAGAACCCGCCGGCACGCTCGGGCACGTGCCACGCCATCGCGTCGGCCAGCCGATCGTAAACGTTGAACAGGAACGCCACCTCCAGCGCCTCCTGGATGGCATCTGTGGAGCCTCCGGCGTGCAGCACCCTCCGCACGTCGTCAGGCCCGAGGTTGCCGTGATCGAGCGTCATCTTTTCGAGCAGTGCGAGCGTAGCCCGAAGCGACTCGTCGATCGGCGCCGTCGTGTAGTCGTCCAGGATTTGCCGGACAAGGATGTCACTTCCGAGCGCGGACGCCGCGACCGCGGCGTGAGAGTTCGTTCAAAAGTGACACTGATTCAGTCGGGAGACGAAGGCCGCAAACACCTCACGTTCGCCGATCGACCATTTGGAGGGTCCGCGCATGACTTCCTGCGTGTGCGCGGAATGCGATCGTCCGAACAGGTGACGGCGGTACTGCAACGTACGCACGACGTCCGGCGCGCGGAAGCCCGACACGATACGCACAATGACATACAGCAGTCGCGCTCCGAGGCGATCGCCCCGCTCGACATTAGCGAGCCTCATATGTTCTCCAGCGCCCGCTGCGCGGCCTCGAGCCGATCCTGCGCCGCGCCGAACGCCGCCGCGACGATGATCTCGAATAACTGGTCGTCGGAATACCGGGCCCTGAGCGCATCCACGTCCTGATCGGTCACCGTGTAAGCGCGCGCACGGATTTTCCGGACCAGGGTGTCCAACTCCGGTGGAGGGCTCCCTGCGGCAACCGCCCGGCGCAGATCACCGGAGGTCGAACCGGCTCCGTGCAGGAGCGCCGTAGCCGTGGCGTTTCTGAGGGGGGCAAACCGATCATGCATGTTGCGCCATTGTAGCAGAGCGGCGGCATCCTCTGGCTCGCCGGCCGGGGTGCGGTCGCCCCCGGCTCCCAGGCTTACCGGCGCCCCCCACCATTGCGCGATACCCAAAGAGCGAACGCCTTCAGGTACTCCCCGAGAAACGCGCGGGTCCTCTCGTTCGACAGTCGGCCCTCGGCATCGAACTGTTCACGACACAGGCCCACGTACACCTGCGGCTGCGGCATCACTGGCACCGCGCAGTGTTCCAGCGAAATGCGGAGCTGAGCTTGTGCGCGCACTGTGCCCAGGACGCCAATTGAGGCGCCCATGATGCCCGCGGGCTTCGCCTTGAGCACGCACGGGTTTCCCGAGAGCCAGTCCACCACGTTCTTGAGCACGCCAGGCACACCGGCGTTGTACTCAGGGGTGAAGACCAGCAGCCCATCCGCGTCGGCGATGACGGCCTTCAGACGCGACACTGCCTCGGGTTCCCCCTTGGGCCGATCGTCTTCGTTGAACAGCGGAATTCCCTCAATGAGGCCCTCTTCCAGCGTCATTCCCTGCGGGGCCAACTCCACGCAGGCCCGGAGCAGCAGTCGATTGAACGACGCCTTTCTGAGGTTTCCAACGATCCCGACGATTCGCATGATGGCCGCATTATAGACCCTCCACCAAGGGCGGCGGTCAGGCGTCAGTCGTGCAGACGTATGGTAGACCGGTAGAATCAATAACCGGATTAGACTTGCGGAGGTAGCCCTGTGACTCCAGAGTACGTGACGATTGACGGACTGAAGACGCGCTATCGCGTTCACCACAACTCGGGTGAACCGAAGCTGCTCCTGTTGAACTCGCTGCCACATAGCATCCGCTGCTGGGATGCCCATTGGCACGATCTCAGCCGGACATTCGAGATCCTCGCTATCGATCTCCCCGGTTTCGGTCTTTCGGGGTCACGCCCAGACCTGCTCTCGCCAAGCGCTGCGGCCGTTTTTCTGGCGAAGACCATCGAGCAGTTTTCCTGGCAGGGTTGCATCCCGGTTGGACCGGACATCGGCGTACCGGTCACGCTGTCGCTGGCACAAACCCGACCCGAGCTGTTGTCGGGCATCGTGATTTTTGACGGCCCCGGATACTACGAGCCCGTCTTCTCGTTCGATCTCCGTTGGTCAATGAAGTACGCGTGGTTCAGGTGGCTGGGCGCGAAGGTCTACAAGCCGGACACGTATCTGAAGCAGGTCTTTCAGCGCGGCTATAAAAAACAGGCGCCGTCGCCAGCCGCCTACGCCGAGTACCTCGCCCTCAACCGCGATCGCTCGGCCTTCGAGAGGACGATGACGTTCATCTCCACCTATAAGCGGGAGCTGTCTTTGATCGGTAGCGGGCTCGAAGCGATGTCAGTCCCGTCGTTGATTGTCTGGGGCCAGGAGGATGCCTTCGTGCCGGTCGAGAACGCCCACGAGCTCGCACGCCGGCTTCCCCGGAACCGCTTGCACGTGTTTACCGGCTGTGGCCACTTCTCACACGAGGACGCAGGCTCCGAGTTCACCGCGGTGCTTCGGGACTGGGTCGCAACGCACCTAAGCCCGGCGCTCACTTGAGTTGACGTCGTGGGAGGCGGTGCGCTCCGAAGGGGGCGAGCAGAATACGACGTCAATTCAAGTGAGCCACCGTTGCAGGTCGGCCCCTCTCACGTCCAGGTGTGACGATCAGCGCACCTGGAGCCCGCGTCGTCGCAGCAGAAGCGTGACCCAGAGCACACCGACGAGCAGGAACGGCATGACGTACAGACCGATCAGCCACGGAGCCGGACGCAGGTCGTAGGTCGCTTCGACTTCGGCCTCGACTTCAGCCGTACCAAGCGGCCCCGCCACCACGACACGGACGCGAAATCGCCCTTCGTGATCCAGGACCAGAGCGGCAAACTGAGACGACACGTCACGACGCACCGGCGCCGCGA